>CAZLNG010000220.1:0-4981 GCA_964560735.1 uncultured Methanosarcinales archaeon | reverse complement strand
AATCTATACTTTGGTTTAAAGATTGAGATTATTAAAAAGTTGCCTGCAAAGCAGGCAAATGCGTAAGTCCTAGTAATTATTCATTATCCTACTCCTTCATGTTTCATTCATTTCTTAAACAAAAATGCTAAAACTCTTAACTTGCTTACACAATTAAACATTTCTATTTGAATCTCAGATTATAGAAAATCAGCAATTCAAGAGAATTCAACCGTGAAAAAAGGATAGAATACATACAAAAGCTGTCTTATAATTAATACAACTATGAGAGAAACTAAAATTGGATTATTAGTTTCTTTTGTTCTGAAGCTTTTCAAGCAAGCTCGATACTCTTTCCTTCGTATCCTCTGTCTCTTGCACATCCTTAGCAATGGTAATATCCAGAATATCACCTTCCTTGCTTTCAGGCGGCAATAAGAAAATAGGGATATTGATTTTAACCGTCTCTTCATCTCTTACAAGCAAAACTGCAGTACATTCTTCTATCCTGTCCAGTGTAACTTTGAAGTTTCCCATATTTATCCCTCCAGAGCAGAGACAAGCTTTCCAGTGTTATCATAAAGATATGCTGTATCTCCATCATTGTTCCATATAGGGTCATCTAATTGCTAATATAGTTCAGTAGCTGAATTTGTGCCTTTCTTTTTAGGATTTCCCTCACGATAAGAAGCATGATTGGCCGATAAAATGCGAGATCCAGAAACGCAAATTTTGATTTTTGAGATCGGTTCCTCAAAAATAAAAGTATAAAAAAGTAAAGTGTTTAGTAAATGCCCTTGTAGGTTCTTCACGATTATTAATTTGTACAAAGGCCATTACTAAGGGTTGTTGGTTCATGTTGCTAATTTAAGCGTGTTTTAGAACCGTTACTCTTAACCACCACAAACTTTGCATGCTCTGTAATCAGCGGCTTCTGCTTCTTTTCGACTGTTAAAATAAGTGAGATGCTCTGGTTTTATTTTTTCGACATAACGGCATCCTGCGTTATGATATACATGAGTCTTCGAGTTTGCAATTATTGATCCACTGTTTGCGTTAATTGTGCTTGATGTCGTTGTAGACGTGGACTTGGAATTTTCATAGTTAGATGCACTGCTCGTGTCAGTTGTATCTGATGTTGTAGCTTGTGCCTTTGCCGGTTCAGATGTTGATGTCTCTGTCGGTATTACTTCACTTGTTTCTGTTGATGTTGGATTAGGACTTACATATGAGGTATCAGATTTCTGAACAGCTACGGTATAATTAGATCCATCTGTTGTAACCGTAATTGTGCCATCCAAATCTGTTCTATAAACTTTCGAAGCTGTCTGCAATCTCTCAAGAATTTCAGCATTAGGATGTCCATAATCATTTTCTGCTCCAACTTCAATAACACTTACTTCAGGACTTATAGTTGAAATAAATTTATCTCCACTGCCAGAGTCACTGCCGTGGTGTCCTACTTTGAGGATGTCAGAGTCAATATCAGACCCTGCTTTCATTATTTTTTCTTCTGCATCAAGGCCTGCATCTCCCATAAGTAGAATTGAGGTGTCACCATAGGTTAGCTTGAGGACTACAGAGTTTTCATTTAGATCATCAGAATAGGTACCTGAAGGGTTCAGGACCTCAATATCAACAGCAGGATCAAAGTCTATTGTCTGACCAGCTTTGACTGTTTCAAAAGAAATATTCTTCTTATCAATTGTAGTTATCATATCCTCATAGGTCTGAGTAGTATGAGGATATCCGCTATCGATGAAATGTTTAATTTGGAAGTTATTTAGAATATCATTCATCCCGCCAATGTGATCACTGTGGGGATGGGTTGCAACAACATAACCAAGCGTTGAGATTCCCTGGTCCTGCAGATAATCTGAGACTACTTCTCCCTGGTCACTTTCTCCTGCATCTATGAGCATGGCTTTTTTATCGTACTCTACTAAGATTGAGTCTCCCTGTCCTACATCTAAGAAATGAACCGTGAGGTTCTCACATGCTAAATCTGTGTTTTGATTTGTTTTTGTTGAAGTAGTCTGAGTCTGCTCAATCGAAGATGGAGTAGATTGTTTAGTTGATACTGGTGTACGTGATGATGTAGACTGATCAGTCTCTGTTGTCTCTGTTATTTGTGTAGATGCCTTTGTAGGTGCGGGATTATTTGTAGATACTGGTGTTGCAACTGGTGTTGGTCCAGAAGATATAGTTGATACACTGGTACCACTTACAGATGAGGGCATCTCTTGTACATCTTTGTTACTATCAACTGCAGCAGAAGTACTCTGTGGCACAGATGGTACTGCAGCAAGCGCAAATATCGTCAGACAAAACACAATAATAAATCTCATTTTACCAGGCATTGAAGTGTTTAGCTTTTCTTCCACAAGAACAGCAGTTAAAGGAATCGTTATAATACCAGCCAAGAGAAGTAATAGCCCAGTGATAAAAGAATCTGAAAATGAAGATAGGCCAAGTAATAAAAGAAAGGCTCCAAGAATATAACGAATACCGCTTAACGTAATTGTTTTTATTTTTGACTCTCTTCCAACCATATACATACCCCACATTATAGTGGATATTTTTTCTATTTAAGTCAATACTCTAAAATATTATATCATAGTTGTAAAATTTTAGGAACCATAATTGAACTTTAGATTATTTTTAGATCTGACAGTTTTCGATATGATTGAAATTGTGCAATGGAAAATATCAGGGGTAAACTCATAGAATGAAGTTATTTTTTTCAGTGATAAGCGGTAAAATCAATCTAATAATTGGACAGAAGAATTGTAATGATTTTCCTGAAGTCTAAAGCTAAAAAGTAAGTGTTTTTCACATCCTGAAGATAATCACACGCTCGTAGCGGACTTCAAATTCAGATTTAGGAATTATGTCAGGAGCAGTTTTTTGGAATATGCTTGAGGATAATTGAGTGTTTTCCTAAGCTTAAACAATAGAAAAAGAGTCTACTATCATCTATTAACGGCTCCAAAAATTACATATGGTTGAGCCTGAATGTGATTATAGGCTTTAAGCCTGTGATTGTCCTGGTACACTTTCAAAATAAGCATTTCTTTCCGTAAAACTTGATGCCATTATACCGGGCAGTGTCTCGAATTTGCTGTAAATTTGAAGTCAAGTTTTTGTATACTGTCCGTAAAATTGATCTAAGGATCTCGAATTTTTGGTTCGAAAACCTCTTAATATTTGTAATTTTACAGAAAAATTGGCACACTGCCTGGTAGGGTAGTACGTGATGTCAAAAGAAAATGAGTAGGTCTTCTCTGAAAGAACAGGACTCTTTACTTTCTCACGATAAACGTTCTTTCAATACTTTGACACATTTTTTCGTTATGATGTATATCAATAAAAACAAAAGGAGGAAAGAATTGCACAATCCGTTAAAAGAAATATGTGTTGCTTCAATGAGTGCGTGTATTTGAGAATCGAAAATTTCAAATACTGGCATTGCGAGAATAAACACTATAAGTTGCATGCGCCTTCTTTTTCTTTTCTCTTCTTTATCTGTTGGTATTGATGATTTCTCTTTATACATCATTGTATCATATTATTAATAAAGCGTCTTCTATTTTAAATTTGCACTGTGGGATAGAAAAAGACGGGAAAATAATAGGATTATCCAAGTATTCCTTACAATAGTAAACTAGAAAATTCTATTTTTCCCTCCACAGCTTTAGTCAGTCTTGATTTTTGTTTTTAAGTTTCTCCAGCAGGTTCGATACTCTTTCCTTCGCATCCTCTGTTTCTTGTACATGCTTAGTGATAGTTATATTCAGAATATCACCCTCCTTGCTTTCAGGCGGTAATAAAAAGAGAGGAATGTTTATCCTCACAGATTCCTCATCCCTTACAAGCAAAACTGCAGTACATTCTTCTATCCTGTCCAGTGTAACTTTGAAGCAATTCATCATTATTTCTCCAGCGTAGAAACGAGTTTTCCATTGTTATCATAAAGATATGCTTTATCCCCATCATTGTTCCAGATAGGGTCATCTAATTGCCAGTAAAGCTCGGTGGCTGAATTAGTGCCTTTTTCCGTGTAAACAGTTACAGTAGATCCAGAATCAAGTGTATAGGAAGAGAATGTATAGGTATGCTTGTTGCCTTCATCCTTGATTTCCCAGCCTGTCAAAGAAACAGGTGATGACCCTTTATTTGTAACCTTGACCCACTCGTCCTGAAGGTTCAAGTTGCTTACATAAACAGTTGATTCTGTAGAACTTGTAGTTGTGCTTTTGTCAAGTTCTGTTTCTTCGTATGTTGAAACTGTAGAACTGTAAGTCTCCCTTCCACTTGATACAGGCCCGGTCTTCTGAGTAGTGACTGAATAAGTTGATCCATCAGTTGTAACTATGATTGTCCCATCTAAGTCTGTTCTGTAAACCTTTGAAGCCTTCTGCAATCTTTTTAGAACCTCAGCATGGGGATGTCCATAATCGTTTCCTGCTCCAACTTCAATGACACTTACTTCAGGGCTTACAGCCGAGATAAAGGAAGCTCCACTGCCTGAAGTACTGGCGTGATGCCCGACTTTCAGGATATTAGAATCCACATCATATCCCGCTTTCATTATTTTTTCTTCGGTCTCAAGACCTGCATCTCCCATAAGCAGGAATGATGTTTCTCCGTAAGTTACCTTGAGCACTACGGAATTCTCATTTAATTCGTCTGAATATGTCTTTGCAGGATTCAAAATCTCGATATCAACAGCAGGATCGAAGTCAACTTCCTGACCAGCCTGAGCTACTTGAAAGGGGATATTTTTCTGGTCGATAGTAGTCAGCATTTTTTCGTAGGTTTTAGATGTATGAGGATATCCGCTATCAATGAAATTCTCAACTTTGAAGTTGTTGAGGACATCACTCATCCCGCCTATATGATCACTGTGGGGATGGGTTGCGACTACATAATCCAGTGTTGAGACCCCTTGGTTCTTCAGGTAATTGGAGACAACTTCTCCCTGGTCACTTTCACCAGCATC
>CAZLNG010000219.1:2931-5009 GCA_964560735.1 uncultured Methanosarcinales archaeon | reverse complement strand
GATCCGGCTCTTATGCACTAACCTGATTCGAGTGTTTGACTGAAAAAAGATGGGGTGAAATGAGAAACTATTATTATTAGTTGATGAAGTTGGGATTGGGTTCTTTAGGGATTTTTCGGTATTTGTGGCGTTAGAAGATGCGCGAGGCTCGTGCCTAACTTTTTAAATAAATACTATTTTTGCTTAAATGATCTGCTTTTAAATTAGCAGTGATATGTTAATTGAAATGATTTTATATCTAAAATTTTATAAATATTAACAGAACTTAATATAAACTTAAATATGATTGTAAACAACTGATAATTAACGCTGACAATACAAGTTCAAAACAACATGCAAAATAGACGCAGAAGACTGATTCTTATTTTGATGTTTACAGCTAGAGAAAGTGTAAATCACAATTTTTCCTTTATTTGTTAATATCTAAGTAATCATTTAATTTAAGAGATTGATGAAAATGTTCAAAAGCTACTAAAAATGGAATTAGTTGCGGGATTAAAGAGGATAATTGAATGGTTGAAGAAACGAGTATGAGATTAGAAGGAAAATCTCTGGAAAAAGCCCCATCAGGCATAAACGGTCTGGATGATATCACTTATGGGGGGCTTCCAAAAGGTCGTCCGACTCTGGTAACTGGGAGTGCTGGCTCGGGAAAGACTCTTATGGCTATGGAGTTCCTTGTCAAGGGAGCTCAAAAGTACAACGAGCCTGGAGTTTTCATGGCTTTTGAGGAAACAGCTGAAGACATGATAAAAAACTTTTCTTCTCTGGGTTTTGATCTGGATGATTTAGAAGCTAGGAACATGCTTGTAATCGATTATGTATATATTGATAAGAGCGAAATTGAGGAAACCGGTGAGTATGACCTGGAGGGTCTGTTTATAAGGCTTGGGTTAGCTATAGACTCCATAGGTGCTAAGCGTGTAGCACTGGATACTCTGGAAGTTCTATTCTCAGGTTTTCAAAACGAGGCCATACTACGATCTGAGTTGCGCAGGCTTTTCCGATGGCTGAAAGAAAAGGGTGTAACAGCTATAGTCACTGGCGAACGCGGAGAAGCTTCTCTAACAAGATATGGATTAGAGGAGTACGTTGCAGACTGTGTCATCCTTCTTGATAACAGGATGGAAGAACAGATAGCTACCAGACGAGTGAGGATAATCAAGTACAGAGGATCCAGGCATGGTACAAACGAGTATCCTTTCATGATAGAAAAGGATGGAATCTCCGTTCTACCCATTACGTCCCTGAGACTGGAGCATGAGGTATCTACAGAGAGGATATCGACTGGTATAAATCGTCTGAATACAATGCTTGGAATACAGGGATACTATCGTGGTAGCACCATACTTATCTCGGGAGCAGCAGGCACAGGCAAGACCAGTTTTGCAGCTGAGTTTTCCAAAGCTGCCTGTGATAGGGGAGAACACTGTCTGTATTTTGCGTTTGAAGAGTCCCCAAGCCAGATAATAAGGAATATGAGATCTATAGGTATAGACTTCCAGCCCTACATGGATACTGGACTCATGAGAATCAAAGCCTTTCGACCAATGGCTTATGGGCTTGAGATGCATTTGCTAGTTATGCGTAGGCTCATAGACACATTTGAACCATCAATTGTAATTATTGATCCCATTTCGAACCTGACTAACGTGGGGACCCAAAGAGACGTCCAGTTGACACTTACCAGGCTAATCGACTACTTGAAGCTCAAAAAAATTACCTCTCTATGTACCAGCTTGGTAGAGCCAGAGCACGAAAAAATTAAGGGCTTGTTTGCCCAGGGTATCTCTTCCCTCATGGATACATGGATCAACCTGCGCTTCTTTGAAAACAACAACGAACGTAATCGCGGCCTTTCAATTATCAAGTCAAGAGGAATGGAGCATTCTAATCAGATAAGAGAATACTTACTAACTGATCATGGCGTGGAGATCCAAGATGTTTACCTTGGACCTTCAGGAGGCCTGCTTATGGGCTCGGCTAGGGCTACTCAGGAGGCAAAAGATATAGCCGATAATAGAGTCGAAAGACAGAATGTGGGCAGAAGGAAAAGAGAGCTTGAGAGCAGGCTAAAA
>CAZLNG010000219.1:0-2831 GCA_964560735.1 uncultured Methanosarcinales archaeon | reverse complement strand
AGTCGAAAGACAGAATGTGGGCAGAAGGAAAAGAGAGCTTGAGAGCAGGCTAAAATCCCTGGATGCCCAGATAACAGCGCTGAACTCTGAGCTTGAGGTGCAAAAAGAAGAGCTTAATAAACTTGCCTCTGAGGATGAACTCAAGTCTAAGTCGCTGGCAAAGGACAGAAGTGACATTGCCCGAATAAGAGGAGCAGACATATCTACATGAGAGGTATTTTATGGGAAATGCGGCACAAAAAAATTGCGAATCTGTATCAGCTAAACATGACGATGTGTCTGATGAGAAGACTTATACTTTAAGGCTATATGTTGCTGGACAGACAAAGAAGAGTCTGGCGGCCTTTACAAATTTAAAGAAAATTTGTGAGGAGCACCTAAAAGGCAGATACAGAATTGAAGTTGTAGATCTCCTGGAGAATCCACAACTGGCTAAAGGAGACCAAATATTAGCAGTTCCAACACTGGTTAGGAGGCTTCCGCCACCAATTAAAAAGATTATAGGTGATCTCTCAAATACAGAACGTGTTTTGGTAGGTCTGGATTTGCTCCCTAATGAGGAGGATATTCAATGACCGAGAAAGAAGAAGACGTTGTGTTGGACGTTAAAGACTCTATCAAAGCCTTTGAGAAAGCACTGGAAAAGACAGAAAATGACATATATATTCTACGTCTATATGTTGCTGGGATGGGGCCTAAATCAATACAGGCAATAGACAATATTAAACGTATACTTGAGGAACATTTGCCTGGTAAGTACCAACTAGATGTCATTGATATCTACCAGTATCCTATTTTCGCTAAAGATGGTCAGATAGTAGCAGCTCCTACTCTCATAAAAGAACTTCCGCTACCCTTGAGAAAACTCATTGGCAGCATGTCGGATACTGAGAGGGTTCTAGTTGGAATAGATCTTTGCAAAAATAATAGGAAGTAATTAGGAAGTAATTACTTTGAAAAAAAGAACATGTTGTTTGGGGTAACAGCATAATTATTGTTTATCGAGGATCAAAAAATGGAGGCTACATTGAGTAAAAATGATATTTCACAAGATGAAGTACAGAGCCTCAAAGATGAGATACAAAACCTTAGGTTACGCCTTGCAGAAGCTGAAGAACTCAGGCGTGCTATCAATGATGGAGATCTGGATGCACTGGTGATACCTGGTTCAAAGGGAGAGATGATTTTTACCCTGGAAAGCGCAGACCGTGCATACCGTGTCCTAGTGGAAACTATGAATGAGGGTACTGCAACCATAGCCTACGATGGTACAATTCTTTATTGCAATCATCACTTTGCAGAACTTATGAATATGCCTTCACATGCCATAGTAGGTACTTCTATTTATCATTTTGTTGATCCTGCAGACAGGATTAACTTTGAAACACTTTTGGAGCAGGAAATGGGGAAAGATGAAATTAACTTTCGAACTGAAAAGAGGGCAATTCTTCCAGCCTACCTGTCCATCAGCTCGCTGAAAGTGGAGGGCTCTCCAAACGCCTGGTGTCTTGTGATTACAGACTTAACGGAGAAAAAGAAGAATGAAGAAACCCTTGCAAATATCGAGACTATCCGTAAAAAAGAAATTCATCACAGGATTAAAAATAACCTGCAAGTAATATCATCCCTTTTGGATCTTCAAGCTGAAAAATTCAATAACAGAAAATATATTGAGGATTCTGAAGTCCTTGAGGCTTTTAGAGAAAGCCAGGATAGAGTAACATCAATTGCCTTGATTCACGAGGAATTACATGAAGAAGAAGGAACAAACGATACCTTGAATTTTTCATTATACCTGCAGAGACTTACTGAAAACCTTTTTCAGACTTATAGACTTGGAAACTCTGATATCAACCTAAATCTGAACCTTGAGGAGAATATTTTCTTTGATATGGATACTGCAGTTCCACTAGGAATGATAGTTAATGAACTTGTTTCTAATTCCTTAAAATATGCATTTCCAGACACGGATAAAGGAGAAATTCAAATTAGACTCTTTGGAAATAGAGTAAAAAACGATAGAGAGAATCTTACTGGAAAATATACTCAATATACCCTTATAGTTTCAGATAATGGAGTTGGCATTTCAGAAAACATCGATTTTGAGAATACAGATACGCTTGGCCTGCAGCTTGTAAATATTTTATTAGATCAGTTAGACGGTAAAATCGAGCTAAAAAGGGATAAAGGTACTCAATTTATTATAAGCTTCAGCGTAGAAGAATAAGAGAATTAATAAAAATGAGCTTAGAAGTAGATGGTAGAGTTTCGAGTCCCTATTCCCAAATCCCTACCTTGTGATCCAACCCAAAGATCAAGAGGAAACCCTATTACTCTTAATCTGGACATTTATAATGACTCTGTTATATATATCATATTCGTTATGAAAAATTGCTTTGGACTTGAAGTTTTAATATAACTGAAAAATTATATTATATTAGAAATTTTATTTGGATTAAAGGACTTACTATTTTTACTTATCTATTCTTTGGCAACACCCACAAGGGAGAATCTTTACCCACCTAAATGACCTCGTATATTGGCTCTGTATTCCTCTTAGCCAGGATTTTTCCTGAGTCAGGTATAATATGATCACCTTTGGATTTTCTACCCTTAAAAGAATATCTATTGCCTGTGTTTTCATTCAAGCCGGATTTTATATCAAGGCATAAACTACCCTGAGAAAAAAGCAATTATTTCAGGCCATAGAAAATTTAACATTCCCGAGTTTAGTTATTACTTTCATCCTCGTGCATGTACACGTGTGTAAATTCCCTTATAATTATACGGGAGCGCCGTCAGACTCTTCCTCTTCCATAGGGATAGCGGAA
>CAZLNG010000218.1:0-5014 GCA_964560735.1 uncultured Methanosarcinales archaeon | reverse complement strand
AGGCACTTGGAAATGTCATTCCTTTCAGGGACATGTTCATGAGCATCTTTTTTATTTCAACAGGTATGCTACTAAATCTTGACCTTGTGAAAACTCATCTCCTGCTTATTCTCGCGGCCACTTTAACAGTTCTTTTTCTGAAAAGTTTTGTAAGTGCCCTTACTACTTCTCTCATTGGTTTTCCCTTATACACGATGCTTCTTGTTGGTTTTTCCCTGGCTCAGATCGGAGAGTTCTCTCTTGTAACGGCAAGTGTAGGTTTCGAAAGTGGAATTCTCTCAGGAGCAATTTATCAGGAATTTTTGGCGGTTACCGTAATTTCCATGGTTTTGACGCCTTTTTTCATGGACATAGGACACTACTCTGCAACTTCCACCCAGCGGTTTCGCCTTCCTAAAATATTTACCGTTGATCGATACACTTCTTTGAAAGGAGACGGCCAGGAAAAAGGGTTTGAAAACCACCTGATTATAATAGGGTATGGGGTCAATGGAAGAAATGTTGCAATTGCCGCCCAAAAAGCTTCCATACCTTACGTAATAATCGAGATCAACCCAGAAACAGTAAGGCAGGAAAAACTGAAAGGAACACCAATCACGTATGGGGATGCAGCTCAAAAAACCGTACTTGAGCACGCAGGTATCATAACTGCAAAATCAGTTATAGTTACTGCAGGCGACCCGGTAAGTTCATGGCGTGTCATTGAAGCGGCTAAAAGATTGAATCCAGATGTCTATGTAATTGCAAGAACTCATTACTTGAACGAAATTGACAGATTTTACGCCATCGGATCTGACGAGGTTATCTCAGACGAATTTGAATGTTCCATAGAGCTCTTTTCAAGGGTTCTCAACAGGTATATAGTCCCGGGAGATGAGATCGAAACCATATGCAATCAGCTTCGAGCTGATCATTATAGAATGCTTCGCAGTCCTGAAATGCGCAGGAAAGGTGTCTGTGAGCTTTCTCTTGATTTCTCCGATGTGGAGATTAAAAGCATAAGGGTTGGAAAACACTCGGAAGCTGTAGGGAAAACACTGGGAACTCTTGATCTCCGAAAAAAGTATGGCGTAACCGTCCTTGCAATTTCCAGAAATCACAGGCTCATATATGATATGCGGGCTGAGACCGAACTCAATCCAGATGATATCCTTCTCGTAATCAGCTCTCATAAACAACTTGATGAAATTAGACGACTTTTTGAAGATTACGTGAAGTAATAACATTTCTTCAATATCCTTTATTATGTCAACAAAGATTAGCCGATATTAAAAGGTAATTATTTATTTGTATAAATATAAATAAAATTCTAACTCTTAAGTTCAAACTTTTTGGAGCTAAATGGAAAGTTTTGATGTCCACTAATAGTAGATTAAGATTCACAATCTATTAAAAACTCATTTTGTAGTCCTTCTTACATTTTGATTCAAGAATTTATCTATTAGGGGGAATTTTTATGATGTGTGATATTAAAGAAACTGTTCTTGAAGTTGTTCATGCGGTATTTCCTTTAACACTTGCAATAGTTTTACTTATGGTAATATTCGTCGGTACAAATTTAACTCAGCTTGCATCTTTTTTGACGAGTGCATTACTTGTCACTTTGGGAATGATTTTTTTTCTATTGGGCGTTAAAATTGGTATACTTCCAATGGGCGAGGCGATAGGAGCTGATTTGCCAAAGCATAATTCACTTGCGTTTATTGCAATAGTAGTTTTCTTACTCTCGTTTCTAACAACCATTGCTGAACCTGATGTAAGAGTTTTAAGCAACATGGTTAATTTAGTTTCACAGGGCAGTATAGATAATAATGTGATGATAATTTCCATAGCCTTTGGAGTAGGTTTCTTTGTAGTTGCTTCCATTTTCAGGATAATCTATGGAATTTCTATAAAATATTTATTTGCAACAGGTTATTTAATTATATTCTTACTATCATTTTTTGTACCTGACGAATACTTAGCAATCTCTTTTGATGCTGGAGGTGTAACTACTGGGTCTATAACTGTACCTGTTATTATGGCCATTGGGATTGGAATAGCTGCAGTATTACAAAAAAAGTCTGAACTTTCAGATGGTTTCGGGCTCATGGGACTTGCTTCTATAGGCCCTGTAATTAGTGTAATGTTACTGGGGGTCTTGTCTTCATGAATTTAGGTACAGAAGAGATATTGCTCGTACTTCTTGAGGTCATTCAGTCACTTGTTCCTTTTGTAATTTTTTTCGCCATATTTCAAAGAATTTATTTAAAACTTCCATTTTTACAATTAATAAAGCTTTACACAGGATTAATTTTCGCCGGTTTTGGAATGGTATTGTTTCTTCATGGCGTTTACAGTGGCTTTTTCCCTTTGGGAAGAGAGATAGGTGTACTTTTTGGTAGCTCTGACAAAAAAAGCATGTTAATACCCATAGGTTTTGTTCTTGGTTTTCTCTCCACATTTGCAGAGCCTGTTGTAAGGGTATTATGTTACCAGATTGAGACTTCTTCAAATGGCTATATAAGAGCTAACCTTATGCTATATACACTTTCCTCTGGAATTGCTGTGTTCGTTTCTATTGCAATGGCAAAAATAATTTATGGAATTCCTTTTCTTTACATAATAGTCCCAGGTTATCTATTTGTTTTTATTTTATTATGGTTTTGCGACAAAGATTTCATAGGTATCGCATTCGATGCAGGTGGAGTTGCAACAGGTTCTATGGCTGTAACATTTCTCACATCACTGACTGTCGGACTTGCATCTGTACAGGAAGACGGAAGTACAATTGTAAACGGTTTCGGCTTGATTGGAATGATGGCACTTGCACCTGTCATCTTTGTTATGCTTCTGGGTATTTATATAAGATTTAACGGAGGTATAGAGAATGTTCGATGAGAGAGATTTTGTATTAATTGTAACAATTGTAAAAAAAGGCTGGGGTGATGAGGTAATCAAGGCTTCAAGAAAAGCCGGTGCTCATGGTGGGACAATCTTATTTGGTCGTGGGACAGGAATTCATGAGAATAAAAGTATTCTTGGCTTAATGATTGAACCAGAGAAAGAAATTGTCCTTACAATAGCTGAATCAAGTACTGAAGATGATATCCGGAATAGTATTATTGAGGCTATAAACCTTGATGAGCCAGGAATGGGAATAGGATTTGTAGTTTCTCTGGACAAAGTTTTTGGTGTTTGTCATCCATTTTATGAAATGAAGTGCTCCAAGAAAGAAATCTAAGCTTTAGAATATTTTTGAATCATATTTTTAATTTTTCCTGATAACTGTTGTATTACTCACGTATGTTTTAAGAACAATAATCCAATATATGAGGTTTTGATCTATAGTCTTATCACTGCTGAGACTTACCATAAATAATTTAACCAGGCCACTGAGTAACTTCAAATAAAATTATTCTGAGAAATAGGATTATAAAACTTCCTGTTAATAATCAGGTCGTATTTTGAGTAATTGACTTGTTTTTATATATCTGTGAATTCTTAAGATTACTTTATAGGGTCGTGTCCCTGAATTATAGATCAATTCCGAAAAAGCGAGCATACCCTATATATTCGATGAATATATTGAGAGAATCTTCAGCTTTCGATTTTCAATGATTCAGACCCACGACCCTTTATAGGCTCAATTATAAAAACCAAACTTTAGTAGTTATAACAATTGAGCCTTTAATCCGTATGTATCGTTAGGAAATAAGATTAACGTAATTATTAAATTACCTCATACAGATTATAGCAGCAAGAGAACAAAAAAAGAATTATAAGACATAAGCAAAACATAATTTCAGCACAACTTATAAAACTATGTTCCACAGTTTTGATAGTATGCTCGACTTATGTAAATTTATTTTCTAGTTTCCTTTTCTATAGTTTGAGAAACATCCTGGACAGGATTAAACTCTCAAATTCCTGATCTTAATTTTGATTTTTAAGTCTTTACTTACTTAAAGATGAAGTTTGGATTATATTTCTGATTCTTATTGAAGCAATCTAAGCTTTCTACTGTTTTTCCAACATCTTTAAATAATGTCACTTCCAATTTACTATATGTAAAGTTTATCTTACATTATGTCTCCTCAAATTTACAATATGTTCATGAAACTGTACTTAGAGACTTTGATAATGATTTGTATTTACATTAAAACAAATTATTCACGGAGATTCAAAGATGAAGCAAAATCAATTTCGAATAATTTTATTCCTAATTGTAATGTTTATGGGAGCGCTTTTAAGTTTTTCTTTTTCTATCGGAAATCCGATACTTGCTGCAGGCATCTTCTTAGCAGGTGCAGCTATCATCTATCTTTTCAAAAGTAGAGTGGAAGGTGTTGTGGAGGACGAGCGTATTCGTCAGGTCAGCCAGAAGGCCTCTTGGGTAACCTACCAGATTATTGTTTTAAGCTTTAGCATAGGGGGAGTAGTTCTTATATCAATGAGAAATACCTATCCCCTGTATACTGATCTCGGTTTTTTCCTGGCTTATGCATGCTGTGGGATTCTTGTGCTTTACAGCCTATTTTATACGTACTTCAATAGGGAGTATGGGGGCTAAAATTCTATGAGATTTATTTCACATGGAAAAGATCTGTACAGCCGTGTTAAGAGTAACATTCCCGATTTGGGTTTTCAATTTGACCATCTAAGTTCAGGGATTTGTGCTGTACACCCGGTTCAATGTTTGTTTCAGTAAAAAGTACGGAGTCTGAGATGAAGAACAATATTAAAGTTTATAGGGCAATTCATGATCTTACGCAAGAAAGCCTTGCTGAAAAAGTAGGAGTGACAAGGCAAACAATACATGCTATTGAAAAAGGTAAATACGATCCCTCTCTTGAGCTTGCATTCAAACTTTCCAGACTTTTTGGTGCCCTAATTGAGGATATCTTCCTCTATAAGGATAGTGAGAATTGAGAGACTCTGAGTAAAAAGATTGAACTATTTAGTTTCTAAAGGCTTTTACCTCAGAATCTCGAAACTATTTTTAACCCAAAATTTCTTTAAAAAAATTTCCTTT
>CAZLNG010000217.1:0-5079 GCA_964560735.1 uncultured Methanosarcinales archaeon | reverse complement strand
CAGAGCGGTGGCGCGAACATACCCCGTTGCTTGCAGGTTGTCCGATAATTACTGGTAGTAATAAAAGTAATGAAAAAAAGTAAATAAGACCTTTAAATCAAAAAAAAGAATTCTATTATTACCTCAGGTAATTGTCGGACAGCCTGTTTAGGGTGGGGTATTCGTGACCCTCTGTGCTCCCGTAGTAATAAAAAGCTGGATATCTTATTTTGATTATTTGTAATCTATCAATCGACTAACAGTGGACTACCGTTTCTTACAATGAAGCAGAAAATTAAGAAAGAGTTGATACCCTTTCTTCGATTATTCATACCTCAAAGCATCCACAGGTTTCATTTTTGAAGCCCTGTATGCAGGTACTGCTCCAGAGATAACCCCTATCAAGATCGCGAGAGAGAGTCCAAAAAGCATCAGGCTTGGGGAAAAAGAAATGCTTGTTCCGCTTCCCCCTCGTGTCATGGTTACGCCAATCATTGGGAAGAGAGATGAAACAAGTGCTCCCAGTATAACCCCAAAAATACCGCCAACAAAACCTACCATTGCGGAGTTAAATACAAAAATCATAAGAATATCTCGATTTTTCGCCCCAATGGCTTTCATGGTGCCTATATCCTTTGTCTTTTCAAGAACAGAAGTAAACATCGTGTTTGCAATTCCCACAGCTCCGACAATCAGCGACACGGCAGCAATAGCTCCCAAAAAGAGAGTCATCGAGGAAATCATACTTGTAACGGACTGAGCCATGGACTTCAATGCAGTTACTGAGAAGTCTCTATCGTCTTCACTGACAATATGTCTGGAGATCATTAGCTTTTTTTCAATCTCCACAACTACTGAGTCTACAATATCTACACTTTGAGCTTTTACGCTGATGGAATCAAAAATATCTTTTTTTGCATCCGTAATCAGGTTCACTGCAGAATCTATAGGCATGTATATCTGCCTGTCTCCCCCTCCACCTTCTTCTTTCAGGATTCCGACGACTCTAACAGACTTGCCGTTGATCGTTATAACCTGGTTAACCCCGATATTTTTTTTATAAATATCATTAGCTACGCCGCTCCCGATAACTGCAACATTCTTGTCTGCCGGCTCCAGAAGCCTTCCAGATTCTACCTCAAGAGAATTCATATACTGCCAGACCTGAGGATCCACTCCAGTGATAGAAAGGGTTGCATTTTCTCCGGTATAACTTATGTCCTCTCTCCCGGAAATCTCACCTGTAACATATGTTATGCCTTTTATACCCCTGAGAGCATCGATATCATGATCTGTCAGTTCGGAATCGGTAGTTGAATCTCCTCCCCAATTGCCGCCACCACGGCCGGGCATATGCGACTGAGCTTTTGAATACCCAGGTGTTATGGTGATACTTGTCAGGTCCATGTCGGCAAGTCTACTTTGCACACTTGCTTCCATAGTGTAGCCTAGAGAGATAATTCCAACCACTGCCCCAACACCTATAACAATTCCTATAATGGTAAGCCAACTGCGGAGTTTGCTGTGCAGGAGCATGTTCAGGGCCAATTTCAAGTAAGTCGCGTTTCTAATTGAGCATCCCTTCATATTTTGCTTTTTTAATTCTTTGGCATTCCTGAGTTGGCGCCATTTTCAGATGTATTATTTTCAGCTTTTTTCACTCCCTGTTTTCGCCTATGGTACACAAATACTCCTCCTGCAATCACTATTAGCACAATGTAGAGAAGGTATGAACTGATACCACTGCTGTTGCCAGTTGTTCTTGCTCCCTGCGTGGTAATATTTCCGGAAGTCATCTTGAGTTCTACTTCCTTATCAACAGTTATCCTTTCTCCTTTTGCATCTGTATACTCTATCTGAACTTTTAGTGGACTGGAACCCATGGAAGCAGAAGTTACATTTTCTCCTTCCTCGCTGGATTTTGCATTATCGGATGATGTTCCTGCGTTCTTGCCTATAGCCTGTGTGTTCACAACATTAAACGAAGCAATTGTATAGTCTCCTTTCTCAAGATTTCCTACAATAGTTGAAGAGCTTCCTGATACCTTGTAACCTTCCTGATCTGGAACCGATACTTTCACTGAATATGCAATGTTATTTCCCACGTTTGCAACTGAAAGGGAAATTTCTCCTGCAGAACTTTCCGAAAAAGAAACATCAAAATCGGTTTGTCCCCCTACAAAAAGTCCTGCTGTGGTCTGGATACTCTTTTCCTTGGAATCATAGTCTTCAAAGTTGAGGTTTACGTCCAGAGTGTATAGTCCAGGGTTTGCGTTTACATCTGCCATTACTGAGTAAGCAACGGTTACAGATTGACCGGGTTCGAGGTATTTGATGTACTTGGTGTTGTCTGAGTATACCGGAAGAATTACTCCTTTTGGATCTTTCCAAGAGACAACCATATTTTTCAGAGGGGAGGTTCCTGTATTCGTTATGATGAACTCGAGAGTTTCTTCCTTTGCTATGTCAATATTCGCCTTGTTTATGGTTACGATCTGAGCGTACTCCTTCCCCTTGACCTCGAGCTGGACTGTTTTCGTAGTGGTAATTGTGTTTGATGAAGATCCGCTTTCTTTTGCAGTGGTGGTAATATCAATATCGTATGTGCCTTCAGAAGCATTAGCATCTGTCATAAGCTTGAATTTAAGGACAGCTGCATCGTTATCATCCTGCCGTGCATTCAGATAGGAGACATCTTTTTCAAGAGTTTCTCCGGAAACCTTAGTGAATGGGTATTTGGGATTGACTATAACAGCTATGTCTTTCAAACCAGTATTTCCCACATTTTGTACGCTGACAGTAAGTTCAACAGTTTCTCCCGGACGAGCAGCGTCAGGATTCTGATTAGTCAGATTTACATCCAAAGACGCAGAATTTATATTCCCATTTGATGAGCCAAGTGATGTTCCAGCTCCAAGGGTAATGAATATTGTAAGCAGCAGTAAGAGAGTTAATAAAGAGAACTTTTTCATTTTTATTCCTCAGGCTAATTTTTCTTGAGTATTTCTATTTTTTCAATTTCCCCATCTCTGATGTACACAACTCTTGTCGCATGTTTTATAATTTCCAGGTCATGGGTCACGACAATAATCGTCTTTCTTTCCTTTTCACGTAATTTAGCCAGAAACTCCAGGATATAACCTCCTGTCTTACTATCCAGGTTTCCTGTAGGCTCATCTGCCAGGATTATAGGTGGGTTCACAGCAAGAGAGCGTGCTATGGCAACCCTTTGCTTCTGCCCACCTGATAGCTGAGAAGGAAGATTTTGTTTCTTGTCTGAAAGACCAACTATATCAAGCAGGTATTCTCCTCTTTTCCTTGCTCTTGTCGTTTCCTCTTCCTGAAATTCCAGAGGTAATAGAACATTTTCAAGTGTGTTCAAAGTGGGGATCAAATTGAAATTCTGGAAAATGAATCCTATCATCTGCCCCCTGATGCGGGCAAGCTCTGATTCATCAAGTCCTGAGATATCATTTGATTTCAGGAAGACTTTGCCTTTTGAAGGCAAGTCTAGACACCCAATAAGATTCATAAGTGTACTTTTCCCACTTCCACTTGGGCCAAGTACTACAAGGAATTCCCCCTCATAGATCTCCAGATTTATTCCTTTCAAGGCTGCAAAATCAACTTCTCCCATACGATAGATCTTCCAGACGTTGATTAGTTTGATAAGTGAACTTTCTTCGTTTTGAGAGATCCTTACTATGCTAGAACTTTTAATAGAGTTACTAGCTGAACTGTCATATGAATTGCTTTCCAGATCCTCTCCTGAATCATTTCCCCTTGAATAATTATCTGATTTATCGTAGAAGTTCATCGTTCTCTTGAGCGAATTCATAACTTTTGAGGGATCCAGCTTCGTTTTAAAAGTCTTTATATTTTCATTGGGTGTCATACATAACCTCTAAAAAAAGAGTCATATCTGAGCTGAACTTTTTCAACGTAGCTTGATTTTGATCTTTTGTTTGTTCATAGTTTCATATTGGGACTTACGCACTTAAAGTACAAAATAAAGCCCAATAAATGTGGCTTAATATTTAATTTATACAGTTAGATATTTAAAGTCACTTATACCTCTGTGTAACCAAGTAAGTCCTATATGTGTAACATAATATATACGGGAAGTGGAGATTAAGTCTACTTTTTTACTTCTTTATTATATAGGGTTGTACACTAATAGTTGGTTCATGTTATATACAAATCACTCTTAATGCCATATCATACCTTTTTTACAAAGAAGAGAGCTAATAGAGTTCGCGTTGTTAGCTTGGGATAGAGTATGCCAGAGAAAAAAAGAGAAAGCAATAAAAACTGTAAATCGAAGTTGTGCTGGCGAATCCGCTGTAAGTAATTGGACATATTCCCGCCACCGCTCTTTCTTCTCCCCTGAAGAACGCACATACCTACGCATATATACCTGAAAGCCACGTACAATGTCCAGGGCTATCGTTCGTAGCCAGGTGGACCAAGTATATCCCAGAAGGTTCTACAAGGCAATTAAAACAGGTAAAATGAATACTCTCTTTCAGCACTTCTTTATAGCCAACTGATAATGTTTACCGATATCCCAGATCTGAGTTATCGGAGAGGTTTCTGGGATAATATGGAAAGGCTGGCGGTACGGTCTATCCTGAAGGCGCAATGTAGAAGCTAATCTAAAATGCCAGGGCTATCGTTTGAGATAAGGAGAGGTATTTTGTTGTTTTAATTTTATTGGAATCATGCTCAATAAAAACAGTGTATATCGTTTTGCTTCATTTCTTAGGCACATAATCCTATTAGATTTATTTAATTGGGAGCCGATTGCCACTTTTATTTGGCTCCCAATTTCGTGATACAACCAAACGATTAAAAGATAACCCCTTAACTCTTAATCATCTGCTCTACATATATATTATGAATTTATATATAATGTGCGGATCAAAATATTTCTTACAATTAAATTATTTGCTATCATTAAATTATTCAACTACTCCTAAATATGTAAAATTATTTTTATTTTATTGACACTAACTGTTTTGCGTAAAATTTGAGACATTTTTTGCGAGACGAAGACGGCAATTAATAACCCTTCTACGCACATACCCACGTACATATACC
>CAZLNG010000216.1:0-5080 GCA_964560735.1 uncultured Methanosarcinales archaeon | reverse complement strand
CTGTTCTCAATGATCTGTTCTCAATGACCTGTTCTCAATGACCTGTTCTCAATGATCTGTTCTCAATGACCTGTTCTCAATGACCTGTTTTCATCTCATCATGAACCTCAAAGCAATCGCAAGGAAAGTGATAATGCAGACAATAATTACCGGAAGAGGAATCTGTCCTTCTTTTGAGGTTTTTCGCTCATGAAGTTCAAAAAACTCGTTCTCTGAAGTGGATTCAGAAATGAGGACTGCAACACATGGATGAAGATAGCCTTCGTCTCCTCTCTCGAAGCAAAGGGTGCTTTCCGTACCCTTTGGAGAGACCGGAGTTGAGTAAAGATCAAAATACTTCCCCTGTGCAGATTTCCCTATGTCTTTTCCGATTTCTGTGGAGTCGAAGTAAAGTTTATCCTCTTCTCCTTCGGTGCCTGCCACAAGCAGAACATATAGGCTTGCATTTTTCCCAGGAGATGTATTTTCAAAGGTACTTGTCACGCTGTCTTTTTTAGTCGTATAAGAAAGAGCATAATTTCCTTCGTTAATCCAGAATCTTACAGGAGCTAGAGACTTGTTTTCCATAACTGCAGTAAGGGTAACTCCATAGGGTCCACCACCGGGATTTTCAGATAAAACAGATACCTCATTGAGCCCTGAATGAAGAGAACTGTTTGTTTCAAGACAATAAAGAGCTGTTCCCCAGGCTGAAACATAATCAGGTTCCTGCCTGATGGCAAAATCTTTTCCATTGACCTTCACCCGGATACTGTCTCCGCTGTCGTAGTTCCAGACTGGAATATAGAGTCTGGAATATTTGACCTTCCCAGAAGGGAGTTCGAAATACTGTAGGTAAGGATTTTCTCCAGTGTAGCCGTGCCCTCCATCAACGTATACCTCTCCTCTGATAACACCTTCTGCAATTGTATAGGGGGGGATACCGTCTCCCTGCCAGCCCCCATTTCCCTGAAGGGAAGAGAGAAGGAAAAGAAGTCCAATTCCGAACAGGCCTATTAGTAAAATTTTTTTTCTTGTATCCAAGAAAGATCATCTCCAAAAAACCGATCCTGCCTCTTTAAAGATGTCTGAGGGCCCTGACAGGATCCATTTTTGAAGCTCTCCAGGCAGGATAGAGTCCCGAAAGCACAGAGACGAGTAAGGAGATCAGAAATCCGACTGCAAGGATCTTGAAATTTAACGCTGTCAGGTGTTCGATATTTCCGATTTCGAGTCTTGAAACTAACAGGACTTTTCCAATCTTATCTATAAGGACTGAGAAAATAATCCCAAAAAAGTCTCCCAATATCCCTCCCAGCGCTCCTATAAACAGGCATTCGGCTAAAAACATTTTCAGGATATCGGATTCTGAGGCTCCGAGAGCTTTCGAAATTCCGATCTCTCTGGTTCTCTCATAGACTGATACTATCATGGTGTTGACTACCATCAGCCCTCCCACAAGGAGAGAAATACTCGAGAAGAGGGCAAGTACAAAAGTTACCCCGTTCATGATCCGGTTGACTGAGTCGATTTCGTCCTGGGCACTTGAAGAAGAAAGCCCTATTTCTTCAATCTGTGCTCTGGTTTCGGGAACCTGGGAAGAAATCTCAGTTTTTACCAGAATCCCGTCATAATACTCTTTGTTGCTGAGTTTCTTTGCAGATTCGAGCTCCATGAAAGCCCTGGAATCTATGTCGCTTCCTGTAGGTTTTAAATAACCAACAGGAGTGAACCTTACTTCCTTGTCAAGGGGTCTCCCGTCTTCTCCATAAAGGCGCAGCCTGGCTGTTGTCGGGGTTCCTATTTGAATTCCATCGGTTTTCTCCATTTTATCCCATAGATCACTTCCAAGTACGACCTGGTTCTGCCCGCTCTCAAACCAGCCCCCGCCGGCAAGTTCAAGCTCATTTGCAGTCCTGTAGTCTTCCTGGATACCAAACAATTCAAAATAGCTTCCTGAAGAGCTGACATAGGCATCTTTTATGTATGGGCAGACAACTTTTCCTAATTCTTTTATTTCCTCTACTTTGGAATCACTTATAAGGATAAGTCCATTTTCTCTAAAACCAGGAGAAACATCAATTAAGGTCAGGTCTCTGGATTTTTGTATCTCTTCAACCGCATTGATACGAAGGCCTTCTCCAAACGAGACTACAGCCACTACAGTTGCCACTCCAACTGCGATTCCGAGGAGAATCAGCAGGGTTCGGAGTTTTTTAAGGCGCAATTGCCTTACTGCCATTGAGAACTCTTCTATCAAACGGTTCACCAATCCTTATTTATTCTTCTTTTGAAGTAGATGGAAGGAGTAGAGGCGCATAATAGCGAAGGAAAGTAAAATCTTTGAAAGAATATTCATTGAAAACTGAAATATTCAATGCTACATAATTTAAATTAATTAACATAAATTAAGAATATATAACTTTTTTGATTTATGTCAGATATTTTCTTTAAAGACAACATTAAGGTGAATATATTACGTACTTCTTTTCGAATATAAACAGCTGATATCTAATGGGGACTTCATCTTGATTCTGGTTTCATCCTGTCTAAATCCGATATTAACTGCCATGAAAAAAGAATTATAACCAGATTTCTATCACAATAATTTTCAAAAAGATGATAATTTATCATACAAAATTAATTCGATGACTATAATTAGTTTGAATATACATGCGTTTTATATGCAAATTGGGATTGTGATTCATAACTTTCAGCTTGTTGACTCTCCTCAGACAGTTGAAAACATTCTCTCACTCCTCTCCGAGGAAAACTGCACAGATATTTGCCTCTGTGGCACCATGGGAAAGATTGCGGTGATTGATGCGGGTCTGGAAGGTTTGATTGAAGTCAACCAGTTAATGAAACCAAGTGCCTGTATAGAGTCTTTTTTCAAATCAAAGGACATGATATTTCTTCTGAATCACGGCCGAGAGCTAAATACTGGCCGAACTTTTGGAAGAATCGTGGTTTCGCATCTTAAAAATCCTGAAGAAAAGCCTCTTATCCAGATTGAAAGGCCCGGCCGGTCGGATGGGGAACTTATTCCCTGGAATCAAGCTGCCTGGTCTCATGCCAGAAAGCTGTCAAACCTGCTTAATATGAAAATTTCTCCCCCTCCGTCACCGGTGAATAGCATTGAAGTTACTGATCAAGGGAAGCAGGTTATCAGAAAGATCTCAACTTTTCCTGGGGCATTTATAATGGTCGAAGGAATAGTTGTAGGAAAAGCCACCTCTTCTGAGGTTTCCCTTATAGCTGAAAATGGATTCCTGACCTCAATGGAAGGAGGAGTTATAAAAGAGGAAGGTATCAAAATCCTTCATAAGCATGGGGAAAGAGTGCCTATAGACCTTTCCATGGCCTGGGTAAAAACCGGGACTTCATGGAAACATAATGGAGCTTTTAAAGGTTTCATGGAAGACAAAAGTAATGGAATTGAGAAAACCACTCCTTTGAACAAGCTTTTTTTGCAGGGGAAACTTCCGGAAGGAGACAGCAAGGTTATTCTTATAGATCACTGCGCTGAACGTTCATTTGAGTTAATGGAAGGTACAAGTCTTGCCATCACTGTTGGAGATGACACTACTGAAATTGCAGGAAATATCTTCTCCAGATTTGGGATCCCTATACTTGGGGTTATAGATGGGGACAGTGATGAACTTGCAACTACAGTGAAATATCCTCCAGGCTCTATGGTTCTGCGGTTAAAACCTGGAAAAGATGATGAGTTTGGAAGGGAGATTAAGCAGGTTATCTTTTCAGGAGAACGGATAGCATTTTTTGAAAATATTGAAGACTTGAAACCAAAGATAATTAAACTTGCAGAGAACCTTCTGGAATCTATTTCGGAATATTGAGGTTTATGAATGAGAATGAAAATTGTGCTGCTCATTTTCGTCCTTATTAGTGTAATGCAAACTGCTTCAGGTTCTTCAGGCATAGGCGTAGGAGTAAACCCTGGCAAGATGAATTTTGAACTTGCTCCGGGGACATCTGAAGGACAATCCCTGTATGTAATAAACACAGGAAGTGAAACCGCAACATATAGTATTTTTGTTGATGGTACTGCTTATGATGATTGGTTTACGTTTTCTTCTTCCTCTTTTGATTTGAAAGCAGGAGATAACAAAGAAGTTAAAGTCAAACTCAGTATTCCTGAATCTGCTAAAAATGATGTTGAATGTAAATTGAAAGTGCCATGTACGGTTTCAGGAAGAGCTATTGGAACAGGGATCATAATTCCAGTCCATATAGATATTTCTGCACCAGAAGAGAGTTCTTCGGAGTCGATTTCTTTAAGAGACGATTTCTCTAGAAGCGTAAAAGACTCACTGAAATCTTTTATTAACGAAGGAGTAAATGAGGTCTCAAAACAGCTTATCGTAAATGGCAACAGTCTCGTTGATAACTTCACACAGAGTGTCACATGGGAAGATCAGGAATTGAAAGGTTCTGCTGAGAATTTGGGGGTAATTGTAACCAGGAGTTTTAATAATTCAACCCGAAGATTTGATAATTCGCTCAAGAACTTTGATGATACAATCAAAAAACTTGAAGATTCAATAAAGAAATATGATGACTTAACGGGCAATATTGAGGATAGAAAAGAAAATTTTGAAGATGAAATAAAGATAGTTAATAATGTAATAAAGAATATTTATGAAAAATTTCATCGTTTTTTGACTGATAATGTATGAAGAAATAAGTCCTCATATGACCCTGACTTTGTACTTCATTTTAGCTCATAGCTGTTTCTTCAAGGAAGCAGTTCATTCACCCGACCTTCCGCAGAAGTCTTTAAAAAAAATAACATTTTTATTGTTATCGTTTTTGGAGAATTATTCGAAACTCTTCAATTAGTATATCAACTGATGCCTCGGAAAATGGGGAATGGAAGTTTTCAATGAAGGCAAAAGGTCGAAAATCGCGGGATATTTTAAAAAAAGGTGTTTAAGTGGTCAAGAAGGTTTTCAGAAAAAACGATGGCAAGAAAAATTGTGAAAATTGTAAGGACATCTGCGGAAAGTGGTTTATAAGCTTCAGCGTAGAAGAAAAAGAGAATTAGTAAAAATCAGTTTAGAAGTAGATGGTAAAGATC
>CAZLNG010000215.1:0-5083 GCA_964560735.1 uncultured Methanosarcinales archaeon | reverse complement strand
GCCTCTGGAGTTTATCATAACGAATACCGGAACTTCCCCTATTAAAAATATGGTAATCTCCTGGAAAGATCCAAAAGGGGTAATTCTACCTGTGTACTCGGACAACACAAAGTACATCAAATACCTGGAAGCTGGAGACTCCGCAACCGTATCTTACTCTGTCATGGCAGACGTGAATGCAGACCCTGGGCTATACACGCTAAATGTGGATCTCAGTTATGAAGACTATGAATCCAACGAACAGAGCATCAATACCACAGCAGGACTTTTCGTTGGTGGAGAGACTGATTTTGATGTTTCCTTTTCGGAGAGCGATGCTGGAGAAATATCTCTTTCCGTTGCAAATGTGGGTAATAACATTGCATATTCAGTGAAAGTATCGGTTCCGGATCAGGACGGGTACAAGGTATCAGGAAGCTCGTCAACAATTGTTGGAAATCTCGAAAAAGGGGACTATACAATCACTTCCTTTAACATTGCAAGCACACAGAGCGCGGGAGGCTCTGAAGGAGGAAGTCCAGGAGCACCACCAGGTACTGAGGGTGACGAAGCCGGAAACATAACCTCTGCTTCGACGGAATCAAATCCGTTGAAAGTCCAGATCGAGTATACGGATGCAAAAGGAGAAAGAATCACAGTTGATAAGGAAGTAGAACTCGAAACGACTTCTGGAAACATGACTGCAGCCGGAGGCCAGGGAGGCCCGGGCAGCAGTGCGGGATTTGGTTCTTACCTGCCTTACATTGTGGTAATACTGCTTGCAGGAGGAGCATTAGTTTACCGGAAGAAAATTCAGGAAAAAATCCGGGAAAGGAAAGAGAATAAATCCGGATCCAAAAAGTCTGAAGACCAGAAGATCTGAGAAGAGCTGCATCAGTAGATAACGGAAGGATGCAATATGAGACAATCAACCTACCTGAAAATGGGTCTGAACATGCTTGTTCACAGCAAGCTGCGAAGCTGGCTGACCATTATCGGGATAGTAATAGGAATAGGATCTGTTGTCGGCATCCTCTCCCTTGGGGATGCCATGCAGGAACAGGTGCAGAGCAGACTCGCTGAGATGGATCTGACAAAAATTACCATAAGCCCAGGATACACAAAAGCGTCGTCAAACATGCCTGGACCTGGTAGAATGGGAGGAGGAGGCACGACAACAGATGTCGAATTAACAGAAGATGACATTGAGGCACTTCAAGGCATAGATGGCATACAGTACATAGCCGGTGAAATTTCCGGCAGTGAACCGGTAATTTATGCAGCACAGAATGCGACTCTCTCAATCACTGGTGTGGATCCCCAGGTCTGGAAGTATATGACTACACTGGAGACGCAGTCAGGAAGGCTACTTGAGCCGTCTGACAAGTATGTAGCAGTCATAGGGAGCGGTGTTGCCAGCGGAGTTTTTGATCAGGATATAGGAGTCAACCAGGTAATAACCATAAACGGTAAAGCAGTGCGTGTTGTCGGCATTCTTGCAGAAGAAGGTGAGGGTGGAGACAGAAGCATTTACATGCCAATAGATGGAGCGGTAAACCTCCTTGACGATGCAGAAGAGGATGTTTACGATACTATCACTGTAAAAGCCAAGAGTGAAGATCTGGTGGACAGTGTGATGGAAGACATAGTAGACAAGCTCATGGTTTCAAGGCATATTATTCGGGAAGAAGACAGGGACTTTTCAGTGACGGCCTCAAAGTCTATGGCTGAGTCCGTTACCGAGATGACGAGTTCGATGACTCTCTTCCTTGGAGCTATTGCAGCCGTATCCCTGATTGTAGGAGCTGTCGGTATTGCAAACACTATGTTTACATCTGTCCTGGAAAAAACAAAGGAAATAGGCACTATGAAAGCCATTGGAGCTAAAAACAGGGATATTCTCATGATTTTCCTCTTTAACTCCGCAATGGTAGGTCTTGTTGGTGGGATCCTTGGAGATTTACTGGGAGCCTGTGTTTCAACTCTCTTCCCTCTACTAGGTTTGCGGATGATGGGAGGAGGAAGTGATTCAAGCATATATTTTGCTCCAGACCTGATGGCTTTAGGGCTTATCCTGGCAGTTATCATAGGTATTGCCTCAGGAGTAGTTCCTGCATACAGAGCTTCGAAATTGAAACCAGTAGATGCATTGAGGTACGAATAAGTTGAAAAGAAAGGGGTCAGCCCTTTCTTAATTTCCTGCTTCATTGGGAAGAGGTAGAGGTGGGATAAAATGAATTTGATAGATATTGCAGTTCTTTCCGAAAGAAGGCGAGATATGCTTTTACTTATAGAAGAAAAACCAAGAAGCTTTGAAGAAATCAAAGATTTACTTGATCTCAGTTCCGCTTCTATAAGAATTCATTTAAAAAAACTTGTTAATTCAAGGCTCCTTGTAGAAGAAAAGGGAAAGTATGAGATATCAGAAATGGCAGCACCAATGATAAAAAATTTAAAAGAGTTGCTGAGCTCATTAACTTTCTTTGAGAAAAATATAGATTACTGGACGAGTCATAGTTTGGTTCCAATACCCACTTTTTTAAGAAAAAGACTTGGGGAACTTGGTAACCTAGAATTTATTGAACGTGATAATGCACATATGTTTGAAATTCCGGGAATAATTTTGGAAAATATAAGGAAATCAAAAGAAGTCTTTATTTTTTTCTCCTGCCTGCATCCGGGAATTTCCAATATATATACAGAACTTTCAGAAAGAGAGTTAGAAATCTCGTTATGTGTGACAGGACCTATAATTGAAAGATTATTCAGAGATAGTCCCATTGAAACAAGAAAGCTGCTGGAAGTAGAAAATTCAAAATTATTTTACTGCCCCAGAATTGTGAATTTACCAGTACTTGTAGTGACAGACAGGTTTATGGCAATTGAACTTTTCCGCAACGGCGGAAGTCTGAGCAATCAGGTAATCGTAAACTCAGATAAAGAAGCTCTAAAATGGGGAAAAGAACTTTACAATTATTTTGAAGGATGCTCTGAGTCTCTAACCTTGAAACTGGAACATCGAAACTCATTGAGCTATAAACAGGTAAATTCAGCATGAGGAAATGAAAAAAGACAGTAAAAAAGACAGGCAGGTAATCGGATGAAAAAAATCGGTATAATATTGCTAGCTGTTGCTATGCTCGCGGTATTTTCCTGTGCAAGTGAAAGCATTAAAAACGACAATAGCGAAAATATTTCATGGGACAAATATACTTCTGGCAAGCTGTTCATTGAAATCCTGAATCCTGAAGCTCAATATATAGATTTAATAGACAACATTGAAAGTAAAGTAAATCAAATTCAAAACCGGAATTTGGAATTCATACAGTCTGCAGTAGGGAACTATGGAAATATGCCACAAAACTTTCAGCCCTCTTTCAACAGAGGAAGGCCTGAGCAGCTACCCCCTGATTTTGCAGGGAGAAAACCTGGAGAAAGAGGATATCCGGAAAAGAGGTTCGACAGTTTCCTGGAAGAACAAACTCTACGGCAACAAAACAAATCATATTACCAGTCTTATGTCACTCCATATACAGATGTTGTAAGCTCCTATCTTGAAGAAAATGACCTTGATGATAAATATAAAATCTATGAGGCTGCTCTTTCATGGACCTGGGTCTCGGATGAGACATTGAACGGAGAAGAAGAAAAGTGGCTTATTCCCTCTGTGTTTCTGGAAAATACTTCGACTTACTCCAGTAACCCGGACTACGGAAATCCTGTAAGTGATTGCGAAGAACAGGCAAATACTCTTGCATCCCTCCTGATTGCATCCGGAGAATACAATGAAAGCACCGTACGTGTAGCTGTAGGAGAAGTTGATTTCGGAAGCCTAAGTGGTGGACATGCCTGGGTAGAGATTTACGAAGAAGGGGAATGGTGCCCACTGGATCCGACTTATGGACCTTACTATGATGATGAGAGCGGCGAGCTCGTGTCTGTGGATACATCTGAGGTAGATTATGATGAGTACTTCAGCAGTATATATCCTGCTGTAGAAGTCTGGTACTATTACAACAACGAATATTTCATGAACCTGGGGACACAGAATGGAGACGCTCCTGTTTCGTGGAACAAGGAACCTGAGAGTTATCAGAATAGTCAATAAGTATTTCCAATCTACGTAAAGTTCATTTCTCAGGGGTTTTTGATTAGATAGAGATCTATGAACAGTTAAAAAAGAAGCATCTAAAAATTTCGTTATATCTTGCAAAGAGAATCGAAATCATAAGGTACTTTCTCCCACAATTTCTTTTTTGAACTGAAGATAATTATTAAAGCATACAGTTTTGTTTTTAGAACAAGGTAAAACTTCTGTCAACTGAAAAATTTCGTATTCTTAAGAACTCTACACTCTATTCAAATCTTCAAGCTTTTATTTTATTTGAAACCTACTTAGAGTGGTCTTAAAATTAAATTTGATTCTATAATTAGAACAGAACATACTGTCGTGTCAGCAATAAAATGTCGTATAAATTCTATTGCATGTATTCCAAATCTTTCAATCTTTGATGATAGACACAACGTTACGCATTTGGACGGAAAAATGGTACACTAAGCCATTAAATGCTTAAAATGTAAATT
Organism: uncultured Methanosarcinales archaeon; assembly: GCA_964560735.1. Lineage (GTDB taxonomy): Archaea > Halobacteriota > Methanosarcinia > Methanosarcinales > Methanosarcinaceae > Methanosarcina. Next base: position 520 of record CAZLNG010000215.1, on the reverse strand, counting down.
TTAACCATAATGTCTAACTTATTTGTTTTTATACATGAACAGCTAAGTCCGACAGAATAAATTTATGGTCTGAATTTTAAATTAACAATATTCGCTATCCAAATGTAGAAATGGTTTGAGTTTTAAGATAATCTCTTAGGAATTTGTTTCATCTTACCTGAAAATTTAATTATGGATTTCTTATTTGACAAGTAAAAATTTCACTTATGGAAAGTTGAGACATCAGACCTATTTAAAGTATTAGAGGTTCATTCTTTTAATACATACTTTGCGAGTTTAACAAAAAATACAGCATGTATAGGAAATTTTTTATATTAGTCTTTTTTTTAAAAGGTTAAAACTGAGCAAAGCCATTTTTTAAAAATTCCAACCTGAATTTATCGACCAGAACTTGACAAAATAAGCGTAGATGAGGCATACATGTTAATATAACTTAAAAAAAAATATATGTCATTATATATTTTAGATGGTGAGGTTTTCAGGTTGATATTTAAAAGAATACCCATGTATATTTTTGAGA
>CAZLNG010000214.1:0-5139 GCA_964560735.1 uncultured Methanosarcinales archaeon | reverse complement strand
CCCATAGAACGTCATCTATTTCAGAGAAGGACATAAAAGTAAATATATAATTTTAACATAATATTACTTTTGGGATGAGCTCATATATAAACAGTTCTCCACGGTCTTTCCATATCATATTATTCCCCAACTCCTCCTTAATAAGTGAGAACAGGCTCTCCTCTATTGTGGGATTTCATTATTTACTTTGATTACAAAATTATATTGAATCTTGATTTCGATATCTCAGTGAGATAAACTCGTTTTTGGAATGATCTCAATGAAAGAATTAAACTACTCATAGATCAGGCTCAATAATTTAAAGCAGTTATTCGGAACCATAACTAAAAGGAACTATTGTTATTGTGCCTAGTAAATTTACTCAGAAAAACAGTTCAGGTGATTTATTTATCCATATAATAGAATAGATTAAATAAATATATATAAAGAATATTTTTTGACGATTATCTTTTCAGGAAACAAGTGAATAACGAGAAGGGGGATTATGGAAAGGAATTATGATGTTATAATTATTGGAACTGGAACTGCAGGCAGAATCTTTGCAGATAAAGTTGCACACTCAGGATTAAAAATAGCCATTATTGATATGAGGGAATATGGGGGTATTTCTCCTCCCAGAGACTGTGATTCAAAAAAGCTTTTTACAGATCTCGCCGAGGTCACGGACTGGAATAATCGACTAATAGGTAAAGGTGCCGGAATACAAGATCCTTCTAAGATTGACTGGCCTGCACTTATCGAGTTTAAGAGAGCAGCTGTGGAAGAGTGTCCTGAGAAAATTGAGAATCATTTTGTTAACCTGGGAATTGATACATACCACGGGAAAGCTTATTTTGAAAATCAAAACACAGTAGTTGTTGGAAAGGATAAACTAAGTGGAGGATATATTTTTCTTGCTACGGGTGCAAAGCCGAGAAAACTCAACATTCCTGGGGAAGAGCACGTTATCACAAGTGAAGAGTTCATGAAAATCGGAAAAGTTCCTGAAAAAATCATTTTCATTGGAGGTGGTTACATCTCCTTAGAATTTGCTCATGTTGCACGAAGAGCCATGGCGGAGGTTACAATTCTCCATAGAAGTGAAAGACTTCTGCGGCATTTTGACACTGATATGGTGAATATGCTTGTAAAAGCATCAGAATACGCAGGAATCAAAATCCTTACAAATAAGCCAGTGATTGGTATCGAAAAAGAAGGTGACAGCTTTCTGGTCAGAACTGAGTTCAAATACGGAGCCAAGACAGAAACTGAGAGTTTTCTTGCGGATATGGTAGTTCACGGGGCAGGACGCGTTCCGGATATAGAGGGTCTACATATCGAAAAAGCTGGAGTTAAGATTGAAAAGGGAGCTATTGCAGTTGATAAGTACATGAGAACCTCAAACCCCAGAATCTATGCAGGTGGAGATTGTACATCAGAGGGTATGCAGCTTACCCCTGTAGCAGCTCTTCAAGGAAAGGTTGCAGCATCTAACATTCTTAGTGAGAACAGTGCCGAAGCGGATTATACAGGTATTCCAAGTGCGGTTCATTCAATACCTGTTCTGGCTTCAGTAGGAATCAGTACTGCTAAAGACAGCAACAAATACAAAGTAGTATTCAGGGACAGAAGTAGCTGGTACACAACCCGGAAAGCAGGAATGGATTTTGCGGCTTCAAAGGTAATTATTGATGAAGTAAACGACCGTATAATGGGAGCTCATATTCTTGGTCCGAATGCCGGAGAAGCTATCAATATTTTCGCTGCAATAATGCAACTTGGACTCAAGGCATCGGACATAAAAAAACTGGTTTTTGTCTATCCTACTATATGTTCGGATATTCCATATATGCTATAAATATTCTGGAAAGACAAAAGCAAACTACACATTCGTGACAATTGTCCAGAGAGAAAAAACTGGTGTAAGTACACATGATACGTTTTTGATAGACTGACAGTATATCTGAGATGATATCTGGCTAAACTGATCGAGAAAGGGTATGTTGAATTGAAAGTAAAAAGCTTTCAACTTAATTTAAAGGTGGGGTGAGATGCCGAAAACTGTTGGAAAGGATTATCTGACAATGAGTGATATTGCACTGGATAACAAAAGAATACTCGTAAGGGTTGACTTTAATTCGCCCATGGATGCCAATGGAAACATCCTGGACGACAGAAAAATCAAGAGTCATTTGCCTACTTTGCGGTCCCTTGATAACTCAATAGTAGTTCTGATGTCACATCAGGGTAGACCTGGAGATAATGACTATACCACTCTGGAAACTCATGCAAAGCTGGCGACGGAGCTTCTGGGTCGGAAAGTAACCTATGAGGATGACATATTCAGCGTCTGCGCAAGGAATGCTATAAAATCCCTTAAGCAGGGAGATATCTTGCTCCTGGAGAACACGCGTTTCTACGCAGAAGAGAACATGAACCGCGCTCCTGAAGAACAGGCCAAAACCCAGATGGTTCAGAAGCTGTATCCTTTATTTGATTTATTTATAAACGATGCTTTTTCAGTTTCTCACAGATCTCAGTGTTCTGTGGTAGGATTTACAGAGGTTTTGCCTAGCGTTGCTGGCACCCTTATGGACAGGGAAATTACAGCTCTGGACAAAGGCTTGAAATGTCACAAGCATCCAGCGATCTTCGTGTTGGGAGGAGCGAAAGCAAAAGATTCCTTTAAGGTCATTTCTAATATTCTCAAACAAAACGGTGTCGATAAAATCCTTACCACCGGGGTTGTGGCTACGATATTCATGATGGCAATGGGTGTCGATATAGGTGAGGTCAACAGGAATTTCATTGAGGATCAGAAAGATATGGACCAGATTTCGATCGCTTCGAAGCTACTCAAGGAGTATTCAGATAAGATTATCGTGCCTAAGGATGTAGCACTAAACAACGGCGGAAGACGTGAAGAAGTCAAAGTGGGCAAGATAAAGGAAGACCTTCCGATAGCTGATATTGGCTTGGAGACCATAGAAAATTATTCAAAATATCTTAAGGAAGCAAAGTTATGCGTTTTTCACGGTCCAGCTGGTATTTTCGAGCTAGAAAATTTCTCGCTGGGAACTGAAGAACTTCTTAAGGCTTCAACTCAATCAAGCTACTCTATTGCAGGAGGAGGGCATACTCTGGATGCCATTGATCAACTCGGCTTGGAATCAAAATTCTCCCACGTAAGCATGGGTGGAGGTGCGAGTATAACCTATCTCTCTGGCGAGCCCTTGCCAGGAATTGTGGCTCTAAAAAAATATGCATCCAGATCACGAGGTTAAAACGTCTCTAGTCGTGCATTAGAAGGCAAATGGTTCTATCCAGACTCATTCCCGTCTTAGGTTCTTTAAGGTACACTTCTTGGACATAATGACATCGTCCAAGCAACTGTTTAAACAATTTCTTCAAACTAAAAAGGCTTTTATTCTCTAAATCCAAATGCAAAATGAATTAGGCTCATGCAATTGAACTGAAAATAATAGCGTGAAACTTCACAATATCTTAATTATTATATTTGTGACAGGCCTATTCATGCTTTATTTGCTACTCAAATACGCAAGTCCTAAGATCTGAAACTATTAAATTTTTTATTAACGAGAGTGGAGTTTTGATGTGAGGAAGATGATAGAACAATATCTTATCAAATGCATTTGGGGGAAAAAATCAAGCATATGAGAGAAATGTACATTTTGCAAATTAGACTGCTGAAGAAAAAATTTACAAATCTTGCCTGCTTTTTCCGTGCAATGCCTCTGCCGAATATAGACTCACAGGGATTGTTACCGTAAATTACTTCGATGGTTTTTTTGTCTCAAATAGCATGGGAGTTTTTGGGCCGGGTAATTCCAAGAAAAACCTAAAATTAGCTATCGTTGGCGAAATAAATGGAATTGAGGAAATGTATCCTATGCACACAAAAGTTGCGAAATTTTATGAAGAAAAAGAAGGGTATATAAAATGATAGAAATCGTGCAAGGTTTGCCGAGAAATGTAGTGGCAGTGGTCGCAAGCTGAAAGGTAACGGGGGAAGACTACGACAATATGCTAATCCCAGCTATTGAGGGTAAAATTAAAAAGTGTGGGAAGATTCGTCTGCTTTATCAATTAGGCCAGGATTTCACGGGGTTTACCTATGAGGCCATGTGAGAGGATGCCAAGGTTGGCATATGGCATCTCACAGCATTTGAAAAGATCGCAGTTATCTCTACGTGGAATGGATAATTGATGCGGTTAAAGTGTTTAAGTTTGTCATCCCTTGTCCGGTGAAAATCTACACAAACGAAGCTCTTCCCGGGGCAAAAGTTTGGATCACTGAATGATTCTCGAGTTTGTCACATAGGTTCCAAAAATAATCTTTCAAGCAAAATAATCTTTCAAGCTATTCAGGCTTATTTGGCTTAGCTTTTGATTATATCCTGAACTGGATGTAGAAAATTGTGCGATTAAAACCTATTCGATATGATTTTTGACTTTGAAACCGTAATAATCAGTATGAAAAACTAAATCGGGGAGTATAACAAATGGTTAAAGCAAAGATTGCGGTAAATGGTTACGGAACCATAGGAAAAAGAGTTGCAGATGCCATTCGGGCTCAGGACGATATGGAAGTTGTCGGAATTTCCAAGACAAGGCCGAATTATGAGGCTGCAGTAGCTCATCAGCTAGGGTATGAAATATACGCTCCTGCTGAGAATATTGAAGCTTTTAAGAAAGCAGGAATGCCGGCAGCTGGAACTATTGAAGATATGTTAGAAAAATCCGATCTGGTTGTTGACTGTACTCCTGGGGGAATTGGGGAGAAAAATAAGCCTGCATATGAGAAAATCGGGATAAAGGCAATCTGGCAGGGAGGCGAAAGTCACTCGATTTCAGGTTTCTCATTTAATGCAGAGAGCAACTATGAACAGGCTGTGGGTCGTGACCTGACAAGAGTTGTCTCCTGCAATACTACAGGGCTTTGCAGGGTTATTACACCAATAGACAGGAAACTCGGGGTAAGTAAAGTAAGGGCAACTATTACAAGAAGAGCTGTTGATCCCAATGATATAAAGAAAGGACCAGTTAATGCAATCGTACTTCATCCGGTAAAAATTCCGTCTCACCATGGACCTGATGTACAGACTGTGCTTCCAAATATCAACATCACAACTGCAGCCG
>CAZLNG010000213.1:0-5178 GCA_964560735.1 uncultured Methanosarcinales archaeon | reverse complement strand
TCGTCAATCAGGATCTTGTCCCTTATCGTCCGGGCCAGTTTTGCAATTCCATCCTCTGTCTCTAAATTAGTGCTACCCGACAGTTTCAGTTCACTTGCCATGTTTTTGCCCCAAAAGTGTTGCTTTAAGTCACTTTAATCCGCTATGGTCGTTTTACTACTTGTTTGCCGTTCTTGGCTTTCACGCAAGCTTTCCGGTGTTTCCTACGCCAATTCCAATCAGGCGAGTCTCAAGAGGAGCTTTTCCTATGCTTCCCACATCATTCTTTCGGAGATCGAACTCCACGTTGTCCATTTCAAGGCCGTATCCGTTCATATAGTCTGAGACCAGCCTCCGGCTCAGGTTAAGTCCGTAATCAAGGGCTCCCCCATAATCCTCGAACACTTCTTTTCCCAGCTCTGAGTAAACCGAGTACTCTGCCCTTCCTGCTGCAGAAGGGCGGATAAGGACTTCTGTCCTGTGAATTACTTTTCCTACCAGGGCTCCAACCGCGTTTCCAACCTCATGGAAAGCCGGAATTCTTATATCCGCATCTATTGCCTCATTTAATTCCTTAAGGTAAGCCCTTACCGGAGCTCCTACCAGCACCACAGGGACTTTTATATGGAACTTCAGGAAAGCTTCATTTTTTATCAGCTTCTCAAGGTCTTCCCTTTTCATATCATCAGCAAAGAAGGACACAATTTCCAGGGTAATTTTTCTTACTACTTCAGCCTTGATCTGGGCTGAGAATGCCTCTGCACTTTTTTTCACGGAGCTCCCAAGGATTCTTGCTCCCATAAACGAGGCACTTCCATCCCATCTTGCATATTCCCCGAGCACGTGAAGGGCATCGGTGGGTGTAAAGCCTATCTGACTCACATATCTTCTTCGGATAAGGCCTTTCAAAGTTTCTGAAAACAGGAGAGGGTGTTTTCCGGTTTTATCTGAGATCTCAAATATCGAAAGAGGCTCTTTTTCAAGGTGCTTTATTATTGCCTTTTCATCTTCATCGAGTTCTCCTGTAAGAATCTCAGAATAATTTATCCCGTTTCTTATGAAAAAAGAGGTTGGCTGGATAATCTCATCCGTTATTCTTGTGTTTAGCTTTTCAGGCTTTTCGAGCTTTTTCAAAAGGCTGGGAAATTCCGATGCTGCAAGACAAAGGGGGATTACTCTTGTGGGTCCAAGGTAAGTTTTTCCTTTAATCCAGACAAGGCTGTCCCCTCCGAGGGCTGAGGTATCCATCTTGATGGCTTTCACCATGGTCTTCCAGCCCCCTACTTTTGCCCCGGAATCACTTATCTCAGGAATGCCTCTTGAAATCATGGCTATATCTGTGCTTGTGCCTCCCACGTCTACTGTCAAGCAGGTTTCCAGGCCGCTGAGATGCGCAGCTCCCACAAGGCTTGCAGCGGGTCCGGAGAAGATTGATTCTACAGGCTTTTGCAGAGCCTCTTCGATGCGGACAAGGGACCCGTCGCATTTCATCATCATCAGGGTTGCCTTTATCCCTTTTTCTTCCATTACTGCCTGAACGGAGTTGATGAACTGCTTGCTGACAGGAATAAGTTCGGCATTCAGGAGTGCTGTTACGGCTCTCTCGTAAGCTCCCAGACTCATGGAAAGTTCATGTCCGCAGACAACAGGCAGACCTGTCATTTCCTGAATTATTTCCTTTACCTTAAGTTCATGCTTCGGGTTTCTGACTCCGAAGTATCCGGAAACTGCAAAAGCAGCTACCTTATTTTTTACCTGCCTGACAAAGTCTCTCACCGTTTCCAGGTCTTCAAGGGGAGCGATTTCATTTCCATCGGAGTCATGCCCTCCCTGGACTGATATCACATAACGGCTGGCAAGTTTTTTGGGAATCGTATGCCCTATCAGGATCAGCCCCGCAGGATAACCTTTTCCCTCAAGTGTTGTATTGGTTGCAAGAGTAGTAGAAACAGAAACGAATTTTATCTTTTTCAGGCACCGGGAATCCAGCCCTTCAATAGAATTCTTTATTCCTGTTATGAGGTCAGGGTAAGTTGTAAGTGCTTTATTTGACTCGATGACGGTACCATCTGACATATCCATGATAGCGGCATCTGTATAAGTCCCTCCAGTATCAATTCCCAATCCCAGATACATTACACTCCTCCTACACAATTCCTATAGTCGCTCTTCATTTTTCCGCTCTTACTTTTTATTTTGGTCTCAATTAGCCAGAATACTCTTTGCTTCAGCATTTTCTGCATCCAGAATAATCCAGAGCCTATCTTAAAAGTAAAAATTTGTTTTCAAAAAAGATCTCACAATCTGCTAGCAGTCTTCATAATGAAAAAGGACGGAGAAAATCCGCCCTTTATATTCTTCTTTCAGTGTCTCTCTTTTGATGCCTTTTTTTCCAACCCTATTTTTGTACCCTTTTAGGTTTTTTATATAGGTCTGATTGCTGTTCCTTCAGCGGCATATCGCTTGCAAATGGCTTTTTGTTTCACGGGGTTATCCCCGTTTTTCTTATGGAGGTTTAACTCTGTGCTCTTTACAGGCACATAAGGTGTGTGCTTTTTCTAAATTTGTGGAGCTCAGGAGCTTTTCGCTCCCGTATGGAGGTTTAAAAATGGTTTTTTATTCATATGTGGATTTTTTCGGTTCTTGTATGGGAGATCTTATGGTTTTTGGGATACAGAAGAGGGTATCTCTAAATTTCTGGATTCTAAATCAAAATGGGGAGAGGTTATCTCACCCCATTATCTTTTTCTGAAGTTCCGGGCCAAGTTCCTTTACTGTGTTCACCATTGCCTGTACGGTTGTCAGTGGACCGCCTGGTGGGATCTCACAGCCAGATGACATGACGTATTTGGACTGGAAGCCGTTCTCCTTGAGCACGGGTAGAACATTTTCAAGCAGGTTCTTTGTGTCGTCCTTTACTTTCTGCACACCTGCTGCAGAGCCGTCCATAAACTCAACAGGGTTAACTTCTCCCATCATGCAGCAGATATCTCCGTACTTGGGGATGAGGTCTGCATAGTTCTGGGATCCTTTTTCCCTGGACTTCTCGTAGTATGCGTAACTGTAAAGGGCAGTTCCAAACTTCCTGATCTGAGTCTCGAAGTGTACAGCGTCCGCACAGTTGTGGATAATGTAGGGCTGGTTGTACTGCTTGAAGATGGGGACGTGCTGGTCGTAGACGAATTTGCCGTCGAACTTCCAGTAGTCCTCTTCGCTCATTATCACGTTGTTGGACCAGAGATTGTCGATACAGAGAGCATCACAGGCTCCTTCGTTGAAGAAGAGTTCGGAAAGCTGGCAGATATAGTCTGAACACTTCTGGACAGCTTCAAGGACAACATCCGGCTGAGTCTTCATGTCCATAAGCACGCGGTCTGCCCCCATAAGCTGGGTGAGGGTAAGCAAGGGTCCTTCGTGGAAACCGATGAAGGGGGTATTGAGTTCCTTGTTGATTTTTTCCTTTGCCATCTTTGAAGCCATGACCAGTTCATAGCCTCGGGTACCTTCCTTAAGTTCAGGGACTTCGATCTTCTCATAGTCTTTAATGTGCCCTTCGGAAGAAGGCGTGTCATCTTCGGGGTATTTGATTTTACATCCGAAGTCTGCGGATGTGGCTGAAAGGTCGGCAAGGCCCACGAACATGTCAAGGTCAAGGTATTTGCAGCCGAGGAAGGAGCTCTCTGTGAACGCATCTGCCTTTGTGGCATAGTCCCTGTAGTTGACTCCGGCAAATTTCCTCAGGACTCCACAGGCGAGCGGATAGACAGGCAGGCGGTCAACCTTCTTGTCAGACATTGCTGCCACAGTCCTGTCTATGTGGGTCATTTCTTCCTTGCTCTTCACACCAATGCTTTCGAATTCTTCCTTGATCTTGTTTGCAGTCTCAAGTCCGATATCGACTTTCTCGGAAACTACCTTCTTTGCGAGGATTTCCCTGTACTTGATCTTCCCGAGGTTGATTTTCTCTTCGCTCCACCTCATGGCTTTAGGATCAAGCTCCTTTACGGCTTCAGATGCCCAGGCGCTTGCATGCATTGCATCGGCGTGTGTGGAGTCTGCACCAATTGCTGTGGCGTACTCTTCGGACACAGGGGCTCCTCCGACCATGACCTTCATTGAGTCACGAACCCCCTCTTCCTGAAGGATTTCAATGACTTTTTCCATGTTTGTCATGGTTGTAGTCATCAGAGCGCTCATGGAGATAAGGTCGGCTTTGTGTTCCTTTGCGGTTTCGATAAATTTCTCGATCGGGACATCTGCACCAAGGTCGATCATTTCGAACCCGCCGGCACTGAGCATCGTCTTTACAAGGTTCTTTCCTATGTCGTGCACATCTCCTTCAATTGTTCCGATGACACCCACAGAACTCATGCCCTCTCCTCCTGTCTTCATTGCAGGGGTGAGAATGTCCATGCCTGCGTACATTGCCCCTGAGGCAAGGAGCAGGTGGGGTACAAAGGCTTCTCCCTTCTCGTACTGGTCGCTGACAATAGCCATTCCTCTTGCCAGCCCATTTACGATTGCTTCGTAGGGGTCAAAGCCTTCGTCCAGTACTTTCTGTGCCAGTTCTTCTGCGAGGTCGTCGTCTCCATCGACGACAGCTTCCGCTAATTGGTTTAAGATATCTGCTGTCATAAAAACGCGTCCAACATATTTTGTGGTTATTCCCTTGTTAAAAGTAAGTAGCTCGACCAGGGACTCACTCCTCCAGCGAATCCCTGCATAACTGTTAACTTACACGATCCTACATTAACTCCAAAACATATAACATAAACGCAGAGATCTGATTAACAAGGTTAACATCTCTTCTGATGCTTAATTCGATGAATTATCCTGATTATATAAATTTGCCTGATCCTGTGATATTTCATGATTTTGTTAACCTTCCTGATCTCATGGTTCCGCCAGATTTTACGGATTTGTCTGATTTCATTTGATGCTCTCATTCAATCAGTGGTTTTCATCTGATCAAAGCCTTTGATCAAATAAGGGTCTACTCAGGCAGACCAATTCCATAAGAAATATTTTAAAGCTATCCTGCCTTTTTTTGCTTTTGAAAGGCTCAAATACTGATGAGGTGGCACTAAAAACTAAAAAAAGTTAAATTTTCAGTAATTTCAAAATTCGGTATTCAATGATTGTAATTTCAATTAAGGAGGTTTATTGAGTGGATCTGATTTATTGTGTGGGTTCAACTGA
>CAZLNG010000212.1:0-5236 GCA_964560735.1 uncultured Methanosarcinales archaeon | reverse complement strand
AGAGCTATATAGCATAGGTCCAAAAAGGCAAAGGAATTTTATTAAAATCAAATTGAGTACGGCCACCCACCCCAAAGAGGTCTTCCGATAATAACTATCAATAATAATTAAATTCCGCCTTTTTCGATTTAAAGGTTTTAACACCCTATTTTTATATGTTTTTGTCCTGAAATTAAATGTCGGACAGCCTCTAAAGCCTTTTATTACCTTTGTTATAGCATAATTAATAGCCTACGACTGTTTTCCGGGATATATTTGGTCCATTTGGGTACGAGCAATAGCCCTGCCTTTATATGTGGCTTCTGGGATATTTGCAAATATCCTCAAAACTCGCTGCAGTGGCTCTTGTAACGTACAGTAACCAGCCTTCCAATATTCCAAGTATAGCTCCATGAGTTTGTTATATTTATAGCTAAATTAGGTACAGAAATCATAGAATTAGACATTCAGCTGTAAAACTACCAGTTAAAATCGAAACGTTTATTGTCTTTGGTTTTATACCAAGTAAATAAGTCCTAAATCTATTACGAACTGTTTAGAGGTGAACGTATGGCTTGTAAACCAAAGGGCGGCGACAAAAAACCAAAACCAAAGAAATAATTGTATAATACGTAGAAACGTGGTCCTCACGATTCTTCCTTCTAAAGTTCCTATTTATTTCTTTTTTTTGCAAATATTTAATTATCATGCCCTGGTCTTTAGAACCAAAGTAGGTCCAGATACCCAATATCCAGCTTCAAGCCAAGAGGTTGTTAGAAGTCAAGTCCTCATGGTGAACGAATAGGAAATAAATTCTAAACTTTTGTACATATTGAGTAAATATATAAGTTTTAAAGATTATTTTGAACTCAAGTTTAAAATATTAATTGTTTAGTTTTATAGAAATAAAACGGAGTTTTTTTCATCATGCAGCCATCTTTTAAAATCGGAAATATAATGGGCATACCTATTAAACTGGACACATCTTTCCTTCTGGCACTTCCGATATCTGCATATTTTTTTGCGATCAATTCACAGCCATATGGTTTTGCGGGAGTTGAGCCAACTATAGTTAGATATGCTCTTTCTACTCTTTCTGCCATCTTCCTTTTTGCCTCAGTACTTTTACATGAACTTGCACACTCCTATCTTGCAAAGCGTTACGGGGTCAATATTGCTAGCATCACTCTTCTCCTCTTTGGAGGTGTAGCCTCTATGGGAATCCCACAGAAACCCGGACAGGAAGTAAAGATAGCTTTCGCAGGACCTTTAACGAGCCTCATAATAGGTTTTATCTGCCTGTTCACATACAATTACGTAATATCCTCTAACCCTGCGCTTTCTCAAAACTCTATATATCTTATTATCTGGGTTCTTGGATCAATGAACTTACTGCTTGGGATCTTTAATTTACTGCCTGCTTTTCCTATGGATGGGGGCAGGATACTCCGTTCACTTTTTGCCATGAAAATGTCCTATGTAAAGGCTACTCATAGCGCAGCTTCCATCGGAAAGTTTCTTGCTATTCTCATGGCAGTTTATGGAATTTATGCAGGTGATCTCTGGCTTCCCCTAATTGCTCTCTATATTTATGGCAACGCATCTAATGAGGATCGACTTTACTCAGAATCAGGTAGATCTGTATAACATTTAGTTAGGAGCTAGTAGATTTTGTCTGGTTCCTGGGATATGTATGCCGGGCTAGCTAAAGGTTAGCCTATATACTCAAGATCCAACTTCAAGCTTTATCAAGAGGTTATTAGAAGGCTTTTAGAATATATTACTTGTTTTGTCTGCTCGTGACTGAGTTTCGCGGCCCAGTTGCTGGAATATTTGTGCATGTCCCTAAAGTCAAGCACAGCCGATGTGTATAACATAGTTTACCTACGAGATAGTTAGTCACTAGTACTAGGCACTGCACCTAAAGAAGTTAATACTTCTATACGTCTTTTTATCTCTTCTTCAGTAAGTGGATTTTCAAAAAGGTCTGGGTGTTTGTCTTTGAGTATCTTGCTAAGCTCTTCATCTAGCTTTGTATTATAGAGTGATCTTGCTTTGGAAAGTTGATCGGGTGTTAAAAAGAAAGCTCCTGTAAGGTCTGCATCTTGTAGATTGGCTCCTGTAAAGTCTGCTTCTTTACAAGTGGTTTCTTTGAGATTTGCTCCTGTAAGACTTGCCCTTTTGAAGTTTGCCCTTACAAGTCTGGCGAATTTAAGATTAGATCCTTCAAGATGAGTTTTTTCAAGGTTAGCTCCTATGAGATTAGCATATTGTAGATTCGAACTCCATATAGATGCTCCCTCTAAGTTAGCTTCTTCAAGGTCAGCGCTTTCGAAATTAGCCCATGCAAGCTTAGCTCTTTTAAGGCTAGATCCTCTTAAATTAGCGAATTTGAGATTAGCATGGTTAATAAGATAACTTCCATTTAAATTCACATTTTCCAGATATATTACATCTGTATCAGGACGTTCATGGTCGGATAGCACTTCAAGGATTATTTGGACCTCTGTGGGTATTTTAGTGTCATCACATGGCTCTATAACTAGGGGTGATTTTTCCCTAACGTATGCAGTTAAAATTTTCACGATTGGCCAGTAGTCTTTCTTAGACTCTTTTGCAATCCTCCCAAGAGCATATATCCCGCCTAATCTTATCTCCATTTTTTCGTTTCCAAATTGCTCTATAGCCCGAGTAAAACGTTCAGTAATCTGACCTTCCTTAGCAGTTACAAGATTTCCCCATGTAAAATAAAGACCAAGTAACAAAGCAAATCCACCAAAAATTTGAGCTAGGGTGGCACGGTAGCTATTTTCAGCCTCAGCTAGATCTTTGGGATTTGTTATTCCAAATTTAGACACTTGTAATTGAGGATACCATAATAGCACAATTGCAATGACAATAAACCCTAAAGTTATCAATATTCTGGGATGTTGTATTGCTTTTCCATAATATTGTTTGAGAAAACGTACTGCTTTCCTATAATAACGTTTGAGAACGTTTGTTTTTTTCACAAAACTTTCACCAGGGCTTTATTTCTGTATTATCCGGAAGCAGCTTAATGTTCAACCTACTCGTATTCAGGATTAGCGTTTGAATAGAGCTACCGGATTCATAGATGTTTTAAGTAGTTATGGTACGCAGAAGGTCAAGGCTCTATCAGGCTCAACAGTCGGTACACAAAGTACTCTCTAACATGCCGCAAAAAATAATGACTCGCGGATATAAGTAAATATCGAAAAATTATTTGGGAGCCAGCTCAGGGATATTTAGCATATTCCGATGTGACAATGTTGTCCCATCTTTAATAAACCGAAAAAGTTTAATTCCTTATAGCAAATTGGAATAGATGTTAAGCTATGTGTAATAGGTGTTAAATGATGATCGATTTAGCCACAGCTTCTTTTTTGTTATCTTTGTTAAGTTTGTTAGGTTTATATACATTTTACTTCGACAGAGTCATAATAGATATTAAGTCGATTACTCCGGGAATAGGTGGCGTAAAGGAAATGGGTAAAGAGTGGAAGCATTCTATTTCTAGTATAGAGATAGAAGTTCGCAATAAAGGAAAGCGAGATGCTCTAAATTGTGAGGGTTTAGTTACTTTTAGAAAGCTGGATTCACTTACTTTATATCCAACTGAAAAAGGAAATGTGTTGCTTAGAACTAAAAAATTTAATATTTTTGCTGGTGAAAGGAAAACTCTAGTAGCTGCATGGGGGTTTTCGGGAACAGCTGTTGATGGGTCTACTAAATTTGATAAGGGTGATTTTTTAGAGAAAGCCCCACCTATTGAAGTAGTAATTAACTATGGAGAAAAAACTGTTAGAAAGAGCTTAAGTGAAAAAGACATAGAGAAAATCATCAGAAAATATGAGGAAGAAGTGCATATGAATGGTTGATATAAAATATACCAAAACACCGGATCACATGCTGACAATATCTATTCTTCTACCCCTCCATGGCTAAGTTTCGCGCTCGCCAGATTGGGATATTGTGCAAATATCCGTGACTCAAGGTGGCACATAGGAGTTATAACTTCCGAATGTCCCAGAAAATAATTCAAAATAAAACAGAAATGCTTAATATTCTCGTAAAATATTACTGTCTCTGGCTTTTGACGGAGCAGATATAATGAGAGCCAAGGATTCGATTAATAAAACACTCTTCACATTTATAGTAATTGAAATAGGTGCTAAATGATGATCGATTTAACTACAGTTTCTTTTTTGCTATCTTCTTTAAGTTTGTTAGCTGTATATACTTTTTACATCGAAAGACCCATAATAAAGATTAAATCGATTAATCCTGGAATGAATGGTGTAGGGGGACTGGATGGGAGATGGCAGCATTATAACTCTGGCATAGAAGTAGAGGTTTGCAATAAAGGAAAGCGAGATGCTCAAAACTGTGAGGGCTTAATCACTTTTAAAAAATTGGATTCACTCGCTTTGTATTCGGCTGAAAACACCAGAAAATTTAATCTTCTTGCTGGTGAAACAAAAACGCTATCAGCTTCGTGGAGTTTTTCAAAAACGAGTAGTGCTGAGCCTATTAGATATTACAAGTGTGATTTTATAGATAAAGCTCCACCTATCGAAGTGGTAAT
This sequence comes from uncultured Methanosarcinales archaeon, assembly GCA_964560735.1. Classification (GTDB taxonomy): domain Archaea; phylum Halobacteriota; class Methanosarcinia; order Methanosarcinales; family Methanosarcinaceae; genus Methanosarcina. The sequence goes on along the minus strand of CAZLNG010000212.1, from coordinate 651 downwards.
TTTTTATGGGGAGAAAACTGTAAGAAAGAGATTAAAAGAAGAGGATCTAGATAGGCTTATAAGACAGAATGAAGAGCAAGACTATAGATTCGGTTGATAATACCCACGATATACCGATCACATGCTCGCAGGATTAATCTTCAACCCGTCCACGGCTAAGTTTCGCACCTGCTCAGTTTCAGGGATATAGCTTATCCCGAAGCCACCTGAAATAATTATTCTTAATATCCATACTTTTCTGCTATTCTATTTAACAAAGTTTCAAATTCTAGTTTGTACTCCTCTTTTATTTTATTGTCTTTGTCAAAAATGCCTCGCTTCATATAGCAACTCTTGCATTCATGTCCATCTTTTAAATTTTCACATTTATTATAAAAACGACACTCTTTATCTCGGATATCGTCAGCGTTCAGTCTCTTAAAGCCATATTGTGGAAATTTACGTCTTACTTTATTTATTTTTTTGATATCTACATCTCCATCATATAGACAACAAATTTTTTCAAAACCTAAACTCTCTAAAATCGTTACTATGAATTCGATTTTTCCAGCACCACCTGCACCAAAACCAAAGAGGCGAATCTTTTTGTTAATACACAAATCTCTTAAAGCCTTCTTCAAAAATACTACGTCTTCTTGCCCTTCTACCACT
>CAZLNG010000211.1:0-5253 GCA_964560735.1 uncultured Methanosarcinales archaeon | reverse complement strand
TTCTACAGGCAGAAACAGCTCGGCATGTTGTCGAAAGATCGGAGCTTAAAGAGCTGAGGGCAGAAGTTGAAAGAATAAAGGAAGCTCAAGAGGTTACTGATATTACTTTAGAGCTGCAAAAAAAGGACCCAGAGCTCATAAGCACAGTTTTGGAGGCTATTAGAGCTATGAAAAGTTAATCTCCTGTATATTATCAATTCAAAGCTTTAGTTTTCCTGTATTGATCGAATAACAGAGAAATGATGAAGAAAAATAAGAAGACAAATTTATGAAGGCTGATACATTATAGTGAAATTGGTTTGTTATAAAGTTCTCATTGATAAAAACACTTATGTAAATAATTGAAACATTGTATGAAATATTATGTTGTTAACACCGTTAACAATATATAATATGTTACTATACTAGCTAATCACAAACTAGTTTAACGGAGGGAAAAATGGAACAACCACAATTATACGGAGGCAAAATACCAATTGCAATGTACGTAGAACAAGATATCTTTACCAAAATCGAAGTACAGCGCGGTAAAGAGTCCAGAAATTCATTTTTAAATAAGATAATCGAAAAAGCATTAAAAACAGGAGTTTGCTAAATCTGCCTACTCTGTGTCTGGTACACACAGAGAAGTAAGGCAGTCAACAACTTATGTGATATTATCTATAAGTGTACTACAACTATTGTAACGTTGTAGTATATATTATTGTATTGTGTAAAGGATATATAAATTCTTTTGCAATACAATAATCTTCTGTTTTTGGCTGTCTTTTGCAGTTTTTCGGCTCCAAGGAGCTTACATGCTGGATATCACTCAGTTACAACCTTACACTGTTGAGGCTTTAAAACAAATTTACACTGAACGAAGAGATACCATCAAACACATGCAAAAAGCGGGAACTGCTTTTGAAAAGGCCTTGGCTCTCGTGATCCTTACAGCGGGAGGTGAAGAAAATGCATAATAAAAACGGGCGTGTGGATGCCTGTGACAATCCGCAGCGGATGATAAATCAAAAGAGCAGTTGCGTATCCTCTTTAAAAGATATAAATTTTTCTTATAATTGTTCAGGAAATACACCAGCTAATCAAACACTTGAACAAGAATTTCTTAGTTATTTGTGGATGAACTTTGAATCCCTGCAGGATGAAATTCCAGGTCAGGATTCTAAAAAGTTTCAACTTTTAGAGATTCTTAACTCTATAAGAGTTGAGGCTTGTATCAAGACGGTGAGGCGATAACATTCCAACTTTTTCTTTTTTGGAAGCCTTCTTTTCTGAACATCAGCGGGTGGGCATTAAATTCTTGCAGGATAGGAAGCCCGAAATATGGGAGGAAGATCAGCAGGAAAAGAAGGTACACAGCTCGGAACCTCAGAAGCTTAGAAGGTTATAAAATGGGCTTCAAAAACGGAGAGCTGAGTCCAGCCGAAAAGCTCTATGGGTTAATTGATAGGGTTGTAATTGTTAAAGGGCGTTTATCGACAGATCCTGCCGTATGGGAGTTTCATATTGGAGACGAAGTATTGAAGGTTGAAACCGGCGTTCTTGAAAAACCCAAAGCTTTTAGAAATCAATACTTAAGTGTTTTTGACAGACCTGCTCCAATGATAAGTTCAAGTGATTGGATAAATCTTTTGGATAATCTCGCAGACGAAGAAAATAATAAAGTAGAACATAAGGAAGCTCCCGAAGAATCCAATAAAGAATTCATTGCTAGACAAATCTTTGAAATTGTGTGTGAGAGAGACATATCAGAAGATTCCGAAGACGCGGAAAATGGCAGGTGTTTGTACAAACACATATTGAAGAAAGACGGGAAGCAGTATTACAGCATGCCGTCAAAGGATTTAAAAGACATAGTTGATGCAGCTGGTTTTAAAATTCCTCTAAATGAATTGTCTGAAGCCATGACCGAACTTAAAATGAAGCGTGCTTCAACTCCCAGAGTTTGGTACAATGGCAAAGAAAAACGGTCATGGTGTTTCAACCCCGAGGCTGTATTGATGGAGAAGGGGGAATGAAAGAAATGCTAGAAATTGACCAGACACCTATATACATACTTTTCATGAAAAATACGCGTTTTTGGTGTCTGGTGTCTGGTATATATAGACCGATACAGTTTTCCACCAGACACCACCAGACACCACAAAAACAAAAACGCCATCGGACAATAAAGAACCAGACACCACAAAAACGAAAATCAAACGTTTTTTCTCAATTTTCCTGTCGGGTGGTGTCTGGTTATGACTGAAAAAATAAAAGTTTTTGGCGGCCCAGGATGTGGTAAGACTTCAATTATAAAAGAATTCTATCAGAGATATTTGTTAGAAGGCTATAGAGCAAATGAAATAACAGTTTTAACATTTAGAAAAAACGCAGCAAATGACCTAATAGACGCCACAATAACATATGCTAAACTGGAAGAGAAGGAATTAAGAAAGCACGTAGGTACCATTCATTCAGTTTGTTACAGATTGATAGGCCATCCTGAAATCATGACATCAGAAGATTATAGAGCCTTTATAGAGCTCAACAATTACGATAAATACCTTAAAACTCCGGGTACGACTAAAACAGATTCTGAAGAATCCGCATATTCAGGAGATCTCTTTGACCTTTATACATGGCTTCGCAATACATGTACTCCCTTCGATAAGTGGAAAAAATATCCTGGGATAAAAAACATAAAATTGCCTTCAAGTAAGGTCCCGGAGTTTCTTCATAAATACGAGGAATACAAGAAGCAGATAGGCAAAATTGACTTTTCAGATATGCTGCAAATCGTAATAGACGAGCGGATACCGATTGATACTCCTATTTTGATGGTGGATGAATTTCAGGACTTCACTGCCCAAATGTACAAAATATTTGAAATGTGGATTCAGTCCTGTGAATCTGTTTTAGTTGCTGCAGACCCCAACCAATCAATTTATGAGTTTTGGGGTGGCAGCACAGACCATTATTATAGTTTTGATGCTACCGAAATTATAAGGCCAGAGACTTTCAGGCTTACTGAACAGATAAAAGACTTTTCTCACAAGATCTTAAAAAATGCTGGAATGGCAGTTCCGGAAACAAAAGCAAGGAAAACTGATTACAATAGTATAGTTAAGGTCCGGTACGATAGCAAATTGCCTACATATGATGAAGAATTTCATTTGATCAGGTGTAATTATCAAGCTCAAGCAATCGCTTTAAGCCTAGCTAAAGATGGTAAAGTTTTTAGTGGACTGTGTGGGTGGAAAGATGAAGAGATAGATGCGGCTAATGCAATAATTTCAGTCCGGCACGGTAAATCTATTTCGCTTGATCAAATGAAAGCAATATTAAATCTGTTTCCAGCAAAAGCATTGGGGATAACCGGCAGTAAAAAGGACTACATTAGTGGATTGGAAAATAACTATACTCCACAATTACAAACGGGCACCGGAATCTTAAACGCTAAAATACTTGATATCCTTAATTCTGGGGATCCTACAAAAGGAATGGTTAGAGATAGCGTAATATTCAAAGCCAAAATAAACGGCATCAAAAATAGAGAGAAATTAATCACATTAAAAGAAGTTAAAAGCCGAATAATCCTTACAATTCATGGAGCTAAAGGACTAGAAGCCGAAGCTGTTTTTTTACACACTGGAATTACTCCGAGAATTCAAAAGGCCTTATTGATACCAGGGAAGGAGTCAAAGGCAGAGGCGCGGGTGTGGTATGTAGGAGTTACCAGGCCCAAGAAGTTCCTCTATCTTGTGACTGATGCGGGAAAAAATTATACTCTTCCAGGAGTGTCTTCATGCTAACCAGACAGCAGATTAAGGAACATTACAGGACACCAAGAATTCGAGATACCATAACGAGGGTATCCTCAGACAATGGAAATTATAGAGCAGGAAACTGGGACTTTAAAAACTGGTATAAGTACTCAAATGAGAAACATGTAAAATTGAGGCTTTCGGATAGGATAGATTATATCAATATGACAAACAAAGGCAGGACTTTGTATTGGACTTTGAATGTTTTCAATCCTGAAATATTCACTATAGACTATAGAAACGTGAGAAGTGATGACAGCCCGGGGATAAGTAGACGTTATACAGTTGGGTATACTTTCGGTATTGATATTGATAGAGAGCATGGAAAAGATATTCACGATCCAGAAGTAAAGAAGGCAGTAGAAGACATTGCACAATTTTATTCAGACAAATTGAGAGAATATGTCCCCAATTCGGTTTACTGCTTGTACTCAGGTGGGGGTATTTATGTTATGGTACATCATGGAGCGTTTTCTCAATACTATGAAAGATACCTATCAAACCCAGACCCAGATTGTAATTGGGATAAAATGCTAAGTGTTTTAGGAGATGCATTTGATTACCTTATAGAAGACATTAGGGATGAGTTTTTTAAACTCCGTCCTGAGCACGTAGGGAAAGTGAAACCGGATCAATTAAACAACTCTCAAAGGGTATTCAAAACAATATTTAGTATTCATAAAAGTTTGGATTATGCTGTAATTCCTCTTGATCCGGAGAATATTAAAATTGACTTTGAACGTGCAACAATTCCGCTTAAACCAGATGTAATAAAAGATGGGGAAATGTGGTATACTGATTATGATGATGGAGGGTATTTTCTAGAAAAATTGCTTAAACCCTTTTTAGAAAAGGCATATAATAAAAAAGAGGTTGCTTATAGATACAAAAGCGATTTTAAAGTCTCTCCGATTCCAATAGACGATATTGAGAAATGGCCTCCGTGTATGAGGAATTTGTATAATTTGCCTTCTTGTGGAGAAGGAGCAACACGGGCATTAGCCGTTTTTGCCTCTTTTTTAGGGCAAATGGGCATTGAAGAAAATCAAGCGCATATGATGTTTGACGAATTAGCGGATAGATGGGGAGCAAGGAAAGAAAATATCTTTAATGATTACTTCGGAAAAATGAAAGTACCTACATGTAGGCGTTTAATATCAGATGATAACAGGGGATTTCCCAAAGGCGTGTCTATTAAACGCCTTGACGTCTGTAAACCTGATCAAAGGTGTTTGAATTCTCCTTCACCTTATTATTATGTAGATAAAAAGGCTAAACTCAAATTCAAAAAACAATAAGCTTTCTTTTCTTTTTAATATGTAAATGTGAACTCAGTATGTATTTTCATTTTTTAATTTTTGTTCATCCCCGTTAACATACAAACTCATAATAGACACACCCTGTAATTTTATTTCATTGCCCTTAAACGAATAGCAATATTTGTTTC
>CAZLNG010000210.1:0-5259 GCA_964560735.1 uncultured Methanosarcinales archaeon | reverse complement strand
AAATAATAATTCATATATTAGTAGAATTTTCGGATATCCGAAAATTATAAATAATTACTACTACATTTCAAAGCCAAGCAAAAAATTAGTTGATCCGAAAATGTTACGATAATACAAAAGTGATAAAATGATCGATAAAAATCTCAACATGCTGGAAACAGGTCAGAAAGCTCGTGTTATCCAGGTAAAAGGTAAGGGGAATTCTCGTAAGCGACTTCTTGATATGGGCATGGTTCCCGGAACAATCCTGAGCGTCACCAAAAAAGCCCCATTAGGAGACCCTGTTGACTTTAAGTTGAAAGGATACAATCTCTCCCTCAGGAAACAGGAAGCTGAAATGGTGGTTGTTGAAATACTGGAGGATTAATTTGACCCCACAGATGCCTCTTACAATGCTTTCAGAAGGAAAAGACTGCAGGATTCGAGAAGTTCGAGCAGGCAAGGATCTCAAAAGAAGGCTTACAGAAATGAGTTTCACACCTTCGTCCTCTGTCCGGCTTATAGGATGTGAGAAAGGGAATCTGCTTGTTAGTGTGAATGGAACACGTTATGCCCTGGGAAAGGGCATGGCGATGAAGATTATGATAGAACCGGATGCATCTGAGGGTGTAGAACTTGGTTGAAAATAAGCTAAGAATTGCACTTACCGGAAACCCCAATGTTGGTAAGACAACAGTTTTCAATGCTATCACAGGAGCCAGGCAAAAAGTTGGAAACTGGCCAGGAGTAACAGTTGAGAAAAAAGTAGGCATAAAGGAATACGGAGGGCATGTTCTTGAAATAGTAGACCTTCCCGGAACCTATAGCCTCACAGCCTATTCAGCAGACGAAGTAGTTGCCAGGGATTACATTGTTGAAGAAAAACCTGATATTGTGATACAGGTCATTGACTCAACAAATCTTGAACGTAACCTCTACCTGAGTACTCAGTTAACAGAAATAAGTAAAAACATTATCCTTGCTCTTAATATGACCGATCTTGCAGAAAAGAGAGGCGACGAGATAGATATCTCCAAATTGGAAAAATTGTTGGGAGTTACTGTAGTCCGAACAACTGCAAACCACACAGCAGGTATTAACGACCTTCTTGATGCAGTCATCACAAAGTCCAGTTCTGGCAATCCCCTACCTCATAAAATAACGTACGGAAAAAAAATTGAAGACAGGATTCATAATCTGGAACAAATTCTGAATGAAGATAAGGATTTAAAGAGTAAGTATCCCTCCAGATGGCTAAGTATAAAACTGCTTGAGGGAGATGAAAATGTCCACTCAAAGCTTTCCTTGTCAAGTATACATCTTGAAGTTGAAAATCTACTCTCCGAATTTGATCCTGAAGAATACGAAGCCGAAATGGCCGATAAGCGCTATGAATTCATAAGCAGATTGATTTCTCAGGTATCCAGCCCCCGCATAGAAGAAATGTCCTCCTCGGATATGATCGATAGGGTACTTACCAACAAATACCTTGGAATTCCCATATTTCTCTCCATGATGTGGGGAATGTTTGAATTAACCTTTAATTTTGCCACTCCTTTCATGGAACTCATTGACATGTTTTTTGGCATGCTTGCCGAAGTAGTTTCTGAAAACATTGATTCTTCCTGGCTATCGTCGCTGCTTGGAGACGGAATAGTGTCAGGAGTAGGAGCAGTTTTACTTTTTGTGCCGAATATTTTTATTCTGTTTTTCCTCCTGTCTCTTCTGGAAGATAGCGGATATCTTGCAAGAGCTGCTTTTATTATGGACAGGTTGATGTATTTAATGGGAATCCAGGGAAAATCCTTTATCCCTATGCTTATGGCATTCGGGTGTTCAGTTCCAGCAGTGATGGCAACCCGTACCCTCGATGATGAGAAAGACCGTCTTATTACCATGCTGGTTACTCCTTTTATATCCTGTGGGGCCAGGATGCCTGTCTATGTGCTACTGGCGGGGACATTTTTTGGAACACAGGCCGGATCAGTTATCTTTGGGATATATATACTTGGCATTATTGTAGCAATAATATCAGCCAAGCTCTTCAGAATCGTAATTTTCAAGGGAAAACCTTCTCCGTTTATAATGGAACTTCCTCCATATCACATGCCTTCAATTGGCAATTCTTTTAAGTACATGTGGATCCAGGGTTCCTTATACCTTAAAAGAGTAGGTACTGTCATCGTTGGGGGAGTAATAGTCATATGGTTGCTTGCATACTTCCCGCACGGAGTTGAATACGGTAGTGCAGAAAGTTACATTGGGAGCCTCGGAAAGATGCTTGAGCCTTTTGTAGCTCCACTCGGATTTGACTGGAAAATTGCGATTTCACTTATATTTGGGTTCCTTGCCAAAGAAGTCGTCTTGAGCTCTCTCGGAACGCTCTATGGCACAGGGGTAAATGAAGGGATGCTGTCTTCAACTCTGGTAGCAGACCCTATATTTACACCTGCTATCGCACTGGGGATCATGGTGTTTACCTCACTCTATATACCCTGCATAGGGGCAGTTGCAGTAATAAAAAAAGAATCAGGTTCCTGGAAATGGATGCTTTTTTCAGCTTTTTATTCAACGTCTGTGGCATGGATAATGGCCTTTCTAACTGTAAAAATAGGGAATATTATATTCGCATGAAGAGGTGATGCATGTGGAGAAAATAAACAAAACTCTTACCTATTTTACTCTCCTCTGGGGAGTTATTTACCTGGCAATCGGAAGCTTACAGATCCTGAAAGGGGCTAAACTTTTGCCTGATAATTTTATATCAGCTAACTTGCTCCCCCCAGAGATTGCTGGCGGGCTGGTACTTGCAGTCGTGGGCGCAGTTTACCTATATGGAACTCTTGAGTTTTCAAAAGGCTCCTCTGAAGGAAGAGCCTATGCATACATAGGAATCGTACTCTCCATGCTCTTTGGGGTTTTATACTTCCTGACATTTACTGCCGATATTATTAATGCCTGGGTTTTGTTCGCCGATGGATTTGAACAGTGGACGCCTCTTTCCGATTTCAAACCCGCACTGTATCTTGGCCTGTTTTCCCTTGCAATATACACGAGCTGGGAAAATAAGTTCAGATTTAATGAAAAGGGGGAATCAAGCTAATGGTATTAGGATATATGTACGTATTAAAACAGATAGCAGAAGTGGAAAAGAAAGGAAATATTTCTTTCAATGATATCTCGAGGCATTTGAAAATGAGTACGCAACAGCTTAAAGGTCTGATCGAAATTATGGAAAAGCTGGGACATGTCGAAAAAGTTGAGGAGAACAATTCCATCTTACCCTCTTCATGTTCGGATTCCTGTAAAAATTGTGGGTTTTGCAGGTGTCCCGGGACAGCCACGGTCTCAAACGGTACAGTTTACAGGCTGACCGAAAAGGGAAAGAGAGTCTGCCATAAGCAGACAAATTGAATCCAGGAAACTCAATAAACAAAATGGAGAGTTCAAAAGCCAGGTATAGTAAATCCTGAACTCAAAGCTGGCAAATAGACCAAGAAGTAAGTAAGCGTACAAGATCAAAAACTAAAGAAGCAGGCTGAAAACGAAGTTAAATCTTTAAGACAACAGGTTATGAAAGAACCGGGCTTTTGAACTATTCCCGATCAGCAGAAAGGAAAAAGCAGGACAGAAATGCTTTCCCCTACTCATGAAAAACTCTCGACAATAAAATCTATCCTGTTATTCCTCCTCTGCAAAATTTCCAACTGTGAAAGCCATAGAAAAATTTCAATCCTATATTCTAAAAGGTGATTTCAAATGAAATACGAGCTTGAAGAAGTCGAAAGGGATTACATAAAATTCCGAAAAGAAATTGGAGAGAATGAGGCCGAAAGCTGAAAAAATATTTAATGATAAAGGTTTATTTTACAAATATACCGTCAAAAATCATGTTTAAGGCTTTTAATGATATTATTAGCATGGTATTGCTAGAACAGCCCTTTAAAATATTCATTTTTTATTATTAGGATATTTAAGCAGTCCTTTCTTCGATTATGAGTTTCATTCTTTGATGTTAATTATCTAACACTTGTTTATTCTGCATTTTTTATTCTGCATACAGTTATTTTTCTCTTAATTATCTATTCAGGTTTTTCTCAGCCATCACATAGCCACACTTCACATAATTATTCTTTTCATACAGCTACCCTTATATGTCTTTCCTGCATAATCGAATATAAAAATAGAATAATATTCGGCATACAAAAAAGGGTTCGAGTTTTATGACAACGGAAAGAGATGAAGACTACCTGAAAATAATTGCATCAATTGTAGAAGAAAAAGGATACGCTAAAGTTAAAGATGTAGCCAAAGAGCTGGAACTCGGCCCATCAACTGTTACAGGTATGTTCAAAAAACTCGATAAGGAAGGTTACATTAACTATGAGAAGTACGGAGGGGTAACTCTTACCGAGAAAGGAACAGAAATTGCCGAAAAGACAAGAGAAAAATACAGCATGCTCAAAGAGTTCCTCATGCATCTCGGGATTGATGAAAAGATAGCAGAGGAAGATGCCTGTAAGATAGAGCATATCCTGAATCCGAAAACTGCACAAGCATTAGAAAAATTCGTAGAATTTACGGACAAAGAAGATGAGTCAAAGATTTGGATCGAACATTTCAGGCACTTTGTCCAGACTGGAGAATACGTGAATTGCTCCCCCAAAAACAGGGACAAATGCCCTGTTCACGGCAAAATGAACTAAGATTTTCGGTCTTAATTTTTTGATGGTTAGGATAATAGCCTCTCTGCGTTTCTGCGTTTCCGCGGTTAGATTGTAGAGCAAGTTTTCCGTGCCCGCATGATATTGTCTTACTCATAGAATTTCGAACAGCTTTAGATTACATATTTGTGTTCGTAGATCAAAAAAGCAGATTATTAACTAATTCACAGAAGAAAGTATTACAGAAGGCTCTTAGCTGAAAAAAATATGTAAGTGAGCCTATACAGGCAATAATTCAAGAAAATAGTACGCTTTAGAATTCTAATGTAGTCTAATAGCAGTTTTAGGTCTTGATACAGATGCTTGAAGCATTTTTCTGCAAATTGGATAAAAGACTAGCTTTAATATGGTAGGACTTAAACAGTGGAACTGAAAACAACAGAATCTACAGGATTCTTTCTTATCTGCTACAGGGCAGCAAAGTCTGTTGGATCGTTTCCTTTAATTGATCAAACCTGAAAAAAGCTCTTAATGCTATTGTTTTTCAGTTAAACTAATTATTGGTCGTGTCCCCAAGTTATTGAACAGACACTCTGAACGTCAGTAATTCCTTTAA
>CAZLNG010000209.1:2344-5268 GCA_964560735.1 uncultured Methanosarcinales archaeon | reverse complement strand
ATTGTAAATTTCTCTGGGTTTAAGTTTCTTTGATTGTTGGATAGGATCTGACAAGCATCAGAGTCCCGTCCAGAAAAATGAAATAATTTTAACCAGAAACTCAATCCTGGTAACTCCTTTATTTATACTGACAACAGATGCTCTTCTCAGAAATGCTTAAAACGCGGAAACTTCAGAAAGAGGAACAGGGATAGAAGTTCTTATATTGGGAGGCTTGTGGTTTTCAGATACAAGCTGATCTAATGCCTTTTGAAATATTACTCAAGCAGGTATATCTTGCCTGGGTGGAGTTTCTGTCACTAATCTAAAAGTGGAACCTTTTTAAAAGTTATCTACAAGCCCTTAGCTAAAGACTCGGGAGTAGTTGACTAATTCTGGAAACATTTTTCGGAGGGGGATCTTCGAGAGCAGATTTAAAATGAGTAGACATCAACAGATTATTTTTATCTAACTATTATAAAAATTTACATAATAAAATCCTTTATTCCTTAATTGTTGACCAATAAAAATCAATTTTTTTATCTGGACGGGAAATGTTTTAAGCTTTTAAATTATTTGATTTATATACAATAAATCTTATAACTATAATTGGATATCAGTAAATCTTGCTGTCGTCTATATAATAGAGTAAATCTTCTGTCATTTGTTTGGGAAATTTTCTTGGGGGATACTATGGTAAGCACTAGCTTCACGCGGGATGTTCAGTTTCCGCCTTTGCCGATTGAAGAATGGGAAGATACAAAGAATACTCTGCATCTGTTTCTGCAGATTGTGGGAAAGGTCAGGCTTGCATTATTTCCGAAAATGAATCACTGGTGGCATGTGCCTTTTTATGTGTCTGTACGCGGGCTTACTACAGGGCCCATTCCTTATGAGGACATGGTTTTTGAGATGGAATTTAATTTCAGGGATAGCGAGCACACTTTAAAGATCGAGACAAGTGAAGGAAGCTTTAAAACCGTGCCTTTGAAGGGACTCTCAGTTGCGGGCTTCTATGATAAGGTATTTTCAAGCCTTAATGAACTGGGAATTATTGCAGGCATCAGGCCTGTGCCCTATGATATCCCTGGAGTAACAGAGCTGTTTGCAACTGATTATCAGCATTCGTCCTATGATGAAGAATACGTTAACAGGTTCTGGAGAATCCTAGTGCAGGTCTATTCGATTTTTCAGGTCTTCAAGGGGTGGTTTACAGGAAAAAGTTCTCCCGTCCACTTTTTCTGGCACCATACTGACCTTGCTCTGACACGGTTTTCAGGCAGGCCAGCTCCAGTGAAAGAAGAAGCAAGTCTCGTAGAACGAGAAGCTTCTTCGCATGAAATGATCAGTTTCGGGTTCTGGGCAGGGGATCAGAATGTCAGGGAGCCGGCTTTTTATGCTTACATGAATCCTCAACCTGTCGGATTCATGAATGAACCTTTAAGTCCGAAAGAGGCTTTCTGGAACCATCAGGCTGGACTTGCAATGCTCATGTATAACGATGTCAGATATGCAGATTCACCCGAAAAAGCAGTGCTTGATTTTCTCGAAAGTGTATATCAGGCAGGAGCAAAAAGGGCAAACTGGGATATTGAGGCTTTCAGGCTCCCTTCAGCTGAAATACCTCTTGCAGAACAGACTGAAGAGAAATCAAAAGAGTATTCGGATATCCTGGAGAAACTGGAAAGACCTGAGCCCTGATTTAGAAGCAAAGAGATTTTAAATTTTTAGCTTCCCTGCCCTTCCTTTTACTTCATATTTTTCCTTCAAATATTTTCCAATCTTTTTAATTCTTCTTTTAATTCTTTTCTTTCCTTCATTTCCGGATTTAATCTACCACAAAAATAGTTCTCTCTCTTAAATACCTGTTTATTGCGGGCCGCCTTTCAATCTAGAACAGTTTTAAACTCATCTCAGAATCTATGAAAAACCATTATTATGTGCAGGTATTGGGGAAAAAGGTTTCTATTGGATTTTATTTCCATTAAAAGCAATATATGCAATTATATTTAAATTTAAAGTTTTAGAAATACTTATTTTATGAATTAAACTTGTTTTAGATTTTATTTATTATAAGTATGCTTATATTTAATCCGGTAAATATTAGAATTATCGTAAATTAGAGTTATCAGTTGAAGGATAGCCTGCAAGGCAGTTAAAACAAATCCTTCCGGGATAAAGGAGACTGGGTTATCAAGGAAGATGGGAATATTGAGTGAGTTTGTTTAAAATTGGGATCCGGGCTATAAATTTAGATTTAAACACCTAAGATTTAAAGACTGAGATTTAAAGACTCAAAAAATTTTCATTTGAGAGTAAATTTATCTGAAAGTAAATTCATCTGAGGGTAAATTCATCTGAGGGTAAATTCATCTGAAAGTAAATTATACTCAGCTTGTTATTCCTTTTAATCCATTAAGCAAGATGAGGAGAAGAATTAATGATAAAGAAAATATTTGGTAAAGTGAAAAAAACTCTTGCTATATTACTGGTACTTTGTTTTGTATTGTCAGTTACAGCTGCATCCGTAAATGCAGCTGATAATAGTAATAACAAAAATGGGTACACGGACGGCTATAATAAAGGCTACAAAGATGGCAGAAAACAGGGTCAAAAAGACTGCATTCAATACGGTAGTGGAGAGGTCCTATCGAAAATTCCTTCTCCTTACAACGACCCCAGTTGGACCAAACAATATAAAGACAGTTATAATAGAGGATACCAGAAAGGATACATAAGGGGTTACAATGGAAATAGATACAATTGCTTAAAATAAAATATAAGAATCTTTCAGAATCCGAAGTAAAGAGATTTCAACCTCTGAAAAGGCTTCTAAATCACCAGAGTAGGGATTTTAGTAAAAATTGACTATGCAGACCTCTATTTGACTCTCTATTTGACTCTCTATTTGACTCTCTATTTGACTCTCTATTTGACTCTCTATT
>CAZLNG010000209.1:0-2244 GCA_964560735.1 uncultured Methanosarcinales archaeon | reverse complement strand
TGACTCTCTTTTGAATCTCTATGTCAGTGCTCTTATCCACGATTTTTTTCAAAGCTTTACAAAAAAATATATATTTTAAGAAAATTTTAATTTTTTAAAGTTCTCCTGATTATAAAAAATTAAACCTTCAGATTGTTATGATTTACAATTATAATTGTGTGGCAACTGTACTTATTTTAGTCGTTTTATTTACATAGAAATAAATAATAAACGAAATATTTATTTACCATATTCACTGACTTAATTGTGATCAGTAGTCGTGATAGATCTGATACTGTTGACATAAAAGTGCTAATGAGTGCATACCTGAATCGTATGTTGTTTGAGCTTCGAGAAGCGATTTTGGAACTTGCTCGTTATAAGGAAATCCAAATTGGATCATGGGGGGCCAATTATTAATAGTATTCAAAAAAACGAGCATATTTCCTATGTTCGGAAAAACGTAGAGAGGTTCTATGCTCAAGTTTTCTGCATCCAATCTCCACCTCCTCAACTTAGAATAATGGATTACTGGTAGAGATGAATCTGAGGTTCTACGTTATTTGCACTGCTGCCATACTCGCTTTGGGGGTACCTATCATACTCACTTTAGGGGTACCTTTCTTAGCAGATAGCAACATCACTGCAACAGTCCACGGGGCAACGTATGCATGGGATACCCTTGAACCCCTGAACGATACTGTGATTACTATCAATTCCAATCCTTCCCAATCAATAGTAGCAAAAAACGGCACTTATTCTTTTGAACTGGCACCAGGAGACTATGTTATTACAGCCAGTTATTACCAGAACAACACTCTGCTCTATTCAAAAAAAGCAACTTTGAAGATTGAAGATGAAGGAAACTACGTGTTCGATCTTCTGCTTTATCCGGCCTCTGAATATCAGGTAACGGAAGCAATCGAAGATGAAACAAATACTCTCGATAGTATGAATTCCATCGAAAAAGCCAGGAATGGTTCTTCTACTCTACGTTACCTGCCAGTAGCCCTCATCCTTTTTCTCTTAGTCGGTGGAAGCTATAAACTTTTCAGCAGGAATAGAAAGATCGAAAAAAACAGGCTTCACGAAGGAAAGTTCAGCGTATCCGCACTTCTTGTGAAGGTCTTTGGTAAAAGCACAGGGTATGGAGTGAGATCGGAACTCGCAAACTCTGGAAAAACAGTATCCATAACACAACCAGTGATGGACTTTGCTGATAATTCCGAGACTGAAACTGCTGCCCTAAAAAAACTTCCTCTTTCTAATGACCTGACTGAAATTCTGGACGTCATCAGGGGTCACAAGGGCAGGATTACCCAAAAAGACCTGCGCAGCAGGCTGGATTATTCCGAGGTAAAAGTTAGCCTCCTTCTCTCAGAACTGGAAAAAAGAGGACTGATTAAGAAGTTCAAGAACGGGCGTGAGAATATTGTGATTTTAACAGATGAAGAGTGATTTGAATAGATGATGAGCGCTGACTATCATTCTACTAGCATTTACATCTTATCTTAGAAGTATTTTCTCTCGTTAATTGTCCTGAATCAAAGTTTTGCTGGTGCATCCAGTTGTAAGAAATAGAGTTTTTCAGAATTTCAGCCTCCTTATAATCAGACGCTTAATAAAAAGTATTCTTATTAGCCTGAGATTCCTTGATTCACAGATTCAAACCTGCTTCGATATCCTTTAAGATCCTCAATTGAACCTATTACTTAAGCGGTCACGTTTCCAATGGCTCGACATAATCAGATCCTATAGACCTGATATATAAAGAGGAACTAAAAACAAAAGAAAAACTAAGAGACAAAAAAGAAGACAAGAGACAAAAAGAAGACAAGAGACAAAAAGAAAAGCTCCGAGGGTTCACTAATCCCCTAGCCTAAATTGTGGATATCTGTAACCCTCTATTACCCAGTTCTTATCATCTGCTTTTAGTGTTTACTTAGTGTTTGCCATAACCTCTGTTCCAGTTCCTATAATTGTTGTTCCAGCTATTATAACTTCTGAACCACTTCATGTACATGGCGTACCATTTCATATAAGAGGCGTTCCACCTTTTGTAATCACTTCCGTAATTCTTCTTTCTGTCCCAGTTTCTTTTCTGGCCGTCCCAGTTTCTTTTCTGGCCGTCCCAGTTTCTTTTCTGGCTGTCCCAGTTTCCTTTCTGGTTACCATAGTCTCCTTTCTTATTATCCCAATTTTTCTGGTTATCTCCTTTATTTCTATCTCCGCCCCACTGGCCATTGTCTCCTTTATTTCTATCTC
>CAZLNG010000208.1:0-5281 GCA_964560735.1 uncultured Methanosarcinales archaeon | reverse complement strand
GCGAACATACCCCGTTGCTTGCAGCGGGGTGCGCCAGCGCAACTTTGATTGAATATAAGGCCAGGTTGCGGGGAGTAGAGGTAGCCTATATCGATCCATATGCAACAAGCAAGAAGTGCAGCCGCTGTGGACATACAGGCAACCGACACAGTAAGCGATTTGAGTGCCCACACTGCGAGCACGTTGACCATGCCGATGCCAATGCTGCATTTAACATAGCGTTGACGCCAAAAGGCAGTGGTCAATTCTCTGCAGAAAGAGATGCAGGGAAAGGGAGCACTGATACCCCTCAAAAGGTCCTGGCCCGTACAATCTTCAGTAAACGTGCAGCCAGAGAAAAAACTTCTCCACAGTTTGCGTGGGAAGTATGTCAGTTTTTAACCTAAGAACCTAATCAGGAAGGCTGGCAGCAGGCAAATCCGATAGGGTTTGCTATTGATTTAGAGGTGGTGGACTTCAAAATTATTATAAGTTTTTAAGACGAAAAGAGAATTATTGGTGCTAAGGGTATCAGGAGTTCGTAAAACAATTTCAAATTTTCTCTATTGCTTCCAGACATTTCGTTGCTTCTCTCAGGAGAGAATGCCTATATTTTGCGTTCCATTTTAGTATGGCAATTCTCAGCAGACCATAAGCCATATAAAAAGGAATTACTTTAGTTATTTTACGAAACTCTTCTTCATTTCTGCTGTAATGCCACAGAAAATGATGAATATATGGCTCTGCCCTCTGACTCGACCCTTTCCGCGCAAAATAGTGCTTCAGTTCGGCGCAAAGTATCCCTAAGTCACATGCGAAATGCCCGTGCCTGGATGCTAGCTCTAAATCGAGAAGAAAGAGTTTTCCTCTATGGAATATATAATTAACAGGAGTGGCATCATTGTGGATCATACAACCTTTTTCCCTATCCAGAAGAGAACTGTGCCACCATTTCCCAAGCAGATGTTTATAGTTTTCTTTTTCATGCCGGCTAATTTTGAGGTGCTCCAAAACGTAATTAAATTTTGAAAACTCGCTTTCTTTATCATAATACGTCTGCGTATTATCATGAAGCTTTCTGAGCATATCTGCTACGAGCTCTAACTTTTCCTTAAGCTTTCTCCTGTGATTTAAATACCAGAATAAAGACTTTCCAGGCACGTATTTGCAGGCAAGAACACAACTGAAATTTTTATCTATTGCAATCGGTTCCGGGACATCAATTATTTTTCCGGCTTTTTTGAGGTATTCGTATTCTTTTTTCATTAAAGCGTAACTATCGTATTTTTTTATCATCCCTGTGGGTATTCCGAAAAATTTAGCTATAACACTGAATCCTTCCCCCTTGAATTCATATCTGCATATCCTGTGTGATGCGTTACTGAGTTTAAAGACACGAACTTTACAGTCTTTATCCTGTATTCTAGCCCCGAGCACTTCAACAAGCCAATCCCTGAAAGGGTCACCGGACTTAGTAGTCCTAACATATTTGAAATATGATATAAATCCCCCTCCTTAGTTCTTGAAAACAACTTAAACTTCCCTCAGAAACAACTTAAACTCCCCTAAGAAACAACTTAAACTCCCCTAAGATATAAGGGGTCAAACTGATAAATCGATGATAGTATTAAACTCTCAATTGTAAAACATGAATTGAATCATTTAACCATAACCTGATTACGTACTGTAAATACTTATAGACCCATAGGTCGTGTCGTAAGCTAGCTGGTTGACATGTAATTGAGTGAAACTAATGGATACATATAATGAGATCGGAATATTATTAGAGCTGATCCCAAAACTCAAAATTGCTTTTCTGAATCTCTGTTTTAAAATAGTCAATAGGTCTACTACAAGGAAAGTAATTATAAACTCTTATATAAAATGGAAATATAAACGGTTTTGGGATAGGCTCGGTATATATTTAGAAGAAGAAGCCCGTTTTCACCCGTTATTTAGAAAGAGTACGATTTCAGGGAAGAGAACTTTATGAGGTTTTATGATGTGGTGAAGGTGTAATTGGGCTAAATTCTTCTTGCATAAATGGGTAGTTTTCTCCTTGTATTTATATGTTGTCCAAATATCTATATACTTTCTTCATAGTACTATTTATAGTTATTATATTTGCCAGTTTTTATAATAAAGTTGATTAAAGAAATTTAAGAGCAACTCACAGAGTGTTTTATCTTCTCTCTTCCTTTTTTTAGATCTGATTAATGTGGGGAATTG
Source organism: uncultured Methanosarcinales archaeon (assembly GCA_964560735.1). Classification (GTDB taxonomy): domain Archaea; phylum Halobacteriota; class Methanosarcinia; order Methanosarcinales; family Methanosarcinaceae; genus Methanosarcina. Next base: position 3,073 of record CAZLNG010000208.1, on the reverse strand, counting down.
TATCATTAAAGTTTTAAATGTCTGTCTTCACTTCTCTGCTAAAGTTTCAAGTGCAAAAGCAAGCTTTCTCACTTTTGGGAGTAAAATCCGGAGTTATGGTGAGCGCTGTTACTGGTGAGCCTAAAACTATGTCATAAGAAAATCTGTCTGCGAATTCATTTGTGGTTCTAATTAGGCATAAAGGGAAGGATATAGAAAGATATTTCTCTATACTTCAAGTACTGCAAAATAGTGTTATATAGCTGCATTTTTCCAATATTGACTATCGCCTAATATATATTATATATGTGAAAAATTCAAATACAGCCGGCTACTTCTTCAAATTTGAGATTAATATTCGAGTGTGGTGAAATAGGGCCTGCTCTTAAAAATCGGTTCTCTATTTGAGGTCGTTTTCATGGATACTAAAGAAACAAACGTTCTACTAACCCTCTTCATAGGGCTTCTGCTGCTGGGAAATGTTGGTTCTGCAGTAGCTGTGGAAGGAAATTCGAATAATGAAGATTATTCAGGAAATTATACTTATTTCACTGATTCCGTAAACTGCAAATCCTGTCCAGGATCGGAAGCCAAAATTAAAAACGTGATAGTTCTAGTTCCTGATGGATGTTCTCAGAGTGTCCAGACACTTGCCAGATGGTACAGTGGAAATCCTTTGATGCTTGATGAAATGGTTGCAGGGACAGTTTCAACTTACAGTGCAGATTCGGTTATTACCGATTCTTCATCCACTGCAACTGCTTTTGCCACAGGATATAAAACAACAAATGGTTTTGTAAGCGTCGGGCCAAGCAATGCTTCTGTTTTAAGTATACTGGAAAGCCCTTCGGAAGAACTGCAGTACAGCCCGCTTGCAACAGTGATTGAAGGGGCAAAGCTTGAAGGTAAGGCTACAGGGCTTGTAGCAACTTCTCGAGTTTCCCACGCCACACCTGCAGCTTTTGCTTCTCATGTAGATAACAGGGATAACGAAAACGAAATAATGGAACAGATGGTCTATGAAGGCATTGACGTGGTTTTCGGGGGAGGTTCCCGCCATCTTATACCTGAAGCAGAAGGAGGAAAAAGGACTGATGGAGAAAACCTGAAAGAAGTGCTTCTTGATAGAGGCTATCAGTATGTTGATAGCAGGGATGAAATGGAAAATCTGTCCTCTGGAAAAACATGGGGACTTTTTGCCAGCAGTCACATGGCACCGGATATTGACCGCGCCGAACTTGCACCTGAAGAACCCTCTCTTGCAGAAATGACCGGAAAAGCAGTTGAACTGCTTTCTGAGGATAAAGACGGCTTTTTCCTGATGGTAGAGGGAAGTCAGATTGACTGGGCAAACCACGCTAATGATCCGATCTATGCTGTTACAGAGTTCCTGGCTTTTGACGAGGCTGTCAAGGTTGCAGTTGACTTTGCAGAAAAAGATGGGCATACCCTTATACTGGCCTTCCCTGACCATAACACAGGTGGGATGAGCATTGGTAGTGATTCGGATTCCAATTATACCTCTACAACCGTAGAAGATGTTATTGATCCTCTCAAAGGTATGAAGCTCAGTTCTGCAGGTCTTGCAACAAAAATAGGAGATGTCTCCTCTGAAAACATTAAAGCCCAGATAAAAGCCTGGTGGGGAATCAATGCAACAGATGATGATGTAACTGAAATTCTTGAGCTCTATAACGATGGAGAAGGTCTTTCCCTCGACTATGCGATCAGCGAAGTAATAAGTAGAAATCATACCGTTATTGGGTGGACCACTCATGGACATTGTGGAGAAGATGTCCCTCTGTGGGCTTATGGACCTGATTATCCTGCAGGCCATATAGACAATACCGAGATTGCGGGATATATCGCTAAAGAACTCGGATTTGACCTGAACGAGACAAACTCGTGCCTTTTTGTCGAGGTCGGGGAGTTTTTCTCCAGAGACAACGGAGACGGGAAACTGGATGAAAATGAATATTTACTGGACACGACAAACACCTCAAACCCTGTACTGAGGATAGGTGATGCCGAACTACCAGTAAGCAAAAATATTCTTCTCAAAGATGGTGTAACTTATGAGCTCGAAGGAATAGTCGTTTATGCTCCGGTAACAGGCAAAGTTTACATTCCTTTTGAAGTGCTTTCACTGATTAACGGGACAAAACCAAATAGAATTTAAAGAACAATAGAAAATGAGTGAAATTTGAGCTAAAAATAAGGATTTTTTCCTTTTTCTTATTTTTTGATTGTGACGTTTTAGGTCGTGTCTTTGAACCATTTGGTGAATTCCAAAGAACAGGTGAATCCATTTTTTTGAAGAAAAGTTTTGGTGATGTTACTTTGGTAGGGCTTGATTCTTCTCAGCCGGAATTTGAATAAAAGTATTTCCTCTGTGCTGTATTTTTGGATAATGGAAAGAATTCTCATGCATATAGTATCAATAACTCATGCACGTTATAATTCTGAACTAAAAAATAAGGACAAATATGTGGTTTAAACCGAATTTAAAAAAGAAAAAAAGAACCGGAGGGTTCGGCTTAGAAGCCGTAGTTCTCCGGCAGGAAGACTTTAACTTCACTCTTGTATTTTGTGAGGCAGTCGTCCATGAACTTGTCCATGTCATCTGTGAGGGAGTCCAGGGATGCCTTTGCGTCTGCGAGTGCTTTGGTTTCGAACCTGGAGAGTTCGAGCTTGCCTGCGGCACCTTCGCTGACAATATCGCAGCATGCGATTGCAGCGTTCTTTGCTCTGAGGTATATGTTGTCTCCGTCCTTAACAATTGCCTGGCCGACCTTGTATGCGTTGTCGTATGCAAGCACGTAGGACTGGGGGTCTCTGTACCTGTCGGAGAGCATGAGGAGGTCCCTGAGAACTTTTTCGTTCTTGGTTTCAAGAGCGGTGTTCATGAGGGCGCAGTCGTATGCAAGGGACTCGGACCAGCACTGAACTGTTGTACCGCCGAATTCACCGTGGTATTCAACAGACTCGTTGGACCAGCAATCACAGCACTGCATAATGAGGTTACCCATTACGTCAGAGTGAGCGCAGGTTGAGGTCTTACCTTCCTGGGTCATTGGCATACCGGTGATGGCTT
>CAZLNG010000207.1:0-5288 GCA_964560735.1 uncultured Methanosarcinales archaeon | reverse complement strand
CTTCTAAATTGTTATCAGCAACTAACAACTAAAAAATAAGAAGGAAAAATAAGAAGGAAAAATAAGAAGGAAAAATAAGAAGGAAAAATAAGAAGGAAAAATAAGAAAGAAAAAATAAGGAGATAAAAGAAAAGCCGAGAACTCTCAAAAAGGGCTATAAATTATTAAACTTTTACGAACCAACTCAACCACAATCAGCCCCAGCATTATCAAAAAGAAAAGAATCAAAAGGTTGAGAATGATCGGGTCAATTATTCTTCGAACTGCCCCTGATCCGTACACTCAAATTACCATATATAATAATGATGGATTTATATATAATTATTTTGATATATTTACACCTACTGAACATATTTCATTAGTTTCTGTTATCAATTTTCTCTTACCATTCCTTTTTGATCTTCTTCAATTACCTTAACAAAGTGTCTGTCCGAGAGATCTTCCTTTCCAGACCAGAAGATTGCCTTGTGATATTTCCAGACGTCAGGGTCAAATTCAAGGATCCCTACATGAATTACAAGCTCAAGAACAAACCAGTAGGCTGCAAGCAGATGCAATACACGGATTAATCCCAGGGCGTTCATATTAAATGGAGATGCAATAAACTGGAATATCGAGAGAATCCATTGTGAGATCGGAATTCCTAGAGGACTCCATGTGAGACTGTAAAGTACTATTCCTGTAATTGCAACCAGGAAAATTGCAGTGCTCTCAAAAATTATCAAAAGCTTAAGTCCTGGATGGAGTTTCGTTTTATAGTGCTCCTCAGGCTCGTCATAGATCGTAAAAGCCGGATATTTGCCCTTCCCGAAAAAGTTCTTGATTATATCTACAAGGCGTTCTGCATCAGCTTTCCCAAACATATAAGATTCCTTGAAATGCTCCAGCCTGTCTTTAACGCCACACCTTTCTCCTTTGCAGGCGAATATATTGTAAGGAACCAGAAGCCAGTTTGCAACCAGGAAAAAAGGCACAGCAATCATATGCAGAGCCCGGGCTGTTTGGAAAGACATGAAACCCCACATAAAGTATATTTTGAATCCTGTAATAAGAAGGATAAACAGGGCAATAAGATGCACCAGATGAGTAAGCCTCTCAAGCCAGTTATAACGTAAAACAATTAATCTCCTGGAAGCCGGTCTTTCAGCGGATCGTACCATATATCTAGCCTCCTTTAGACTATCCTGATAGTAGAATCAGGATGCTTCCCGGTTTTGTCGATTGTATGAACCGCGCATGCGAGGCAAGGGTCATAAGATCGAGCTGTATGCAGGATCCCGAGAGGATTCGAATAATCTACTCCAAGGGCATTCTCTGCAGCCGAAATTTTAGTGCCTATAAGGGCCTGCTCAACAGGGCTTGGAATTCCCTGAGAATTTCTGGGAGCAAGGTTCCATGTACTCGGAACTACAGCCTGGTAAAGGGTTACCATTGAGTCCGGGCCTGTTGCAACCCAGTGCCCCAGCGCCCCTCGGGGAGCTTCCCATAAACCCATACCTGCGGAACTCTCTGCCATAGAGAGGTCGGTATGTACTGCAACCTTTCCGCCTGCTTGAATATCCTGCGTAAGCCATTTCATAAGTTCTGGGAACACTACCAGGATCTCCTGCATCCTTGCAATCATACGGGTGTAGTTATTGACAGGATAGTAGCCGTTATCTTGAAAAGTTTTTACCAATCCCGTAACAAGTGGTTCTCCCATAATCATCATACGAGCAATGGGGCCGACCTCACACGGAATTCCAGCATAATTAGGGGCTTTCGACCATGAATAACGGCTATTCGATCCTTTTGTATAATCGATCTTTTCAGGGTCCTCTTCTGGAGCCGTAACCCCATTCCAGGGAGGACGGTCATTTTCCTCATCAATGTAAAAGGAGTGACTAATGCTTTCTGAAATCTTTCTGTAATCGAATTTTTCAAGCTTGAAATATCCATTCATATAGCCGGAAGGTATAACCCTGCTGTCTGCAGGACTTGTAGGGTCATATCCGTCTCCTTTCTCAGGCTTGAAGAAAACCCCATAAGAAAGAAAGCCGATTTTGTCCGGGTCTTTATATCCTCCTGCACGGTCCATTTTCAGACTAATAGGCAAGCCGAGAAGTTTTTCTCCAACCAGTTCCGAACCAAAAGCTGCAAAAAGCGGGACGTCTCCCCATCCTGAAGAGTGCGAAAAATCATTGCTGGCAAGAGATTTATCCAGAAGTTCCTGTAGGTGCCCAATAACGAAATTAACAGCCTTTTGAGGAGAAGAGGCCCTGTAAGTATTTTCAATCCAGGTATCGGGAGAGACACCAAGAGTAAATGCTTCAATAAATTCCATAGTCTTCGATACATAACCTACAATTTGCCCGATATCAGCAACCGTCGGAGAATAGACTACTCCTCCAACATTCTGAAGAACCGGATGGGGCATTTTGCCGGCTATCAGAGAAATGGCTTCGTGCAAGCGGCGGAATTCCCCTATAGCACCGAGATAGGACGAGCCAGCTGGATAACTTGTACCGTTAAGCTGATAAATCAAAGGCGCAAAACGCCCGGGAAGTTCTTTCCATACTGCATTTCCAACATCCCCGTATTTTACCAGAATATCACGGTAAGCCGGGTTTGCAAGATCAGGACCCCAGAGCACATAGATATGAGCTGCATGGCTGGCTATGTAATTAAGACTCTGGTGAATATTTCGCATTACAAGAGCGTTTTTGGGAACCTCACCTGCAACTCCGAAAAGTTCGTCCAGGGCATTTGCTGCAGTTATGCCATGGCTAACCGGGCAGACTCCACAGATCCTCTGGGACAGAAGTACCGCATCCCTGGGATCATGCTTCTGAAAAAGCCTTTCAAAACCCCTTAACTGCAAGCCATTACTCTGGGCATCAGTAATCACACCTTCCCCATTGACTTCGGTATTGATCCTGTAATGCCCTTCAATTCTCGAAATCGGATCAACAGTGACCTGTACCATTATTTTTCACCTCCGGTTTCCTCTGGAGTGCTTTCTTCGGCAAAGCCTTCCTCGTCCTCAGTTCTTTTCATGACAGTTCTCCTGACAGCATGAGCACCTGCAGCAAGCAGTGCACCTCCTACTGCCACGCCCGCTATAGTAGTGATATTCGTACCTACAATTCCAGTTTTCTCTATTTCCACGAAAAAAGGCCTTGATGAATCCGGAAAGCCAGGTTCAACGCAGGATATACATGGAGAACCTGCCATCGGACATAAATTAAGGTGGCCGTTCCAGTGGCGAGTACCACAGTCGGCATGAGAATAAGGACCCTTGCACCCCAGTTTCCAGAGGCACTTTTCTCCACCTACTGTCAGGTCAAATTCTCCACGGTCATAGTATCCGCGACGAGGACAGTTATCATGGACAACATGGTCAGGCGGGAAGAAAACCTTTGGACGCTTCCAGTGATCCAGTACATAAGGTAAATCATCAGGTACCTTTATCTTTCCCAAAACAACTGCACCTATTGTCAAAAACACCCAGTCGGGATGTGCAGGACAGCCGCCAATATTGATAACCGGTGTATTGATTCCAAGCAGGTCTACAATCCCTTTTGATAAGTCTTCCATAGTAAATGCGATCCCTCGGGGATCCAGAAGTTCAGCTATATCGCTCTTAGCAGCGTTCACCCCACTGTTAGTTGCGCATTGCCCGATTGCAACAATTACTGAGGCATTTTTCGCAGCTTTCGCGTAAATATCCTTATAGGGCCTGCCCCCGTACATAAGATATTTCCCGGAGCCTTGAGGCCCGTTCGCGACTGCTCCTTCAGAGACTAGAACGTAACCTGTTTCCTTTTCCAGAATCTCATCGAGCAGAATCTCAGAGTTCAGTTCACTGGTATTTGCAAGCTTTCCATCTACGAAAATTCCCTGCTGCATCATTAAAACTTCATGATAGAGCAGTTTGAGATTATAAACCTGAAGAAACTCTACGATATCAGGTGATCCTCCGTCCAGCATTGATATGGTGCAGCCACTATCCATTACTCCGTGAAGCCATACTACTTTAGTTTCCGAAAGTTGAAGGGCTTTTGCTATATCGCTTTTATATGTATGCAAAAAAAGAGAGGCCCCAAGAGCCCCAACAGCTTTTATAAAAGTTCTTCTATCCATCTTCATGAAATCGAGATTTTTGAACTTTTCAAGTAAGTCTTCGTTACTCGTCCCATTCCCCCACAATTATAATTACTTTTATACTGTAATATGTATAATATAAGCATTAAGATATTAAAAGACTATCACAATCCCTATTGATCTGACTTTTAATAAATTTTAATTCCTTTAAGTTTTTCAGGCAACCGGATTACATTCTAAATAAATATGTTTTTTATAAAAATTTATATATTTTGATGCCTTTCTTTATATATCTAAATTCTAAGACTATAAAGGCTTATTATAGAATCTTAATAGTAAAACTGACATTTTGAGCAATATGCAGTAAATAAGGGGGTAAAATATGACTATTGGGGACGGCCACGACTTAAAATCATCTAGATTTGCAGGCGATGAAGTTCTGGAAGCCTGCTATGACAATGAAAGGTCCATTAGCAAAGGCGACAGTGGTCCTGCAGTACTGAAAGTTCAGCAGGCTCTGATATTTTTGGACTTTCCTGTGCCTGAAGTTGGAGCCAATGGTATCTTTGGTGATGAAACCTTACTAGCTGTCCTGAGCTATCAGGAGGCCAGAGGACTGAAGGTTGATGGTATAGTAGGGTCAGAAACTATAGGGAGTCTGGATGAAGAGTTTCATACGGGACCATCATCAGAGCATTTAGTTTCACCATCAACAGAACCGCGGGTCTCGGATGTCCCATCTCCGTTAGTACCTCAATCTCCGGTCAGGTCACCAAGGATGCCTCCAGTTTCACCACCAGAGCCTGGAGTCCCAAAGGTAAAGGCACCGAGGGCTCCTCAGGTAGAGAGACCTTCCGTTAAAATCCCTCAACCTCCATCTACACCGGTAGCGGAACCTCCAATCTTAACAACACAGACAGTCCCTCCTGATCAGGTGCCACTTCGTGTATCACGGCCTGTTACTTCATCCTTAACTCAGCCTCCCCTGACAATTGATAGTCAGGGACGTAAATTCCATACTGTAGGAACATTGAGTGGGAGTATTTCTTCTTTTGAGGCTGAAGCTGGAAAATCAGTGCGTCTTGAAATAAGGAACCTGAATATCAAGGAGTCAAACGTCGCGATAAAGACAAATACAGGGGAAGCAAAAGAATCTGTACTTTTACCTGACACCCTTGTAGATTTTGAATTCTCTGCGATAGAAG
>CAZLNG010000206.1:0-5301 GCA_964560735.1 uncultured Methanosarcinales archaeon | reverse complement strand
GAAACAAACTCAGGGATATATTATTTTATTAAGAATAAGAAGAAATCCTGTCACAGAGGATGTACGTAGCTTCAGGATAAGTGTATTGGCTGGCTCTGGTAAAAAAAATTAATTTCGCGCTTTTGCCAATGCTTCAGCCAAAACTTGTGGATTTTGCTGCAGGAAAGAAATCATTTCCGCTACTGCGTCGCTTTGGGTTTGGTCTGGATCCGATGTTATTAAATATCCGCAATTGTAGCACAATACTTCCTCTACTGGGATAAGTTTGTGGCACCTGGGACACTTTCCAACCTCAACATCGTTTTTGTTTTTCTTAATCTCTAAAAGCCCATGCATATCATACATATCCTCTAAGAGATCATCCACCCCTAAATGTATATATAAACCGGGGACGGTACTACCATCGGCCCATCCAAGGTATATTTTAACCTTCGATTCTGACCAACCCAATCTAATTAATTGCGTCGCTCTTGTATGCCTAAAAAGGTGCGGATGGATTCTTTTGCTAATTCCAGCTTTCCTAGCTATTCTTTGGACGATTCCATAGATTGTATGACGGTCAAGTTTTCTATATCCCTTTCCATCTTGTGCTATCCATAATGGCTCATCTGGCTTATCGTGTTTTGGATGTGTCCTAATCCAGTGATCAATATAACTCGAAGCTCGAATAAGTATCACCTTTCTTGGTCCAGTTTTTCCTTCAGGGAATGTGAACTTACACCCACCATCTGGAAGAGGTTGAAAACTTTTAATCGTGCAGGAAGCCAGTTCCCCAAGACGACAACCTGATTCAGCAAGAGTTACAATAATTGCCCGATCACGAACGGTACCAGCAACGGAAATCATTTCATTAATTTCTTCATTTGTGAGCAAATCATCTGATTGTATAGGTTCTTTCTTTACCGACATCTTGAGCTTTTTTGCCAACTTTTCATATTTTTGATCTTCATACCTATCAGCATACCAAGCAACGAACCTTCTAAACCCTATTGTGTATTGCTTTTTAGTTACATCGGAGATCTCTTTTCCTTCAAGATACCCGCCTTTCCTTTTCCAGCTACTTATTGCTAAATTAAATGAATCAATATCATCAATTGTTAGCTTGTCTAAATCATTATGAATATGATCCAGAATAAAGTTCAATATCTTAAGATTGTACGATATTGTCCCTTTGGATAGCTTTGGAGTCTTCCCCACAAGAGACAAATTTACATACTTTTCCAAGATTGTCTTATTAGCATCTGAGATTTCTTCACTCTTTTTTACACTAGCAAGAAACTCTTCAGCCGTTTCAAATGAAACATCTTTGACCATAATTTCACCAAGTTACTTTTATTCAACTCAAAGTATATAATAACCAGGTGTGCAAAAAACGAAATCTGTAATAACCTTGTATGCTTCAAAGGTTCTGTTAAATATCAGGCTCTTATGAACTAATCTGATTCGATTGTTTGAATGAAAAAAGATGGATTGAAAGAGGGGCACTATTTTGAATAGTTAATTAAGTCGAGGTTGGGTTTTGAAGAGTTTTTTTGGTGTGAGGGTGGTTAAAGAAACTTGCATTCAAAGAATCAAAAATTGTCTTGTATTTTTATCCAGTTAAATTATGTCATAGGAATTCTTGATGATTAAAAATCAGGAAGAGTTTTCCAATACTTCCTTTGCCAAAAAATGTGTTTCTACTTGAATTTTTTAGATCTTTTTATCTGTGATAAATAAAATATAACTTTTCTCAAATACCTTTCATGCTAAAAGTTTAAAAATAAATATGTAGTAACTTTATAAATTGGAATGGATAAAGAATTAACAATTAATAGGCATTATGGATTTGATTAGAATCACGTTTACTTAAACTCTATTGGACAGCAGGAAAGGATAAAAAAAATTACTGGGAAATTTTATTCCCAATTTTAAAGCGGCATTGAGGAATTATGACTGCTTCTAAACTTCCGGATAGGGATGAAATGAGGATCCAGATACAAAAAAGGATCACTGAGCTGGAAAAAGCCAATCAAGATCTGCGTAATGAGATTCTCGAGCGTAAGCAAGAGAAGCATAAAATAAACAGATACAATAGTGTTTTGGAAGGAATCAACCGGATATTTGGTAGTATAGTTAAGGCTGAAACAGAAGAAGAGTTGGGGAACAAATGTCTATCTATAGCCCTTGAAGTCACAGGTAGCCAAATTGGCTTCGTTGGAGAAGTGGGCGCTGATAGGCTATTACATGACATTGCAATAAGCGATATGGGATGGAACCAGTGCTGTATGTATAATAAGACTGGACATCGTCGACCTGCCGGCTATTATATACTACGTGGACTGTGTAGCTATGTTGTTAACAGTGGAAAAGGCTTCTTTACTAACAATCTGCAATTAGATCCCCATAGCATCGGCCTGCCAAAAGGCCATCCACCTCTCACATCATTTCTTAGTGTACCCCTTGTCTTAGATGGAAAGATAATAGGCATCCTTGCGGTTGCGAACCGTGAAAATGGTTATAGCTTAGAGCAACAAGAAGATCTTGAGACTTTCGCACCTGCAGTCATGCAGGCATTTCAGAAAAAGAGAGAGGAAAAGGAGAAACAGAAGGCTGAGGAGGTATTGCGAGAGGGGGAGGAAAAATACAAAGCATTATTTGAAAACAGTCTTGACGCCATTCTTTTCGCATTTCCCGAAGGTACTATCTATGCAGCAAATCCAGCAGCCTGCCAGATGTTTGGAATGACAGAGGAAGAAATTATTCGCTCTGGAAGGAGTGGAATTATAGATATCTCTGATCCAAGACTCAAGCCTGCCCTTGAAGAAAGAGCAAGGACTGGCAGCTTCAAAGGAGAATTTAATTACAGGCGGAAAGATGGGACTATTTTCCCAGGTGATATGTCGAGTACGATCTTCAAAGATAAAAGTGGAATTTTAAGAACTGTTATTATTATCAGAGATATAACCAAGCGCAAGCAAGTTGAAGAAGCGCTAAAGCATAGTGAAAAGCAGTACCGGACTCTCGGTGATACGATCCCCTATGGTGTCTGGCTGACCGATGCCGCTGGCTATTGTACCTACGTAAGTAATTCATTCATTGAACTGGTAGGCATGTCAATGGAGCAGGTTCAAAAGTTTGGCTGGTTGCATTTACTCCCGCCTGAAGATGTGCAGCCAACAAAAGACCATTGGCTCCATTGTATTCAGACCGGGGAAGACTTTGAACGAGAGCACCGTTTCAAGGCAAAAAATGGCAGCTACCGAAATGTGTTGGCTCTAGGCAGACCTATCAAGAACGAAGAGGGAAAAATAACCGAATGGGTAGGCTTTAATCTTGATATTACAGAGAGAAAACAAATAGAAGATGACCTTAAAAGAGCACGTGACAGCTTGGAAGAAAAAGTCAAAGAACGAACAGTCGAACTAGACAAATCTTATAAATCTTTGAAAGAAAGTGAAGAAAGACTAGCTGAAGCTCAAAGAATAGCTCATATTGGAAGCTGGGAAAGGGACTTTGCAAGTAATGAATTTCATTGGTCTGATGAAATGTATCGGATGTTTGGTCTTAAGCCTCAAGAGTTAAAAGTACATTACGATACCTTCTTAAATTTCGTGCATCCAGATGATCGACACTGTATAGACAACGCCGTCAAAGAGGCACTAGACAGAAGGCCTCTTGACGTTAATTTCAGGATAATTCTAGCTAATGGAGAAGAGCGCATAGTCCATGCGAAAGGTGAAGTTGTTTTCGATGAGAAAAACAATCCTGTTAGCATTAGAGGGGCAACAAAAGATATAACGGAGCATAAGAAAGCTGAAGAAGCTCTTAAAAACCTTGAAATTATGCGTAAAAAGGAAATTCATCACAGGATTAAAAATAACCTTCAAGTTATCTCTTCCCTTCTTGACCTTCAGGCTGGAAAGTTCAAAGACAGAGGATGTATTCAGGATTCAGAAATCCTTGAAGCCTTTAAAGAGAGCCAGGACAGGGTAGTATCAATTGCACTTATTCATGAGGAATTGCATGAGAGTGGAAGAAAAGATGCACTTAACTTCTCCCTATACCTTAAGAGACTTGTTGAGAGTCTTTTCCAGAGTTATAGTCTTGGAGATTCAAACATTAGCTTAAGTATGAGTCTTAAGAAAAATATCTTCTTTGGTATGGACACTGCAGTCCCACTAGGAATGATTGTCAATGAACTTGTCTCCAATTCTCTCAAGCATGCATTTCCAGATAGGGATGAAGGGGGAATCGACATTAAACTCTTTGAAAACGAGCTGAGCTACAATAAAGGGGAGCTTTCCGGAAAAGTTACTAGATATACTCTGATTGCCTCAGATAATGGAATTGGCATTGCCGAAAATATTGATTTTGAAAATCCAGATACTCTTGGTCTGCAACTAGTAAACATTCTGGTAGATCAGTTAGACGGGGAAATCAAGCTAAAAAGAGATAAAGGTACTCAATTTATTATAAGCTTCAGCGCAGAAGAAAAAGATAATTAGTAAAGTCTCTATTTCTTTACTTTTGATACTTTCTATTGTCAGACTATTTATCTTGATTTAGATCCTATGGAAGGCACCTTTCAGCAGCCTGTGAAGTCTACGCTGTATTCAGGATAAAAGAGATAAGGAAGCTGTTTTAATTGAATGTGAGGCTCTAGGTGAGTTGAAAATGCTTGTCGAAGTACCAGATGCACATTCAGGATGAGTAGGTCGATGACGTCGAAATTGTAGATTAAGGTACTTAACTAAGGTACCCTTTTCTTTCAAGCCATTCAACTTGTGGCCTTGTGTATTTCCAGATCACATCAGCTTTAGAATCTTGAATTTCCCAGGGGTTAGCGAGTACTATATCGCCTTCCCTTATCCACATTTTCTTGTTCTTGGAGCCGGGAATCCTGCCCATTCGGACTACTCCGTCCATACATTGGAGAGTTACTCTTTTTGAACCTAAGAGGCTTCCCACCGTTGCCAGGACTTCATGGTTTTCTCTACGCGGTGTGCGTACCCTTGTTACTTCAGGAGTATCTCCCATACTTACAGGTTTATTGGATCCTGTTTGTCTTTTTCTAACAGTGCTTCTATAATTAGCCAGATTAATCCTCCTGCTGATCTAAATATCAATAATTCAAATTCTCAATAATTTCAAATGCGACTTTTGATTGCGTTTTGATGCTTTTGCGATACGGTAGTTCTACAAATTCCAAAGGCACAGAAATCAAGAAAGGTATATGAGCAAAATAGTGCAAATCGAAAACAACCGATTATGAAAATGAGCTTAGAAGTAGATGGTAGAGTTTTGAGTCCCTATTCTCAA
>CAZLNG010000205.1:3968-5318 GCA_964560735.1 uncultured Methanosarcinales archaeon | reverse complement strand
GCTGCTCAGGCCGAGCCTAAGAAAGAGATATTCGAGCATCTCGCAAAAGTTCTTCCCGAAGGAAGTACAGCTTCTTACCGTCTTTATGAAAAGGGTCTTCGGAGAGTTCTGGATGACATTTCCCTTTTTGAGTTGCCTGCAGAATTTGAAGAGTATATCAGAGTGCAGCCGCAACCTCCAGTTAATAATACGGTTGTATTTCTGAAAAGGAGATGAAAACACTGGTGGCCCACAGAAATTATAATTGGTTTTTGATGAGCCCTGGAATTCAATTTTATAGAATCATATATGTTGTAATGTTTGAAAGATCTAAGCTTCTGTTTTTTTTACAATTATAAGTTATATCCTGTATTTTTTAAATAATAGGAGGAAATCAATTTCTAGAGAGTTTGTGGTCTTACAGTTAACAAAACATTTAAAACGAATAGAGGGCTTTAAAAGCCAAAGAAATTTTTCTATTTACATCATCTCAAAGCTGTGGTTATTGTCGATCCTGTCATAAAGCTCTTTTAAATCCTTTTGCAACCTGTTAACTTCCTGACTCCAGAGTTTTTTATCAGATTCCAAACAGGGGCCCATTTTCAAAGCTACAATTTTGGCATAGTTTCGGGAAACTTTTCTGTTGCTCCAGGAAGGGCCGAAAGCAATATCGGTTTTTTTGATGCTGTATTTTTCATGGATTAGAAACTCATAAAATTCAGAAACTTTATCCAGCTTTTTTTCGGAACTTTGGGAAAAACTTGAGGCAAGTTCAGTCAGATTTCGAAGATGAGACTGGACACCAGAACTTTCGGGACAAAATTCCTCCGAGTTTGCAAACTTAAGCATTTTTGTGAATTCAAGGAATATTCCAGACTGCTCGAAACCTGAGGGTAGGTTTTTTCCGAGGAAGATAAGTATATGGATACATTCGTGAAAGAGAATTTTTGCTATCATAAATTCAATTCTCTCCTGAAGATTCCATATCCTTTTGACCAGTTCCATATCCCATAACTCATAGGGGTTTACCAAAACAAGTGATCTGTAGATAATTTTCTTGTCTTTGCTGGAAACAATCCTCTTAGGCTCGAAGGCTAATCCCTGTAACTCCCCAAAAAATTGTACTCGAACCGCTAGATCCCAGCAGTGTTCCCAGTTTTCGGAACTCACACATTTTACCCGATAGTATTTTCCATCAAAGTGTACCCTTTTTATTAGCTGATACAGATCCTTACTTTGTTCCTTGATAAGGTCTTTTATCATGGATTCGCGGCAAATATTCAGATCAAGATAAAGAAGCCCTGGGGGAAAAAATGAGCAGCCAGGAACAGGATAAGAAGTAGGATAAATGAAAGGAGAGCAGTATTGAAT
>CAZLNG010000205.1:0-3868 GCA_964560735.1 uncultured Methanosarcinales archaeon | reverse complement strand
TTTATTGCCTTTTATCACTCAAACTGTCTTAGCTCTCTTAAAATCGTCTGAACCCGGAAACAGAAAAACTCGTATTTTTATTCTCAAGTCGACTTTCCGCAGGAATCCTTGAAATATTCATATTTTACAGAGTACCAATTATTCACCTGATTGAACATCATAAAATTAATTAGTGTTATTTTTCTTAGTTAATTTATCATCTTTTCACTATGTCAATAATAAATAGGAAATAATTTATGTTAAAAAAACATATTGATGTATGAGTCAGAAGCTGAGAATATACGTATGGCAAGGAAAGGAATAAAACATGTCTAAGGAAATTATGAAAACAAGAATCATTGTATTAAAAGACACACGCATGCGAAGCCTGAAGATAAAAGGTCTGACCTCGAAACTTTTAGTCACAAAGAATCTGGCATTAAAGAATGTAACATTCCGTATAGTTAACCATAAAAATTCATGAAATTGACTTTAATGTACGTCAGATGTGGAACACTGCCTTATATTTTAGGCTGCCATCAGAAAAGAAAGAGTGACAACTTGACCTAAGTAGGACTTATGTTGTTGAACTGAAAAACTAACAGTATGAGACTTCAAATTATCTAAGGCATTTATGAAATACCTGCTTCTACTTTATTTGTTCATCAAGGGCATAAGTCCGATCTTTAAACAGAACAAAAATAAGAATTAATTCAACAGTAAAAATATCATCTTATTCTGCTAACATTGAAATAGACACCACTATCAAATAAGGAGAGCCTGAAGTGGATAAATGAATAAAATGGGGTATTTTCTGGCAAAGAACCCGAATCCTGTAATCATTATGGGAAAAGACGGAACAATTTGCTACTCAAATAGAGCGAGTGAGCCTTTATTGCATGAGTGGGGCGTGGAAATCGGAGAAAAATTGACTTCTTATATAGGAGATCTTGTGCAAGGAGTAATTTCAAAGAATAGTCCAGAAAAAATAGAAGTTAAAGTGGGGAAAAGAGTATACCTGGTCGAGTTTCATCCCCCACTCGAAGAAGAATGCATAAGAGTTTATGGATTCGACATAAGTGATCAAAAAGAACTTGAAGAAAAAATAAGAAAAAGCGAAGAGAAGTACCGTATCATTGTGGAGACAGCAAATGAAGGTATGTGGGTAATTGACAGTGAAGACAGAACTATTTACATTAATAACAAGACGTCTGAGATGATAGGATACAGTAAGGAAGAAATGATTGGCAGGTCGATGTGTGACTTCACCGATAAAGAAGATAAGGATATCTCCGGACCGACCAGGGAAAAGAGGTGGCAGAGTATTGGTGAAAGCCATGAATTTAAATTTATATGTAAGGATGGTTCACCCTTATGGGCGCTTGTAAACACTAAATCTTTCTGTGATAATGATGGTAAGTTTACAGGTTATGTAGTAACGCTTACTGATATAACCAGGCGAAAAGAAGCCGAAGAGAAATTGAAAGGAACACTCAACAATTTAGAAAAATTAGTTCAAGAACAAAGAACGAAGCTTGAGGAAGCTTATAATTCATTAATTGAAAATGATAGAAGACTCACTGAAGCTCAAAAAATAGCACATCTTGGAAATTGGGATTGGGATCTTATAACAGGTAAAGTATACTGGTCTGATGAACTGTATCGTATTTTTGGACTTAATCCTCAAGAATTCAGCGCAACTTATGATTCTTTTTTAAGCTATATACACCCCGACGATCAAAAATATGTGGACAATGCTGTTAAAATAGCATTAAACGGAAAGCCCGTTGACATTGATTATCGTATCATCTTGACTAATGGGGAAAAACGCACAGTACACGAAAAAAGAGAAGTTATTTTTGATGAGACAAATATCCCTGCTCGACTTCGAGGGACCCTCCAGGACATTACAGAGAGTAAAGAAACGGAAAATGAGCTTGAATTAAGCGAAGAAAGATACCTTTCTTTCATACAAAACTTTACAGGAATTGCTTTTCAAAGAGATGGGAATTTCAACCTTGAATTTATGAAGGGGAGCGTAGAAGAGATTACTGGGTACACTGAAGAAGAATTAATGTGTAAAAAATGGTGGAAAGAACTTATTGAGAAGGAAGACCTGCCTTTATTCCTCAAAAAAGAAAGAGAAGCCAAAAATTCTCCCTCTCCTTATTGTGGGAAACTTAGCTATAGAATAAAATGCAAAGACGGGAAGATAAAATGGGTACACGAAGTTTGTCAGAAGGTTTCGGGAAAAAATGGGAAGCCTGATAGTTACCAGGGTACTATATCCGACGTTACAGAGAGAATAAAGGCAAAAGAAAACCTGATAAAAATTGAAAATGCCAGAAAAAAGGAAATTCATCATAGAATAAAAAACAACTTGCAGGTAATCTCTTCCCTGCTGGATCTCCAGGCTGAAAAATTCAATTCCAAGAAGACAGCTCCTACTCCGGAGATTCTTGAGGCTTTCAGGGAAAGTCAGAACAGAGTAATCTCAATGTCCCTTATCCATGAAGAACTCTATAAGGGGGAAGGAACCGATACACTTGACTTTTCTGCATACCTTCGAAAGCTGGCTGGAAATCTTTTCCAGACCTACAGTCTTAGTAGCAAAAACATTCATCTGTACATGGATCTGGAAGAAAATGCTCTCTTCAATATGGATACTGCTGTCCCATTGGGAATAATTGTAAATGAGCTTGTGTCGAATTCTCTCAAACACGCATTTCCTGAAAAAGAAGGAAAAATTCGAATTCAGCTTAAAAGGGAAGAGAAGAACAATGAGACACATGAATTTCTTTTCAGCCTGACCATATCAGATAACGGAAAAGGAATTTCTGAAAATATGGGCTTAGAAAGTCCTGAATCACTTGGACTGCAGTTAGTAAGCATTCTTGTTGACCAGTTGGATGGAAAAATAGAGCTTACGAGAACGCAAGGGACTGAATTCAGAATTAGATTCAACTCAGTGAAATAAAAGGGAAATCAGGAAGAATTTGAAAAGAAAATGCACTGGTTGGCTCTATAGAATACTCTGAAATAAGACGTTCATTAATTTGAACTAAATGACCTGATGTCTTTTTATTTGTTTACCTTGGCGTCTTGAAGCTGGCTTAGATGGGTTTTCTACAAAGTAGAAATTTATTGTTACAGTTTGCCAGATAGTTGGTGACTCACGTGTTAATTTTCAATATACATGAGGATCGATATTCCGGGTTACTCACGTGATTCAATTTGTCAGGTTTTTCTCTGTCGGCTTTCAATGTTGTTCTATGGAAAGGTTTGATTCTCATGCACCTCACCGTTCTCATCTACAGCTGAGGCGGTACACTCTAAACTGCATAGAGAAGCGGTCAGAAGATTATTAAGAGTATTAAAGTTAGAATCGAAGTTCGTTCATTCTTTATTTTCATTGATCTTCTTTACCTGATTATTTTTCTCCGTAAATCAAATGATACTGGTAATTGAAAGCTATCCGTTTTCGGAAAGACATCGTCTTCTTCTGGATTTCAATGATTTCTTTCATATCCAGATCTTTTACATTTTTTAATCCTGTCTCCTTGAAGTATTCAAGCGTTTTTTTCGGAGGGGCTCCATAAGGATTAGGAAGTTCGTTATTAATTTCTCTGGAGTAATGCCCTTTTCTGGGGTTTCTCCTCTCAACAAGCAAAGTACAGAAATCACTTACAAGTCTTCTTACCTGTGTTTCTAGGGAACCGTCATTCCAGACCCCATCTATAACAATAAGTATTCCTCCTTTCTTGAGCACCTTTTTCCAGTTCTTAATCGCGATATCAGGGTGTGGAAGAGTCCAGAGGAGGTGGCGGTTGACAACAATATCGAAAGTTCCTGTCCCAAAAGGAGGATTTTCAGCATCTCCTTTCTTGAA
>CAZLNG010000204.1:0-5362 GCA_964560735.1 uncultured Methanosarcinales archaeon | reverse complement strand
GTTAAGAAAGCATATTTCCCCAAAAATTTGCTTACTTAGATTTTTTATGAGATTTTGTGACTTATTAAGCGAATAAACGGTTAAGCTACTAAATTCTAAATCAGCCTCTTTACTTCAGAAGTTCTCTACAAAGCCGAATTTTCAGATATTAGTATCAGATTTTGCAGAACATTAGTTCTTATAGACTCCTCATACTTCTATTGAGTATCAAAATAGGAAAAAATTAAGGTCTCAATAGAAAGTTACATTCCAAGCATCTGGTTATTATGCAGGCCAATATTTTTATTCGTTTTCTCGATTGACCTTGCACCATCACTATCTAGCTCCATCATAGATCTGATGGCGTCCACATTTTCAGGAATTGTAATAGACTCCTGATGAATACCCATGAAAAAGTAAATCTCCTTCTTATTCCCGGTTACAGTAATGGATTCAGGCCAGATGCAATTCTCCCACATGTCATTTCTTGGGCGCCTAATATCCCTTGCAACTTCAATGATTTCCGCTGTTGAAGTAATCCCGTTTCCTACAAAACGTATTCTTGACTGGGTAGAAAAGATTTTCTTGATGTCTTCTGCAGTACAATCAGTGTTAACTTCTATGTTTACGGTGTGCAGGTGCATGAGAGTCGTCGGGACTACAACGGCTGCAGTTGTGATGTTGATATTTGGAAGCACAGTCTGTACATCAGGTCCATGATGAGACGGAATTTTTACCGGATGAAGTACTATTGCATTAACTGGTCCTTTCTTTATATCATTGGGATCGACAGCCCTTCTTGTAATAGTTGCCCTTACTTTACTTACACCAAGTTTATTGTCTATTGGTGTAATAGCTCTGCAGAGCCCTGTAGTATTGCAGGAGACAACTCTTGTCAGGTCACGACCCATAGCCTGTTCATAATTACTCTCTGCATTAAATGAGAAACCTGAAATCGAGTGGCTTTCGCCTCCCTGCCAGATTGCCTTTATTCCGATTTTTTCATATATAGGCTTATTTTTCTCCCCAATTCCCCCTGGAGTGCAGTCAACAACAAGATCGGATTTTTCTAACATTTCTTCAATTGTTCCGGCTGCAGGTATTCCTGCTTTCTTAAAGGCTCCAACATTCTCAGCAGGAGCGTATATATCATACCCTAGCTGATGGGCCACTGCAGCCTCATAATTCGGCTTTGTCTTGGAAATTCCGACAACTTCCATATCGTCCTGAGCTCGAACGGCATCTGCAACCCTTTTTCCGATAGTTCCGTAACCATTTACAGCAATCTTTGCTTTAACCATTTGTTATACTCCCCGATTTAGTTTTTTATCTAATTATTTACGGTTTCAAAATCAAAAATCATATCGAATAGACTTTAATCGCACAATTTTTTACATCCAGTTCAGGATATGATAAAAAGCTAAGCCAAATAAGCCTGAACAGCTTGAAAAATTATTTTTGGAACTGATGTGACAAACTCGAGAATTATTCGCTGATCCAGGCTTTTACCCTGGAAATGCTTCTTTTGTGTAGATTTTCGCCAGACAAGGATGACAAACTTAAACACTTTAACCGCATCAATTATCCATTCCACGTCGGAGATAATTGCGATCTTTTCAAATGTGAGATGCCATATGCCAACCTTGATATCCTCTCACATGGCCTCATAGGTAAACCCCGTTAAATCCTGACCTAATGATAAAGCAGACGAATCTTCCCACACTTTTTGATTTTGCCCTCAATAGTTGGATTAATATGTTGTCGTAGTCTTCCCCAGTTACCTTTCAGCTTACGACCATTGCCACTACATTTCCGGCAAACCTTGCACGATTTCTATTGTTTTACATCCCCTTCATCTGCAAAATGTACATATCTCTCATATGCTTGATTTTTTCCCCCAAATGTGTTTGATAAGATGTTGTTCTGTTATCTTCCTTACATCAAAACTCCACCCTCGTCAATAAAAAATTTAACAATTTGATCTTAGGACTTGCGTATTTGAGGAGCAAATAAAGCATGAATAGATCTGGCACAAATATAATAATTAAGATATTGTGAGATTTCACGCTATTATTTTCAGTTCAATTGCATGAGCCTAATTCATTTTGCATTTGGATTTAGAGAATAAAAGCCTTTTTAGTTTGAAGAGATTGTTCAAACAGTTGCTCGGACGATGTCGTTATGTTCAAGAAGTGTACCTTAAAGAACCTGAGAAGGGAATGAGTCTGGACAGAACCATTGCCATCTAATTCACGACTGGAGACGTTTTAACTTCGTGATCTGGATGCATATTTCTTTAGAGCCACAATTCCTGGCAAGGGCTCGCCAGATAGGTAGGTTATACTCGCACCTCCACCCATGCTTACATGGGAAAATTTTGATTCCAGGCCGAGTTGATCAATGGCATCCAGAGTATGCCCTCCTCCTGCAATAGAGTAGCTTGATTGAGTTGAAGCCTTAAGAAGTTCTTCAGTTCCCAGCGAGAAATTTTCTAGCTCGAAAATACCAGCTGGACCGTGAAAAACGCATAACTTTGCTTCCTTAAGATATTTTGAATAATTTTCTATGGTCTCCAAGCCAATATCAGCTATCGGAAGGTCTTCCTTTATCTTGCCCACTTTGACTTCTTCACGTCTTCCGCCGTTGTTTAGTGCTACATCCTTAGGCACGATAATCTTATCTGAATACTCCTTGAGTAGCTTCGAAGCGATCGAAATCTGGTCCATATCTTTCTGATCCTCAATGAAATTCCTGTTGACCTCACCTATATCGACACCCATTGCCATCATGAATATCGTAGCCACAACCCCGGTGGTAAGGATTTTATCGACACCGTTTTGTTTGAGAATATTAGAAATGACCTTAAAGGAATCTTTTGCTTTCGCTCCTCCCAACACGAAGATCGCTGGATGCTTGTGACATTTCAAGCCTTTGTCCAGAGCTGTAATTTCCCTGTCCATAAGGGTGCCAGCAACGCTAGGCAAAACCTCTGTAAATCCTACCACAGAACACTGAGATCTGTGAGAAACTGAAAAAGCATCGTTTATAAATAAATCAAATAAAGGATACAGCTTCTGAACCATCTGGGTTTTGGCCTGTTCTTCAGGAGCGCGGTTCATGTTCTCTTCTGCGTAGAAACGCGTGTTCTCCAGGAGCAAGATATCTCCCTGCTTAAGGGATTTTATAGCATTCCTTGCGCAGACGCTGAATATGTCATCCTCATAGGTTACTTTCCGACCCAGAAGCTCCGTCGCCAGCTTTGCATGAGTTTCCAGAGTGGTATAGTCATTATCTCCAGGTCTACCCTGATGTGACATCAGAACTACTATTGAGTTATCAAGGGACCGCAAAGTAGGCAAATGACTCTTGATTTTTCTGTCGTCCAGAATGTTTCCATTGGCATCCATGGGCGAGTTAAAGTCAACCCTTACAAGTACTCTTTTGTTATCCAGCGCAATCTCACTCATCGTCAGATAATCCTTTCCAACAGTTTTCGGCATCTCATTCCCCCTCAAATTAGGTTGAAAGCTTTCACTTTCAATTCACCCTTTCTCGATCAGTTTAGCCAGATATCATCTCAGATATGCTGTCAGCCTATCAAAAACGTAATCATATGCACTTATACCGGTTTTTGCTGTCCGGACAATTGTCACGAGTTTGTCGTTTGCTTTTGTCCTTCCAGAATTTATAGCATATACAGAATATCCGAACATATAGTAGGATAGGCAAAGACCAGTTTTTTTATGTCCGAAGCCTTGAGTCCAAGCTGCATTATCGCAGCGAAAATATTGATAGCTTCTCCGGCATTCGGACCAAGAATATGAGCTCCCATTATACGGTCGTTTACTTCATCAATAATTACCTTTGAAGCCGCAAAATCCATTCCTGCTTTCCGGGTTGTGTACCAGCTACTTCTGTCCCTGAATACTACTTTGTATTTGTTGCTGTCTTTAGCAGTACTGATTCCTACTGAAGCCAGAACAGGTATTGAATGAACCGCACTTGGAATACCTGTATAATCCGCTTCGGCACTGTTCTCACTAAGAATGTTAGATGCTGCAACCTTTCCTTGAAGAGCTGCTACAGGGGTAAGCTGCATACCCTCTGATGTACAATCTCCACCTGCATAGATTCTGGGGTTTGAGGTTCTCATGTACTTATCAACTGCAATAGCTCCCTTTTCAATCTTAACTCCAGCTTTTTCGATATGTAGACCCTCTATATCCGGAACGCGTCCTGCCCCGTGAACTACCATATCCGCAAGAAAACTCTCAGTTTCTGTCTTGGCTCCGTATTTGAACTCAGTTCTGACCAGAAAGCTGTCACCTTCTTTTTCGATACCAATCACTGGCTTATTTGTAAGGATTTTGATTCCTGCGTATTCTGATGCTTTTACAAGCATATTCACCATATCAGTGTCAAAGTGCCGCAGAAGTCTTTCACTTCTATGCAGAATTGTAACCTCCGCCATGGCTCTTCGTGCAACATGAGTAAATTCTAAGGAGATATAACCACCTCCAATGAAAATAATTTTTTCAGGAATTTTTCCGATTTTCATGAACTCTTCACTTGTGATAACATGCTCTTCCCCAGGAATGTTGAGTTTTCTCGACTTTGCACCCGTAGCAAGAAAGATATATCCTCCACTTAGTTTATCATTTCCGACAACTACTGTGTTTTGATTTTCAAAATAAGCTCGCCCGTGGTAGGTATCAATTCCCAGGTTAACAAAATGATTCTCAATTTTCTCAGGACATTCTTCCACAGCTGCTCTCTTAAACTCGATAAGTGCAGGCCAGTCAATCTTAGATGGATCTCGTATTCCGGCACCTTTACCTATTAGTCGATTATTCCAGTCCGTGACCTCGGCGAGATCTGTAAAAAGCTTTTTTGAATCACAGTCTCTGGGAGGAGAAATACCCCCATATTCCCTCATATCAATAATGGCTATTTTTAATCCTGAGTGTGCAACTTTATCTGCAAAGGTTCTGCCTGCAGTTCCAGTCCCAATAATTATAACATCATAATTAATTTACATAATCCCCCTTCTTGTTATTCACTTGTTTCCTGAAAAGATAATAGTAAAAAAAATATTCTTTATATATTTTTATTTAATCTATTCTGTTATAAGGATAAATAAATCACCTGAACTGTTTTTCTGAGTAAATTTACTCGCACAATAACAATAGTTCCTTTTAGTTATGTTTCTTTAACTATCCCATCATAACAGAACGGTGGCGCGAACATACCCTGTTGCTTACAGGTTGTCCGACAATTACCTGAGGTAATAAAATGTGCTGGAAAAAAAGCATATAAGACCTTTAAATCAAAAAAGAAGGATTTCTGTTATTACTAACCGTAATTGTCGGACAGCCTCTTTAGG
>CAZLNG010000203.1:0-5373 GCA_964560735.1 uncultured Methanosarcinales archaeon | reverse complement strand
CTGCTATCAAGAGACATTAAGAAAAGTGCCTATGTGTTTCTCATAGTATTTTTTTCATTTGATGGGGGTTATCGAAGGAAACAAGCATATTCTTATGGTGTATGTAATGATCCAGAAAACAAACACATAGGCGATTATGGAAAAATCAGCTCAAAATTTGAAATTTTCATTATAATAATCAAATGATAAAACAGAAATAACATTTTTTGTATTACGATTTTTAGCAAAATTATGCTAGTTTTGCATACTAGAAGTATTTTGTAATTATTTAGGAATCTGAAACATTTGGAATATCTATAGGTTTTACCATTTTTGACAGGACATGCAAAAACACCTAGGAAAGAAATTTTAGTAAACTACTGGAATATATTTTTATTATACAAAAGTGGATCTACATAGTATCCAAGTTTTCCTTCAACTTCTTTAGGGAGTAATATATTTTTATTAATAAGATGAACCATCTTATCAATTATTTCGCTATATTCGGCATAATTGCCTCCTATTGAATTTATTACATCTCTTGTATCTTCTGAAATTCCACCTTTCTCATATAAAATTTTTAAAACTTCTCTATCTTCGTCTTGAATACTTCTAATTATAAAATCCTCTGCAATTTTATCCCAATGACTCTTTATGAACTCTTCATCAATTGATTCTACGGCCTCACAGGCAGCATATTCCAGCAATAATTGACAGGAGAAATTAAAGAGACGAGGTGTAAGTTTAAATTCAGTAATAGTCTTAGAAATCATTTTTGCAGCACTCAGAGTAAATGGATAGGTAGTTGCTTCATTTTCAGGAACTGTTGCCCTAGAGAGATTCAAATATTTCTCCATCATTTCTAGTAATTCAATTTCTGACAATGGATTTAAAGCTAAAGGGTAGAGAATATCGGTTTTTGAGCTAAAGCTGACTGTTACACCTCTTGGATGACCTAGCAGTATCACTGAGCAACCAAGATCAACAAGAGAACGTATATCGTAAATTACTCCTTGTATATCTAGCATGTTTGATTTGTCTAGATCGTCTAGAACCATAACAATCGATGATTTAAGGCCAAGCTCATCAATGATTTCTTCCAGAGCTTCTTCTGAGCTTTTATTTTTGTTATTTACTTCTTGGACATATCTGTTATAATCTGTACCAGATACATTCAACGACTTCACAAGTTTCCTCAACAGTTTCAAGCTAAGATTCTTTTTTGGCTCATACTTGATATGTGCGGTTTTATATCCTCTACGTTCCAGTACACGCAATGTTTCGAGTGCAAGAATTGATTTTCCGATACCAAACATTCCAGAAATAAAAATTCCACGAGGGCGCTTTACCATGTTCGTGAGCATCTCAATTTCATTTTCACGCCCTGTGAATACTTTGCTTCTTTCCTCTTCGCTAGAAGGCGGGAGAGTAGTAAATGGATTATCAGACAAACCCCATCGATCGAAAGAATTCTTTCTATTTTCCTTAAACATTTTATCCACCCGTTACTATCTAGTACCAAACAATCCCTTTGCCCAATTTTCTCCTTCATTTTGCTTTAATTCTAATGAATAAGCAATCTTTAATAGTTTTTGAATTTTCTCTAAGTTTTCATAATCATTTAATTTTGTAAAGTACTCTTCAGTCTGCTTAAGATGACGTATAGCATCTTTAACAAGTCCAGTTTGAAGTTCTAATTGGGATAAACTAATAGAAGTTAGAGCGTAACTTCTTGGATCTAACTCTTTTAAGTGATCTAAAGCATCTTTATAAGTCCATCTAGCTTTTTCTAGATTATTTGTATCTTGTTCAATTTTTGCTAGAAACACCAAAACTCTAGCAAATCCTTTTTTGTTATCTATAATTTTATAGTCTTGTTTGCTAATTTTAAGAGCATCATAGGCTTCTTTCATGTGCCCCGAATAATAATATGCTATTCCCAGATTTTCATACCATTGTCCTTCTCGTCTCTTGTCCCCTATCTCTTGAGCAATTTTTAGTGCCTGCTCATAATACTCAATTGCTTTTTTTGGCTCACCAAGATCGCTGTAAGCTAACCCCAGATTTCCAAGTTGATTTCCTTCTCCCTGTCTATCGCCAATTTCTTTTGTAATTCTCAAGGCCTGCTCGTAATGATCAATGGATTTTTTGGCATCGCCCAGAGCACTGTATGCTAACCCCAGACTTCCAAGTTGATTTCCTTCTCTCCGTCGATCACCTATCTCTTGAGCAATTTTTAGTGCCTGCTCGTAATAATCAATGGATTTTTTGACATCGCCTAGCTGGTAGTATACGTTCCCCAGATTGCCAAGATCAGCGCCTTTTACCCATCTATCACCTATTTCTTTTGCAATTTTCAAGCCCTGCTCGTAATAGTCAATGGCTTTCTTAACATCGCCCAGAGCATTGTATGCATTCCCCAGATTGCCAAGGTCAACACCTTCTCCCCGCCTATCACCAATCTCTTTAGCAATTTTTAGTGCCTGCTCGTAATAATCAATGGATTTTTTGACATCGCCTAGCCGGTAGTATACGTTCCCCAGATTGCCTAGATGATTTCCTTCCCTTTGTCTATCACCTATTTCTCTTGCAATTTTCAAGGCCTGCTCGTAATAATCAATAGATTTTTTGGCATCGCCCAGAGCATTGTATGCATTCCCCAGATTTCCAAGTTGATTTCCTTCTCCCCGCCTATCACCAATCTCTCTTGCAATTTTTAATGCTTGTTCGTTATAGTCAATGGATTTTTTAGCATTGCCCAGATCACCATATGCTATCCCTAGATTTCCGAGAACAACTTCATGAGTCCATTTGTCTTTAAGAATCGGTTCATCTCTAAAACGATCCTTTGGCAATAGCTTTTCATAAATTTCTATTAGTGTTGTTGGATATCCCCAAAGATCCAGAAAATTAGGAAGATCCCATGCCCATATAACATCCGCTGCTAGATCATATTCTTCTGCCTCACTAGCATGGTAGTGAGCTTCGATTGCAGGCTGAAGATCTTCTTTTCGAATGGGGTTTTTGTTGGGACTAAAAGATTTATAATAGTTGAAAGCTATCAGATGAGCTTCTTTTTTGTTCTTCAGATCTGTATATGAAAATTCTTGAACTAAAGGATGAAGCCAATAGTTTCCATTATGGTCAGTTTCGATTAGTGACTTATCTATTAGCTTATTGACAGCATTTTTTGGAGTATATTCAGAAAACATTTCCTTGAGACCTTTCCACTTTACCGGCTCACGATACACAGAAACACGTTCAAGGAGTTCTTTTTCGTCTCCTGCCAGTTTATTGAAAAGATTTCTCGCCTTTTTGATAATATCCTCTTTTTCTGTCTGATATATGCTCAGATCATCAAGGATATCAGCTACTCCGTACTCTTTCACGAGTTTTACAAGCAGCTTAAGAGCAAGGGGATGACCACCTACGCCTGAAGCCAGTTTCTCAAGATTTCGGTATCCAATTCTGTCGAGCCCGTTACTGGCTAGATAATCGACTGCATAATTAGTTCTCAAACCACTTAGGTGCTGCTTCTCATCCTCATGCACATCAACAAGGCTGTCTCCATTTTCAAATATGGGCAATATCCGACTTGTTACAATGACTTTTGCGTTGTGAGTGTTATATCGCAAGGAAGAAAAAAGAAATTCAATTCCTTTGTCAGCAAAATGTTGATCCTCAAGTACCATGCTCAGATCATCGAAGACGAGCCAGACCTCGCTAATTCTGTTGAGTTCCCCGGTAAGTTTGTCTACGTCAGTTTTTCCAGGCTCTCTCTTTTCTACTCTAAAAGACGCAATTTCTGGAGCATTCAAGTAAGATGCAAGCTTTTCAAGGATATCCCCCAGTTTTGCGTCCTGATTCTTATAGAAGCTAAACCAGAAAGGTTCAGGAACATTTATGGGTCTGAGATTTACAAGAGCTCTTGCAAAGACAGTTTTTCCCACACCCCCAACGCCACTTATAAGTAAAATTCTATGATTTTCGAGGTAAGTAAGGGCTTTTTTTAACTCATCAGCTCGATTTTCAGTAATGAACTTGTTTAGCTTATCGGGGTAACTAGGAAGTTCGGAAGTATTATAACGTCTCGGCTTTTCCTGGTTTGCTATTTGAGATTTAGTTTTACTTTCTATTTCCCAAAGATAAACTGCTGAACTTACCAAGCCGGCAAGTTCATCGGCTGATTTAAAAAAGCTAACAGTCTTTTCGGCAGTTAATTCTTTTCTTAAAGCTATGATTTTTTTTGCATCCTTTCCTTTGTCTACGAATTTTGGTGGCCAAGATGCTTCTTCATGGAGCAAGAATATTAGACACTTTTTACCTGCTTTTACTGCTTCTCGATACTCAAGTTCTGTAATGGATTTATCTTGTCCTTGAGGCACATAACCATACCTCCACGCAAAAATACCTATGTATAGGTCACAAGAAGCAACATCTTCCAAACACTTGTCAAGAGATCTTTCGTCCTCGGCAACATAATACTCCATTACTATATCTGCATGGCCCATTTTCCTCAGATTTAACCTTACCTTCTCACGGCATTCCTCAAGATCTTTAAAAGTAGAAGACACATATATACGGGCCATCTTATACACCAGTTCTCAGCTAATTATTTTAAATTTGTTGCTAAGAATTTTTCAGTTAAACTAATAAAAACATATGATTCTTTTAAATTGTTATCTAAGGCATAATCTAAAGCATATTAGGATACATGAACATGTTCCAATTGGGGTAGCGCCAACATTTCCGACAAATAGGCGTTAAGCCTGTAAACCTCTAATCACTGATGTTTAAAGGCTTTAACTTTTCGTTTTCTAATAAATTTTCGTAGACGATATGTTATTAATAGATATAACATATTGACTTTGCAGTACATGACAGCTATGCTGTAATTAGATCGCTACGCTGGCACACACCAACAAAGCCAACGTACGAAATTTAAGATTTGCTGGTTGCACCCCAGTAGACATAAAATCAACATTTCTTTAAACTATTGAATTCTTTATAAAAACCATGAATATTTTAGGATGGCCTTTGCTAATTGAAGCCATTTCGAATTCAAACAGCACCTCAACCGGTTGGTCTTCAGCATATCTAACAATCTCAACATTTATTTATGCTTTAGGTGGATGGTCTTTAGCACTTACATTATTTTTAGGATATATTGGGTCTAGAATCGCTGATAAGATGAAGATCTCATGGAATGCTGAAGCAAACAAAAATTTACAAAAATTAAAGGCTGAAGAAAATGAAAAATTAGAAAAATTACGGGCTGAAATAAACCAAGAGCAATCTGTTTTCAGAATAATATTAGATTCTTATTCAAAAGAATTTCAATGTACTCAGCCGAACAGAATTAAAGCCATTGAATCACTTTGGGAAAAGACATTA
>CAZLNG010000202.1:2365-5409 GCA_964560735.1 uncultured Methanosarcinales archaeon | reverse complement strand
TCTTCTGCTGGACCCATTAATCTGGCCAGCCATCGGGTTTCCTCGAAACTCTCAAGTAAAATCTTCAAAACTAATGTAAGAGGTATGGAAAGCAGCACACCTCCGAGTCCAAGTACGAAATTCCAGTAGATAAGAGCAAGAAATAAAAATGCAGGAGACAACTGCAAGCCTTTTCCCATCATTGACGGGAACAGAATATTTTCTGCAAGCGCGTCGACAGCAAAAATAATGACAATGACTGCAAGAGCACCTAAAGGCCCATACTTGAAAAGTGCAAGCATTATTGGAGGAATAGAAGCTATAACCAGACCAATATAGGGGATATAACTTAACAGGAATATAAGGACTCCCCAGAGAACAGCATAGTCGATCCCGCCTATAAATAGAAGGAGAGCGATTGCAATAGCTGTGACGATGTTTACTTCTGCTCTTATGACAATAAATTTTACCAGCTTCTTACTAAAACTCCCCAGCCTCAAGCGGAGTTCAGATTGTTTTCCAATTTCCCGATTTGCTCTTTCAGGAGCACTGGAGGCATCTATTAGCAAGAATGCTGCTGTAACTATGATTATTCCAGCTGTTGTCCCGGCATTCACAATCGCGTTAACGATGCTTACAAGAAGAGAAACAGTAATTGTCACGATACCGCGAACAATTGACTGCGCTGAAAACCCTTCGTATGAGGGAATATGGTTTGCAAGACTATTCATGAATGCAGTTAATTGAGTTTGATAGATCGGGATCTGAACTCCAAAATCAAGCGCCGCTCTGACAACTATTACCCCGAGAACCAGAATAATTAGAGTTAATAACAAAATTACCAGAATAACACTCAGTCCACCTGGTATCCCTTTTCGTTTTAGCCAGCGGACGAGCGGAGTGAAAAGCAGTGCAACGAATATAGAAAAGACAACTGTTGTGAGTATAGTAGATATCTCTCTCATTCCGATTGTAAGGACAACAGCAGCAGTGCTATAGAGTAAAATTTTAGCTGGTATTGAACCACTGTTTACGTTCACGATTTTAAACTCCTTTAACTGTCAGCCACTACTGTGAATGAGGTGATGGCTGTAGAGAACTAAAAGGAGAATTATTAATAGCGAAATTACATGCCAATCCCCCTCTAAATATGAAAATCAGTCTCAACCATACTTTCCCAATTTTCTATCAGTCGTGTGCCATTTGATCGAGGGCTACTGTAATTGCCAGGATCAGGGCAGCATCCTGTCCTGAAGAAACTTCCACCCCATAGGTATCCCTTACTCGGAACCACTTTTTGGACACCTCTGCAACTTTTGCCCCCCCAGCTTCAATCCCGTATTCGTGGCTCAGGATATTGCCCTGTACATCCATTTCAGGCCCATTTGCGACTTCAACTTTCCACCGGTCGCGGAGAGGCGTAATAAGGGCTTTTTTGACTGATGCAGCTGTTCTTCCTTCCGCATCTTCGATATTCATTGTATCTTTTATCCTGAGAAGCTTCTCTTTGAGTTTATACAGGTCATTTCCCTGCGCATCCTTAATGACCAGGGTTTCACGAATGCGGAGCGCCTTTCCATCAATAAAGAATTTTCGTTCTCCAGCTCCATTTTCTATCCAGTAGTCATCCCCTATTGAAATGAGTCTTTCACGCATCTTGTAAATTTGTTTACCTTCTGTTGCCTGAACCTGGGGACCGCCCATACTTTCGCGATCAGTGAGCCTATCCCTTAATCTCCCCATCTTTAACCACTCCTTTTGTTTATTGCATTCAAGGTATTCTTCCTTGCATGTAGTCTTTTTATTCTGGTATTGAATGGGGGAGGGAATACTGGTTAGCCTTACACTCCGGAAAACCGTAATAGCACTCTAACCTCCTCCCTATTATGTCTGGACTGACGAGTCTTCGAATTCTTCCAGACATGTCCCCCTATGAATGCATAAATAAGTGGAATATATATTCAAATAGATTTATAATTTTAGTATCAATGCAGGAATTTTTCGACTACATATTCGCTTTTTTCTGCTCGTATTTTTCTCCTGCAAATCTTCACGAGCAAAGGCTTCAGGCAGGTATTTTGAGACAAAACTCGATTGCTTTAATGGCAGCTTAATCCGGCTCAGGATAACCAGAAAAAGAATAACCAGTTTCATTTCATTCAGCGGTCAACTATGTATGATATTTTCAGGAAGAAGACGAGCTAAGTATAATGCTGAGTATGATGCTGAAGATGATGCTAAACATGATGCTAAGTATACTTTGTCAGCATAAAGTCAGTGTGGAAAGGACAAAAGGGTTGAAGAAAGTCCGGAAAAGGACAGCCCCAAACATTTTTTTCTTCACCCTACATTATTCAATCATGCGCCATCTGATCTATTGCAGCTGCTATCGCCAGAATAAGCGCATTGTCCTGTCCGTGTTATCTCCACTCCATAACTATCCCGAATACGGAACCACTTTTTTGAGACTTCTGCAATTTTCCTTCCTTCCATCTCAACCTCATACTCGTGATCCAGAATATTGCCGTGGATCTCCATATCAGGCCCTTCTGGAATTTCAACTTTCCATTTATCCCGCAAAATTTTGATAAGAGCTTTTTTGACTGTTGCAGCCACACTTTCATCTGGCTGCTTTATATCCATGGTATCCCTTATTCGGAGTAGCCTTTCCTGTATTTTGTACAGTTCGTTTCCCTGCACGTCCCTGAGACTCAGGGTCTCACGCAAGCGAAGAGCCTTGCCATCTATATAGAATTCTCTCTTTCCCTCTTCATTTTCTACCCAGTAATCGTCTCCGATGGAAACGAGTTTCTCATGCATTTTATAGATGTGTCTTTTTTCTTCTTCCCGGCATCCACGGCATCCAAACAATTTCACGAGAATCACCCTATTGTTTGTCTCAGCTCAGATTCCTGTCTCCATGGAGTTTTCGTACTCTGATTTACAGATCGCAGGCAATATATGATTGAGCTAGTATGGTTGAATTATTATGGTTGAATTATTATGGTTAAACTTTTATGATTGAACTTTTATGATTGAACTTTTATGATTGAACTTTTATGATT
>CAZLNG010000202.1:0-2265 GCA_964560735.1 uncultured Methanosarcinales archaeon | reverse complement strand
AAATATATGTAAATCTTCATATATATTATTAGAATTAAGGTTAAAATAGGATTAAAATTGAAATTTTCTTAAATCTAAGGCTAAATTGAGATATTTGATAAAATCCCCTTGAGTTTCCATTTTGAGTTTCCAATAGCTCTAAATTTGCCATCGATGTGCTCTGGAGCTTTTAAATGCAACTTCTCAGAAGACTTACCAAAAAGGTTATCTCCAAAAAAACCTTTATCTGTTGCATGCCTCTTCTTATTTTTCCTATAGAAACTGAAAGGTTATGTCTGGTTCCTGCAACTGTAAAGCTTTATCTTCTGGAACTGTATGACCGGCCTGCATTTGCTTCAGCTCTGAAGGCGAATGTCCCGGAGGAATGGCCGCCTGACCAGATCACTTCTGAGCTGATCGAGGAGTTTATAGGAAGAATGAATGCCAGAGACCGAAAACTCTGGAGTTTTTACTGGCTTCTGCGCCAGAAAGATTCGGAGCTGCCTGTCCTTATAGGGAATGGGGGATTTCTTGTCCACGATAATGGAACCCTTGAGCTGGGGTATTCCGTGCTTTCCGAATATCAGAGAAAGGGGTATGCTACGGAGGCTGTCCGATCGATGCTTAAGTGGGCTATTTCCAGCCTCAAAAAAGAAAAAATAATAGCTCATACTTATCCTCACCTCAAGGCCTCCATCCGTGTTCTGGAAAAGAATGGTTTTTCATTCAAAGGAAAAGGCCAGGAGGAAGGTACTATACTTTATGAACTGAGGGAAAAAGAACCTGAGTATTAAACCGGGTTCACAGCTTAAATTCCACTGTGACTTTCAACTTCCAGCGCTAACGTGGAATACTTTATAATTCTGGCTGTAACGCGGGATACTGTAAAATAAATCAGACAGGTTGATATATTTATATAAACCACCAGACCTTATAAACGTAAAAATTACCTAACAGGATACATGACACAGAAATGGAGTAAACAACATGGAAGGACATCCCCTTAAATTAATAATGGAAAACGACCCGGAATTTTTTGCCCTGCTTGAGAACACACGAGACCTCTCTTTTGCAGAAGGAGGCATTCCTCTTAAGTACAAATTCCTTATTGCGATGGCCCTTGATGCAGCCAATGGGGCAGCTGACGGAGTAAAAGTTCTTGCAATACAGGCTATGGAGGCAGGGGCAACAAAAGAAGAGGTAATGGAGGCCATACGAATAACACAGTATATTTTCGGAGTCGGAAGCGTATACACGGCTTCAAGAGCGCTGAGTGACATACTCTGATTAAGGCAGATTTTAAAACAAAATGATATCGACTGTATTAAACTTTTGAAGCTTATTTCATATATTTGAATAAAGGAGAAGTCATTACATTATTTTTATATGTAATGAAATATATGTTATAATGGGAGCAGGGCACCTGAAAAAACTTTTTTCAATATATATCCCAAACTCATATCCACCTAGACTCAATCCCAATATCAGATGCCCTATATCCCATCAAGAACTCTCTTTTTTTCTACACTTAATTTCTGTTTTTAAAGTTTATTTCTGTTTTTAAGGCTTATTTCTGTTTTTAAGGTTAATTCTTTTTTCTGGGTTTATTTTTTCTTAAGACTTTATTCCTTTTCCTTAAAACTTACTTTCTTATCTCTTTGCCCGGGTGTACTGCTAAATCTTGATATTAACTAACAGTACTTCCAAATAACAATAGAATATATCTTTATTAACATTGTCTTATATAATATAAAGTTAAAGTATAATATAGGGCATCTGGAAAAATACTTTTGTTTCCCCATTTATTCCCCCACCCTCCACTCTCAAAAAAACAGATGCCCTGTTTTCTTTCTTAATGCATTTATATGTAATTAGCATTTTTCCAGAATTATTTCCAGAACTTTTCCAGAACTTTTCCGGAATCTCACTCATTTTTAAGGTTTGGAAATTCCCTGCTTTCACAAAAGAAAAGTACTTATAAGAATATAACTGACTAATCAGTCAATTATAGAGGTTAAGTATGGAAAGTATGAAAAAATCAAGGACAAAAGAAAAGATATCATAGAAGCAGCCCTGAAACTTTTCACAGAATGGGGCTTCATGGAACTGATTAAATTTAATCAGATGTGGAATAGACAATCAGGAAGAGTTCATTTTTGTCGGACAGTTTTGCTCTCCCCCTTACATTACAAAATTTAAGCTTGAGAAAGTAATGAAGGAGTATGTTTTCCTCCATAAGCTTGTAAATGAAGGAACAAAAATCGGAGATCTAAAGGACTTTTCCCC
>CAZLNG010000201.1:0-5462 GCA_964560735.1 uncultured Methanosarcinales archaeon | reverse complement strand
TCCTCAAAACCTCGAAAGTTAGTTCGTGAATCGAAAAAGTAACCTGTAAGCCTGAAATCAAACACAAAATCTGGGATTTATGGCTTACAGCCTCTTTTTTCTCTTCCTTTTTTTAGCCCTTCTTTCTTCCTCAGGACTTCATTTTTATATGTTAACTTAGTATGAAGATCCTAGTCACTGCAGGTACTTTCCTTTACTTATTCCTGCTGTTCAAAAAATTACATTTTTTCTGATTTTTGATCAATGAAGATTGCACATAATAACTATTGTTCTGACTATTTTAGAAATATTAATAAAATACTAAACAAATCGTATGCGTATGATCGATGACTCTGTTGAAAAATGGAAACAGGCCGAGGAAGAAATTCGAAAGAATCTCCCACCGGGTGTGAAGCTTGTGCGTACGCTACGAGGGCATACGGATGCCATCGGGCGCATTGCATGGTCACCTGATGGGCGAATAATAGCATCGCCGTCGAGGGACAATACGGTCAAGTTATGGGATTCAAAGACGGGAGAGTGCCTTCATACTCTAAGAGACCATAACGAAGAGGTGAATATAGCTGTATTTTCACCCACAGGGGAAATGCTTGCCAGTGGAGGAGGAGAACAACAAAGCTATAGGATAGATGCATCAATTAGGCTTTGGAATACCTCCAATGGGAAATTATTAAGCAAGTTCGGTGATCATGTTTCCTCTATTACCTCTCTTGCATTTGATCCGACAGGTCATCGGCTGGCTAGCGGAAGCTTTGACACTTCAATAAAACTCTGGGAAATCGCAGAATGTAGGCAAATTGGAGTACTGGGATCTCCTAGGCTCCCTGATGGATCTGATTCTGATGTAGTTTATAGCTTGGCATTTGATCGAACGGGCCAATCCCTCGTAATAGGGAGCAAGAAAAGCGGCGTTCGATTCTGGGAGCCCATTGATGAAAGGAGGCTCATTGTGGATTCTTTGGAGGGGCATGGTTACGCCACCAACATTGCGCTTGACTTCTTAGGGCAGATACTCGCTAGCGGAGGGAATGACAAGACTGTGAAGATATGGAATGTGAGCGAAGGCCGTTTGCTCCGAACCTTGGAAGGGCACACTGACGCAGTTGTCTGTGTCGCTTTCCTTCCAAAAACAAAAGTCCTAGCTACAAGAGGACGTGGTAGCGATAGCACTTTTCGTCTTTGGAACTCGGAGACTGGGACTTGTATTGCCACGTTATCTGAACCTGCGAGTAACAGTTGCATGCCAGGTCTTGCATTCCATCCGTACTTGCCTTTCCTTGCTACAGTGGGTTCAGACCCAAGAGTGCCAAACAATGAACTTGATAGTGTTGTCCACATCTGGGAACTGGACATCCCTTTCCTGCTCAGCAAAGTGGCAGAACCAAGCGTTCATTATGTCAACGCTAAGGTAGTACTATTGGGGGACACAGGTGTGGGTAAATCTGGCCTAAGCCTCGTCTTGAACAGCCAGCCATTTACAGCCACCGATTCTACACCGGGAAGGCGTGTTTGGAATTTCGATTCACAAGAGGTAAAGATTGGCAGTAATATCAAGCAGATCCGCGAGATATTGTTGTGGGATCTAGCTGGACAGCCAGGCTATCGCGTTATCCATCAGTTGTATCTAAATGAGGTGGCTGTGGCGCTAGTGGTATTCGACTCCCGCAGCGAGACCGACCCCCTTGCTGGCGTTCGCCACTGGGAGCGTGCCTTGCGCCTAGCAAAGCAGCGTCAGGGGAATTTGAGCATTCCCATGAAAAAGTTTCTTGTCTCTGCTCGAAACGATCGTGGCGGCGTATCCATCAGTGAAGAGAGACTGCAAGCTGTCTTCAAGGAATTTGGTTTTGACAACTATTTCAAAACCAGCGCCAAAGAAGGATGGCAAGTCAGAGAATTACGGGCAGCGATCGAGCAGGCAATAATCTGGGAAGACCTTCCAGAGGTTTCGTCTTCGCAACTGTTCGCTGATATCAAATCTTTCCTATTAGATGTGAAAAAAACTGGGCGCCTACTGGCGCCGGTAAGCCATCTTTACGATGACTTCGCTCGTCAGCATCCCGACAAGGTAGCTAAGGTTGCGAACCTTCTAGATCAATTTGACACTTGCATTGGGCGGCTGGAAAACCGCGACCTGATCCGCCGTCTAACCTTTGGTGGCTATGTTCTACTCCAGCCAGAGCTACTGGATGCTTACGCGTCTGCCATCGTCAACACCGCTAAAGAGGAACCTGACGGCCTCGGTTCAATCGTTGAAGAATTGGCTCTAGCTGGCAAATTTTTCGTTCCTGAAGAGCAAAAGGTCAAGCACTATGACCAAGAGCAGTTGCTGTTGCATGCGACTGTTGAAGAACTGGTTCGGTATGACCTAGCGCTGAGGGAGAATGCGGATGATGGGCGTTACCTAGTCTTCCCATCACAGTTTAATCGTGACTATGAAGATGCGCCTGATCCAAAAGGCAAGGAAGTTTCAATCACCTTCGACGGGCCAGTACAGAGCTTTTACTCAACATTGGTGGTACGGTTGGATCATAGTGGATTGTTCGCAACCAGTAGAGAGGAGATGTGGAGAAATGCTGCAATATTTACCGCCAAAGCAGGAGGTAAGTGCGGACTTTATATTCATGAATTTGCCGAAGCTCGAGGTCGCATAATCCTATTCTTTGATGAACATGCCAGTGTGGAGACACGGTTCCACTTTGAGGAATTCGTTCTGGCACACGCCAAAAGTCGATCGCTAGATGGGACAGTAGAACTTGTTCGGTTCTTTG
This sequence comes from uncultured Methanosarcinales archaeon, assembly GCA_964560735.1. Lineage (GTDB taxonomy): Archaea > Halobacteriota > Methanosarcinia > Methanosarcinales > Methanosarcinaceae > Methanosarcina. Next base: position 2,694 of record CAZLNG010000201.1, on the reverse strand, counting down.
TATGCTCCAATGGTCACCCGGTACCAGATGACTACGTGAAGATCCTATTAAGTCAAGGGAAGAAGGAATTCACTTGTCCCTGTGGGGCAACGGTACCATTGATCGAGCCGAAAGAGCGGATTCGCTTCCGGTCTGAAGTCGAAGCCATGGACAAATCCGCAGACCAGCAGCGGGATTTCAATGCATTCATCATGTCAGCCAAAGGTGAAACGAGTACGAGGAATTTCCAGAAATGGGCCGGTGGTGAGCAGGTTACATTGGCAATTGTGTTCACCGATGTTGTCGGCTCAACGGCATTAGGCGAAGAAATCAGGGATGAAGCTATGAACGAAGTCCGACGAGCTCACTTTACCCAAAGCCGAAGGCTAATTGACAAGTTCAAGGGCCGGGAAATCAAAACTATTGGAGACAGCTTCATGGCGGCATTCAAGTCTGCAGATGCAGCTTTGGACTATGCGAGAGCGTTACAAAAAAGTACAGGCCATCCACAGATACAAATTCGTGCCGGTATTCATATCGGACCGATGAAGGTGGAAGAAGAAGATGTATTTGGTGGTACTGTTAACTTCGCCTCCCGCGTTATTGGAACCATCAAAGGCGCAGAAATCTGGCTTAGCGGTCGGGCTAAAGAAGATATCGATCGACTAGGAGCCACAAAGCACAACCAATTATGCTGGGAACGGCATGACGGCGTTGATATGAAAGGCTTCCAAGGTGTGTTCACATTGTGGTCGGTGCAGTAGCACTTGACTATGGCTGTACGTGTGTAATCTATAGATGTTTATCTGAGCCTCCTAACACAATTTATTATCCCAAAATTATATCAACTACCTTGATGTTTTCCTAAAATTGACCTATTTCCCCATATAGCTCCTGCGATTTCGCGTTTTGGCCTGCTGCCAGAAAGCGATTTGCTTGAAGCACGATAGTATAATATTATCTGGAATACTAGTTACAGGAATATTGTAACAGCCAAAGGAAGTTAATACCATGCTTGAAAGACTTAAAAGCTCCCTCATTAGTTCTCCTATAATCAAGCGAGGAGAATACAATTACTTTATCCATCCGATCTCTGATGGCGTACCTTCAATAGACCCCCACATGGTTGAGGAGATCGCAGAATATATTCTCCAGATTACCGATATTAAGAAGATTGACACCATTCTTACGATTGAGGCTATGGGTATTCCGGTAGCAAATGCCCTTTCCCTGAAAACAGGAATTCCTTTGACTATTGTTCGGAAGAGGCCTTATTTCCTTGAAGGAGAAGTTGAGCTTTCTCAGAGCACAGGGTATTCAAAAGGCGCCCTTTATATAAACGGGCTCAAGAAAGGAAACAGAGTAATTATCGTGGATGATGTAATCAGTACTGGCGGAACATTACTTGCACTCGTGAAGGCGCTAAAGAACATGGGTGTTGAGATCCTTGATGTGATTTCAGTTATCGGAAGGGGAGACGGCTATTTAAAAATAAAGGAGCTTGGGGTTGAGCCCAAGATTCTCGTCACAATTGATGTGAACGAGAAAGGTGTGGAGATTCAGAATGTCTTTGGGGATCAGTGAAGCTTTTGACTTAAGGCCTGAATATATTATTAATGTTATCAGGAAATCGGGAGCAAAAACAGTTGGCTTTCAGTTTCCTGAGGGGCTCAAAAGAAAAGGTGCTGAGCTTGCAAAGAAAGTAGAAGAGGCTACCGGAGCTGAGATTCTCATTTCCGGAGATCCCTGCTTTGGAGCTTGCGACCTGGACAGCACCTTGCTTGAGCATGTGGAGATTCTTTTCCACTTCGGGCATGCGGAACTTGAGGACACAAAAATTTCAGAGAAGGTTTATTTCATAGAAACGCGTTCTGCAGTTGATGTCCGGCCTGTCGTTGAAAAAGCTGTGTCTGAACTGAAAGGGCAGAAAATAGGGCTGATTACTACGGTTCAGCATGTTCATAAACTGCCTGAAGCCTGTGCTGTGCTTGAGGCCGGCGGAAAGATCTGTGTGATCGGGCGCGGAGATTCCAGGCTTGCTTATGCCGGACAGGTGCTGGGCTGTAACTTTTCGGCAGCAAGAGCTGAAAATTGCGATGAGTATCTTTACATAGGAAGCGGAGATTTCCATCCCCTGGGTGTGGCTCTTTCCACAAAAAAACGCGTCCTTGCAGCTGATCCTCTTTCAGGAGAGGTTCGCGAGGTTGATCCTTCAAGAGTTCTGCGTCAGAGGAGTGCGGTAATCGCAAAGTCTCTGGATGCTAAGGTCTTTGGGATAATCGTTTCAAGCAAAAACGGACAGAAGAGAATGGAACTTGCTTCTTCATTGAAAGAGCTTGCAAAAAAGCATGGAAAAGAGGCATATCTGATCCTGATTGATCTGGTTACTCCTGACCAGTTGCTCCAGTTTAAAGTGGACGCTTTCGTAAATACAGCCTGTCCACGGCTTGCTGTTGATGAGGTCGGACGTTTCCCATCTCCTATGCTTACACCCCAGGAGTTTGAGATTGTTCTTGGAGAAAGGGAATGGGAAAAGCTTGTGCTTGATGAGATTACGGAAGATCCTGTATAAATCTCTAATTCCGTATTGGATCAGGTTTAATTTAAGAAATTAAAATCTGGTTTGTTTAAGAAATTAAAATCTGGTTTGTTTAAGAAAATAAAGTCGGAATGAAATGAAACAAAGAAAACTCGAAATAATGCTTGAGGAAATCG
>CAZLNG010000200.1:0-5476 GCA_964560735.1 uncultured Methanosarcinales archaeon | reverse complement strand
GTGTCATAATCACTGGTTGCTAGAATTCAACTCATCAAGCAATTTCTCAACTGTTTTCTCTAGTACCGGAACATCATATACTACAGTATCCCACACAAGGTTATAGTCAACATTAAAATAGGCATGTATCATGCGGTTTCGCATGCCTGCTATACTCCTCCAATCTATTTCAGGAGCTAAAGACCTTATTTCTGCAGGAATGGCTTTCGCAGCTTCACCTATGATTTCTAACTGACGGACGACTGCACTCTTTGTCTTTTCATCTTTCAAAAATGCATTTTTGTCCATTCCCTCTGTGAAATTCTTTACAGTTATAGCAGCTGAGAGCATTTCGGACAGATAAAGAATTGGAGATCTCATACAGGCACCAGTTCCCTTAACACGTCATCTTTCATCATCGGGTGAAGAGCCCGTTCCGAAACAACATCGACAGAGACTCCAAACATGTCTTCAAGATAAAATCCAAGCCCCGTAAGGTGTAAAAGGGTCGCTCCTTCTCCGAATCTCACCAGAACATCAATGTCACTTCCCTCTTTTTCCTCCCCGCGGGCATATGAACCGAAAATTCCAATTACTTCAGCTCTGAATTTTTCTTTAATTTCATCTTTTCTTTCAAGGATAAAAAGCCGGATTTGATTGACATCCATGTTCATTTTCTTATTTTCCATAGTATCAGTTTCCTATATCTCCAGGCCCTTCATTTAATTCAAGATTGACTAATCAGATCCGGCTATATTGCTATACCTTACATTAATGGTGCAATATATACTATTTTCGTGATTTATTATATACTTCTCTTAAACCATTTTCCGTTTTTTGAAAACAGAACCTTGAAACTACTTTTTTAAAATAATTCATTAGGGTATAGCCTCACTTCGTTCGGGCAAGCTCCATTTAAGACGATAATAATGTAGTGCGGTTCAATTAAAAAGGAAGAACAGAAGCCATTAATTGTCCGCTTGAACAATCGGCTCTTATCTTCTACTGTTCTATCGCCCTACTATGTTCAGCCGGAAGCCCGGATAACCGGGCAGAAAGCGGTTCTGACCGATTTGTTTATATATGGAAATGATATGTATAGTGAGCCATTAACTAGTTAGAAGCCGCTAATTTCTGAGAAGTTCTGGCCATTTTCGGATCATACTTTTGTTTATCAGGAGCCTATACCTGTTGGCATATAGGGGATGGATCCAACTTAGGAAACAGAGGCTCGGGAATTTTATAAGGGAACAGAATCAGGTGCTGAAAGCGCAAACTATTTCGGGCAACTCAAAGTCTGTGTAGAAGCACTGAGGAAAATAATTTACGCTCATTGATTAAGGAAAGGCTCATCTGAGCATCCGGAACAAGAACCTGATGGGCTTAGGCCGCAGGACATGCAGTAGCATACAAAAATCATATAAAAATGAACATTATCGTGGAGGAATCACTTGGCAAGAAAGAAAGTACAGAGAAAGCTTGATGGATGGAAATCCAAAGAATGGTATAACATTGAAGCCCCTGTCTACTTAAACAGGAGCATTGTCGGTAACACCATGGCAGGAGACCCTGCTCTGCTTATCGGACGCAATATCGAAACAACTGTTGGCGAACTCACCAACGACATGACAAAGAACAACACAAAGGTTCTTCTGAGGATCAACAACGTCGTCGGAGAAACAGCAACTACAGACCTCATTGGCCACGAGCTCACAACTGACTATGTCCGCTCAATCGTAAAGAGGCAGACATCCAGAATCGACGCCAACGTTGAGGTTAAAACCAAAGACGGCTTTGTCATTCGTGTAAAACCCACCTGCTTCACCATCAAAAGGGCACGCTCAAGCCAGATCAAAGCCATCAGGGAAATGATGGTTGAAATCGTCAAAAAGCATGCATCAGACTCCGATTTCGAGACTTTTATGCAGGAAGCAATCCTTGGCAGACTCTCAGCAGCCATTTACAGGCAGGCCAAGTTCATCTACCCGCTCCGCAGAGTCGAAATCAGAAAAACCCAGGTTGAAGCCATGCCAGCAGCTGCATCCGCACCTGCATCAGCATAACTTCTTCAGGTTTAAAATTATAAGCAGGGGAAAATCCGAAAGGATTTTCTTATCTCTTTTAATCTCTACTGATCTCTTTTAATCTCTACTGATCTCTTTTAATCTCTACTGGAATCTCATTAATTGCTTATTTGCTTATTTCATTGACTTAATTCTCTCTTTTACCCGGGAACTCCCTTTTTTACCAGAAGAAGTTCTTGAAGCGCTTTCACATAAGTCCTTTCATCTAAAATCTGTCATTATTTAGATCTCGCCAGCGCATAGTCTGCATAGATTTTCAAAAACTCGCTGTCAGTTTGAAGGAGAACGGTTTCAAACATTGCTACATGGATCTTTTCTTGCCTGGCAATATCGAGCAAGATTGTTCGAATTTCTTCACTTTTAGTCATGTTTGCCATCTGCTCATAGATGTTGATAGCGTCCAGTTCTGCAATCATGGCAGCCCTAAGGATTTCCTTATCAAGATCTTCAGGTCTGATATTTTCAAGATCTGCAATTGCTTCCGAAAACAGATTTTCACCCCCTGTAAATCTGCCTGATAAGATATGGAAAAGCAAAAGTAATGTCTTTTTCGCTTGAAAGCATCAGCGCTAAACTAAAGAAAGAAATTAGAGCAGGAGACAGAGATTGCAGAAACACTCACGACCAACAGCCTGCAGAAGAAAAATAATATCCTAATCCAACTGTATAATTAATTTAAATAATAAAAACCAGGAAATAAAATGAAATATCCGATTTCTTTTAAAATAATATATTCTAGTTTTCATCTATTTGTCAACAAAAAAAAGTAAAATTACAATTATTTTTCTCATATTAGGAATTAATAAATTTTATTATATGCTATCGAAGAAAAAAACAGAATAATAATAAATTTTGAGGTATAGAATTAAATTAGAAAAAACTTATATATAAATTTTATAAATATTCATATCAATAAGTACCATTAATCATAGTACCATTAATCATAGTACCATTAATCATAGTACCATTAATCCAGAGTCTACACCCTAGCCAGCTTTGGGGCCACACCCATCTTTTACTACAGAGCCAACCCTATTGAGGCCGAAAAACTTGAAAAACGTAAGATCCTGCCTGATGATGCTTATTGTTTTAATTTCTTGCTTGATGAGTAATGCGGGTTTTGCTGCAGCCGCTACAGCAGATTCAGGATGTCCCCAGAATAATACATCATGCACTGAATCTACAATTGAAACGGCATCCATAAACCCTGATTTTCTGGAACCTGTAGAGCCTGACCCGATTGATCTGATTTCTTATGTAGAAGAAAGCGTATACGTATCAGGTGCAGGATACAAACCTTCCCCTGTAGATTTATCAAAACTTGTAAAACCTGAAGCTAAAAAGAGGATTTTATTAGGAGCCCCAGGTACCAGCCTTCCGGCTGTTTATGATCTCCGTAAAGAAGGAAAACTAACACCTGCAAAGAATCAGGGAACTAGTGGAAGCTGCTGGACGTTTTCAAGTCTGGCTTCTCTTGAATCTTACCTTCTCGGAAAAGAAGAAGCAAGCTATGATTTCTCAGAAAATAACATGAAAAATCTTGCCTCAGAAAGCTATCCCGAAGGTTTTGACCTCACCCCTGATGAAGGGGGTAACGCATTCATATCAGCTGCATATCTTTCCCGCTGGAGTGGACCTGTAAACGAATCCGAGGATCCGTATAGTGATTCTTCAGCCTATTCCCCCACAGGGCTTCCTGTGCAGAAGCACGTACAGGAAATCCTCTTCCTGCCTGTAAGAGCAGGACCTCTGGATAACGAGGCTATCAAAAAAGCAATTCTGGAATACGGAGCTGTATACTCCACAATGTACTGGAATGCGGCTTATTATCAGGAAAGAAATAACACCTATCGAGGCACCAGCAATCAGCCTGCCAATCATGCTATAACCCTTGTAGGCTGGGACGATTCTTTTGATAGAAATATGTTTGCTCAGGTTCCTCCCGGAAACGGGGCTTTCATTGTGAAGAACAGCTGGGGTGAGAACTGGGGAGAGAATGGGTACTTCTACATCTCTTATTATGATACTAAACTCGGATACGATGAAAATGCCGTGTTTACAGCTGAAAAAAAGAACAATTACGATTACGTCTACCAGTATGATCCCCTGGGTTGGGTAATATCAAAAGAGTATTCAGGAAACCTGACTGCCTGGGGCAGCAATATCTTTTCATCGGAAAGAGACGAAACCCTTAGAGCGGTGGGATTCTATACTACAGACCTCAATACGATTTATGAAATATACATCTACAAAGACCCCGCAAATGGGCCACTTAATTCCAGAAGAGTATACGTTTCAAAGGAAAATGGTACATACTCTCTGCCAGGATATCACACTCACGTATTGAGCTCGCCAGTGTCCCTGAGTCCCGACGAGAAATTCTCGGTGGTTATAAAATTCAGCAACCCATCTTCCGGGGGTCCCCTTGCAGTTGAACAGCCCATCGCATTTTACAGCAGCGGAGCTCAGGCTAATTCCGGAGAGAGTTATGTGAGCCTTAATGGAATTAACTGGGAAGACATATCCGGATCTTCAGAGGCAAACCTCTGTATAAAGGCTTTCACCACAACTGATGAGCTTCCTGAAGCTAATTTCACCTCAAATGCTACGAAAGGAAATTATCCCCTTACTGTTCAGTTCACAGACCTCTCAAAAAACGCCTTTTCCTGGGAATGGGACCTTAACGGTGACGGACAAATAGACTCAACAGCTCAAAATCCAACCTGGACCTATGGAGCATACGGTAATCATAATGTCTCGCTGAAAGTTAGCAACAGGAATGGAATTGATTCCGAAACTAAAAGCAGTTATGTGACAGTATCCTCTCTTTCGATTATCTCAGCCAATCCGAATGCAGACACTACCACCTATGAGGGAGATTTGCAGGAATTCAACATCAGCACAAACCAGACATGTGCTATAAGCTGGTACCTTAACGGAGAACTCAGGAGCTTCGAGCCCCTCACAAAGAGCAGTTCACACTTAAATAGTACCCTTTCCCCGGGCTCCTATAATGTTATAGCTGTTGCAGAACTCGGAAATGAAAAAGTTACGCATACATGGAACTGGACAGTTCTGGACTGGAACTTATGGGATAATCCGGCTTCTCAGGAAAGCGAAAATGTAAGCACTCCAGAAGTGCAGGAAGCTATTCACATCTATCAAAATGGACTTCAAATCCCTCAAACTGGAGCAAAAATAACAGTTAAGAGGCTCATAGAACTGATAAGACTCTGGAAAGAAGAACCGTAAAAATAAGGAAATAAATGTTCAAGGAAACAAGCATCAAAAAATTTTCAGATTTATTTTATTTTCCTGATCTATCTTCTTTTCAGGACCTATTTTCTTTTCAGGACCCATTTTCTTTTCCGGACCTATTTTCTTGATTTATTTTTCCGTATTTATTTTTCCTT
>CAZLNG010000199.1:0-5528 GCA_964560735.1 uncultured Methanosarcinales archaeon | reverse complement strand
CCGAAATAGCAGATGAATTGGGGATAACTGTTCAGACACTTTGGAACTGGAGACAGGAAGATAAATTCAACAGAAAAGTAGGAGAAATATCTGCACGAAACCAGCGGTTGCAAATAGAAACAAATATTGCTCTCCGTTTAAGGGCAATGAAATAATATTACGGGAAGAGGAGAAAGATACCATTCTTGATACTCAATTTATTCATTTTTTTGAATGTGTGAATTTCGCAGCTGAAGAAATTGAACGTATGAATTGCAAAAAAAAATGAGAATTTTTTCTTTTCAAGATTATTCTTTTGATGGTTTTCAGTTAGGATTGAAGAAGAGAATGAAATCAACAGAAATAAAGTGTACGGGGGTGTACGGGGTTAAGCTTTCTACACCCGTACACTTAAACAGCATCGATAGGCGTTGAAATTTACTTTGTACGGGGTGTACGGGGTGTACGGGGTATTTTCGAAAAACGAAAAAAAACTTCTCTATATACCCGTACACTTTTCTTTTCTAAGGATTTCTTGCCTAAAATCAGCATCGGTAATGCTTTGGACCTTGTACGGGGTATTCTCTCACTAAGATCTGTCCCCGTACAACCCCGTTAAATCTCCGTACATAAATTAGTACCCGAAAAACCGGTTCATGCGCCTAGATCACGCTTTAATTTTTCTATATAAAGCTCTTTATCTACGTAATAAACCGGGCTCGTACAATTCACTGAATAGCATTTCATATCAGGTTTACATGCTTCCATATTAACCAGGTCAATATGTGGGTATCCAGCACCTGGGGTTCTTATGGTCATACAGGAAGGACAATTCATTTTTTGATACCATGATTCAAAAACGTTTGCTGTCGTTGCTCCCCATTTCCTCGCCAGCTCATACCAAACTGTTTTAGCTTCCTCTTCAGGCACTCCGATCTGCCCGAAGAATGCTGCTAGGAAAGCCAACGCCCGTGTTGCTCCATTCCCACCTTTTTCTCTTTCAAGTATGTTATTAACACACGGAGGATAATCAGAGCGTGTAAATCTGTTTTTTGATATTATTACTCCGCCGTTTGCGGCTGTCGCGGCCTGCATCCGTTTTAACATAATTTCCCTTACATTTTCCAGGTAAGGCTTTAGGAATATTAAAAAATGGTTATCTGCGTCATATTCAGTATACCATTTTTTCCCAGCTTCTAGAATTTCAGGTTTTAGGGGAATGCTCGAAGCCTCAAAGTCAATTTTAATATTTTCTATATCAAGCGGAATGACTGCGTAAGGGTGTTTTTTGTGGATGCTAAAAATAGTTTTAAAGACTCTTTTAGCATTATTCAAGGAATCAGCTTTAACATATTGTTCGTGCTGTGGGAATTCCCTATAAAACTCAGCTGAAAGCTCATCTATTAGGATATTAAGGGCACCTGTCAGATTATCTACAAACTTAGGATAATCTTTACTAATTCTGAATTTCATTAAATAGTCTCTGAACACTCCATGATGAACAAAAACGTAAATTCCACCACCTGAGAAGAGAACATAAACGGAATTCGGAGCGTGAGCCCTGAGCTTTTCTATAAAGAATTTTGCCATTGCTTCTACTGCTTCCTTTACTTTTGGCTCTCTAATATTGGCACCGTGTCCGTTTACAGGATCCTTTGTATCTATATCAATTCCAAAAGTAAATGCTCTTACATATTCTTTACTTTTTAAAGTTGCTTCTTGTTTCTCCCATGCGCTGAAGTCTTTTTCAAATATCTCAGTATCATAAAATGATAAAGTGCTGTACAATGTTCTGTGGTCATGTGTGAGCATTTTATAATTTTGTTGGTTCATAGGTTGTGCAAACTTCATGCCGTTTGCTTTCTTTTTATACCAGCCCGTTGAGGCTCCTACAGCCCACCTATAAATCCCTTCTGAACTGGAGACTCTTAAAATCGTCTCCATGACTTTTGGTGTTCTGTAGTGCTTTATCGTTTCCTTTGTTGAGGTTTTATAGTTGCCTGGCATCATGCACAAACCCCCGGAATTGAATAACCATCTCTGTTATATGTAACAAAAAATAACCGCTCTCTAGCTCGCGTAATCCCTACATACCATACGTAAGCTTCGTTTTCAATTCCTTTTGGAGTATGCATGGATAACTGAATAGCCCTGGTAATCCTGTTATGTAGGAATACAGTATCAGCTTCTAAGCCTTTAGCTCCGTGGATTGTCAGGAGCTGGGTTTTCTGTAGGTCATCCTTTCCTATTTTTAATATTCCACGTGCGTGTGCACCTTTTATCTTTAGCCCTGTAAGCTTTTTTGTAATCTTTGACTGTCTTAAAGGTTCGTTTGATTTCAGAATTTCAATAAGCTGTTGCGTAAAGTATGAAAGCGTTGGTTGTTTCTGCCCACTCATTATTAATTTCTTGAATTCTACCAACTCTGCAGGCTTCTGTGGTGCTCCTGTCAACGTCGCTGGGTAATAATCTACTACTGCACAAAATTCCGCTGGTGATATTGGTTTAAAATTCTGTATCGATTTAATAGCATTGTATAGGTTTCTCTCTCCAGGAGTCCATGAATAAGGACTCATTCCACTGAAGGGAATCCCTAAACGTGCTAACATTTGAGCTACTTCCAGCCCTGCGTATGTAGTTCTTACAAGATGAAACACATTTGAATAATGACTATTCGGGTTTCTTGCTATCCATTGCTCAAGCCTAGACTGATTAATCTGCCTCACTAATCCTGGGTCTGGTCTTGTCTGGATATCCGGAGTTTTGTATGGAGTTCTGTCTGCAATCAAATCGGAGGCAATATTCCAAACTTCCCCTGGTAATCTCCTGCTAACTGGTAATATTTCAGTTTCCCCCTCCCAATTCATAAAATAAGCAGGGTCTGCTCCCCAAAATGGGTATAGTGTTTGCAGAGGATCCCCTGCAAGTATTACCTCATTTGCTTCACTTGTCCACATGTGCACTACATCATGCAGCTGGGTTGTCATATCCTGTGCTTCATCGTAAATTTGTATTGAGCAATCCGGGCATAAACCTTCTTTAATGGTAAGGTCTATCATGTCATCGTAGCCGATTTTATCATGTTTCTCCTTCCATTCTTCAAGGTCCTTTACAAACCGCTCAAATTCTACGAGTGTAAGCCCTCCGGTCATTGGTATACTATAAGCCCTATTCAACGGAGTCCGGGTAGATCTCATTAAAGTGTATGTTGAAAGGCGAGGGTCTATATTTCCAGAAAAAACCGCTTCCTGTGAGGATCTCGATACTTTGATATTATAACCATACTCCTTGTTAAATTTCGGGATATCGAAAAACTCATCGAAAATAGGATTTTGCTTTCCATCAAACTTTAAGTAACCGTTTTGCAGGAGTAGAGATAAACACATACCGTGGATTGTTTTAACAGTTTTTCGGAGTTTTCCAATTGGCAATCCAGTTTCTTTTGAAATCTGGGTTATTGCGTCTGCTGTCGCTTCTTTTCTGTAAGTTGTATACATTATGTTGTCTACAGAAATTCCGTTGTTAATGGACTCTTTCAAAATCTGGATTGTTTTATGAGTTTTCCCCGTTCCAGGAGCACCATGGATTTTCGTGGTCATAAAAGTCCCTCCCCAGCATGTGGAATTTTCGAATTTTCCGAGTTCAGTCCATGTTCGAGTAAACACTCTTCAGTAAACCACCACACTGGATTTACTACAGTTTTCTTAATTCTGCATGCAGGGTTTCCCTTTCTTTTAAACCCCCGCTGGTTCATTACTTCCCCTATCTTTAGATGTGTAGTTGTTAATCTCTTTTCAGAGATCAGAGAAAGAATATCTGTAGACTTTAGAATATAGTATGTTTTTTCGTCCGCTTCCTTCTTGTATAGCGTATTTGGCGAGTGTGTTTTATCTGCCCATATTTCTCCGTTCTCTATTATCGGAAATCCTGCAATGACATCGAGTAACATATCACATTCAGCCCACTCGGTAGACTCTGTCGGTTCAATTTCTATACATACCTGTTCGATATAGTGTTGGAATCGCTTCCACATGTTAGGCTGCCCTTTTTTTGGCTTCTTTGTAAGCTCCCACGGGAGAAAAAACCCAAAACGGGATTTAAAAAGGTCTTCAAAAATCCTGCATCCTTTCATCAGGTCACGATTTGAAATTATAATCCGTTCTGTTTTTCCCAAAGTAGATATAGTAAAAATCCATGTAGCACCGTCTTTTGCTGTTATCGCTTTGACTTTTTCTACTTTTGTTAAGGAGTTGAGAAATGCATCACTGCCTATAACCCCCTCTGTATCTGGTTTTTCTGGCTTTTCAGGTTCAATTGTGAACAGGTTGGGGTCTGCTTCCATCTTCTTTAATTTTTGATTGACCTTCCACTCTATCCGCTGATTTTCCAAACGTTCGGAATACTCTTCGTATTCTTTAGAGTGCATCTTTAGACCCTCCTGCTCTTCTCTGTCTGTTTCGCTTTTCCCCATATGATATGTCTTTGCTCCTGAGTTGGCAATGTAACCACTAAAAAAATAAGAGCAGGCATTTTAAGCTCCAATAAATGTTTTAGCCTTGTATATTTTGCGTGTCTTCTTTTCTTGTTCCTGAGCTTACATACCTCACAATGCTCATGGAGAGTATCAACATCTATGTATTCCGAAAGGTCCGGCTCTATAGGCAGCAGACTTTCATATGCCTTCATGAGAGCCATTCAAATCCCCTTTCATTCCTGCCTGTTCTTCCCCATGTTCCCTGACATTTCTGTCCTGCAGGCACCTAAAGCTTGGTCGCTGACGTTCAGAAAAGAATGCCTCCAAAAAATAAAAGTTTGGAATATTATCGCCTCCCTGCGTTGATCCAGGCCTCGAATATCATAGGATTCGGATTGTCTAAGAGTTGAAACTCCTTGGAGTCTTGATCTGCCATTTCATCCTGCAGGGGTTCAAAGGTCATCCATAAATCATAAAAGAATTTTTGTTCAGATGGTTGATAGGCCGGGGTATTTCCTGAACAATTATAAGAAAAATTTATACCTTTTGTAGACGATATACAGCCGGTCATTTGATATATTGTCCGTTGCGGATGTCTGGATACATCCGCACACCTGCTTTTATACTGCGTTTTCCTCACCTCCTGCTGTAAGGATCACGAGAGCTAAGGCCTTTTCAAAAGCAGTTCCCGCTTTTTGCATGTGTTTGATGGTATCTCTTCGTTCAGTGTAAATTTGTTTTAAAGCCTCAACAGTGTAAGGTTGTAACTGAGTGATATCCAGCATGTAAGCTCCTTGGAGCCGAAAAACTGCAAAAGACAGCCAAAAACAGAAGATTATTGTATTTGCAAAAGAATTTATATATCCTTTCACACAATACAATATTGTGCACTACAACGTTACAACAGTTGTAGTGAACTTCTAAACAAAATTACCTACGTTGTCGACTGCCTAACTTTCCCTGGTGTTGGCGCACCAGGAAGGCAGATTTAACAAACTCCTGTTTTTAATGCTTTTTCGATTATCCCATTTAAAAATGAATTTCTTGATTCTTTACCGCGCTGTGCTTCGATTTT
>CAZLNG010000198.1:0-5536 GCA_964560735.1 uncultured Methanosarcinales archaeon | reverse complement strand
TCCTCAAAACCTCGAAAGTTAGTTCGTGAATCGAAAAAGTAACCTGTAAGCCTGAGATCAAACACAAAACATGGGATTTTATGGTTTACAGCCTTTTATTTCTCTTCCTTTTTTATTTTTAGATTTCATTTTTCTCTAATTTCGGTCTTTATTTTTGATTTAGCATAAAAAACTTATTTCTACACATAATATCTATTATTCATGGCTTTATTCAAAGAACTTAACTTTCTGTTTTTTTAAAGTTTTGATCATATGTAAATTGTCACTTAATAGATGCTAATTTTGACTATTTTAGAAATGTTAATAAAATCCCAAGTAAATCGTATGCGTATGATCGATAAGTCTGTTGAAAAATGGCAACAAGCTGATGAAAAGGTGAGAAAGAATCTGCCGCCAGGCGTGAAGCTTATGCGCACGTTGAGAGGACATACTGACTGGATAATACGTGTTGTGTGGTCTTCCGATGGGCAAACACTGGCATCACTTTCAGCTGACAAGACAATCCGGTTGTGGAATTCTGAAACCGGTGAATGTCTTCATATATTGGAAAGGGACGAAGAAAGTATTGGGAGTTTCGCTTTTGACCTAAAAGGTAGCACTTTCGCCAGTAGGGATGAGGGCAAAACAATCAAATTGTTGGATGTGACCAGTGGAAAGCTATTGCACACTCTGGAAGGGCACTCTGATGAAATTTTTAGTATTGAATTTGACCCAACGGGTTGTATTTTGGCCAGCGGGAGCCGTGACAAAACTATCAAGTTATGGGATGTGACTAGCGGGAAACTATTGCACACTCTAGAAGGGCACTCCGATGAAGTTTTTGGTGTAAAATTTGACCCAACGGGTTGTATTTTGGCCAGCGGGAGTCGTGACAAAACTATCAAGTTATGGGAAGTGACCAGTGGAAAACTATTACATACACTGAAAGGGCACTCTGATGAAGTTCTTAGTATTGAATTTGACCCGACAGGGCACATTTTGGCCAGCGAGAGTAGCGAGACAGTAAAGTTATGGAAGGTGACCAGCGGAGAGTTACTTCAGAATCTGAGGGGAAGTGGTAAGTTATCTACTGGTATTGCTTTCGATCCACAAGGTAGTGGTTTGGCTATAGGGATTAGAAATAATATTCAGCTGTGGGAAGCTGGAAACTGGAAACTTTCAAAAGTATTGGAAGGTCATACTGGAACTGCCACTTCCATTGTTTTCGCACCCAATATTCCTTTATTTGTCTCGAGAAGTATTCATCAAAGGGAAATCCTTCTGTGGCGCACAGATATTTTTGACTGTATCGCAAAGATCAAATTTGGAAAATCTGATAACGACTGGATAGGCCCTAACTTCACCTTTCATCCGCATTTGCCTTACTTTGCCGCAGCTATTTGGGACACTAGCGAACCTGATAGAAAGCCGAGTGTCATCCATATCTGGAAACTAGACCCTGATACCCTTCTTAGTCAACCCACTGCTGAAACGATGATAACTTATACCAGCGCCAAAATTGTGTTAGTTGGCGATTCTGGAGTTGGCAAGACAGGACTGGGCTGGAGATTGTCCCATGGAGAGTTCAAAGAACACTCCTCCACGCATGGACAGCAGTTCTGGCTGCTTAACCAGCTCTGCAAGAAACGGGGCGACGGCGCACAATGCGAAGCAGTGTTATGGGATCTTGCCGGACAGCCAGACTATCGGCTCATCCATGCTCTGTTTCTTGACGATGCAGATCTGGCACTCGTGCTCTTCGACCCTACCCGTAGTGATGACCCTCTAAGCGGTGTAGAATTTTGGCTAAAACAATTGAAGGTTGAGCCCCAACTTTCCAATGGAACACCTACGGCTTTGATTGCAGCACGCTCAGACCGTGGTACGCCACGGCTGACAAAAGAAGAATTAAGTACATTTTGTGAACAGCAAGGAATCAAGGCTTATCTGCTCACAAGTGCAAAGTCAGGCGAAGGAATCGAAGAGTTAATCCAACAGATGCAAACCATGATTCCCTGGGATGACAAACCAGCAACTGTTACCACTGAGACCTTCAAACGAGTCAAGGATTTCGTTCTTGGAATTAAAGAGAACAAGCGACGTCGAAAAATGATCCTGACGCCAAAAGAACTTCGTCGGTACTTGCAAAAGACGGACCGTAAATGGAAGTTTAGCGATGCTGAGATGCTGACTGCAGTAGGACATCTTGAGAACCACGGATATGTGACACGGCTGAAGACATCTCAAGGAGAAATATGTATTCTACTCGCGCCAGAAATGCTTAACAACCTGGCAGCTTCCTTTGTACTAGAGGCCCGTAGGAATCAGGAAGGACTCGGATCACTTGAGGAGCAGAGATTATTGTCGGGAGAATACAAGTTTCCCGAACTGGAAAAGCTTAAAGAGATCGAGCAGAATATTCTATTGGATTCCGGAGCGGTCTTATTTCTTGAGCACAATATTTGTTTTCGCGAGACCAATCCACTGAACAGTCGTGCTTATTTAGTTTTTCCTGAACTTATCAACTTGAAGAAACCACCTATAGGGGACGATACACCTATTGAAGATGGAGTAGCCTACACAGTGAGCGGTGCCATAGAGAATGTATACGCGTCGATGGTGGTTCTTATGGGTTACACGCAGAATTTTACTCGCACAAACCAGTGGCAGAATCACGCTCGTTATGAGGTGGGAACAGGTCATGTGTGCGGGTTCCGCTTAGAAGAGGAGCGTGCTGGAGAACTGGATTTTGTACTATATTTCGGAGCGAAAACTCCAACCTCTGTGAGGATGCTGTTTCAGGGCTTGTTTGAAAGCTTTCTAGCTCGTCGTAACCTTACAGTGAGGCGTTATGAACCAGTCTTCTGCTCTAAGGGGCATAGTCTCAATCGAGCAGTAGTTCGCGAGCTTATGTCTAGTGATGAAGAATTAGCTTTTTGCAGTCGATGTGGTGAGAAGATCACGCTGCCAAAAACCAATCAGCCTATTTATCTCACTAAGAAACAGGCAGAAGAAGTGGAAGCAAATCGTCGGGCAGCAGATCAACGCACTAGATTTGAACAAGTTCTCTTCCGTCTGAAATCATATGTAACAGATAAAGAGATTATCTCTCCAGAATGTTTCATTAGTTATGCGTGGGGCAATTCAAAGCAGGAGCTATGGGTGGAACGTAGCCTGGCAATGGATTTGCAGAAAGCTGGCGTCAGGGTTTTGTTGGATAAGTGGCACAACCCTCCAGGAGGCAGTATTGGTCGTTTTATTGACAGACTAGAGAAAGTGGACCGCATAATTGTAGTGGGAACTGCCGCCTACCGCAAGAAATACGATAATGAAGACCCGGAAAGTGGAACAGTAGTAGCTGCAGAATGTGCACAAATCAACACACGCATGAGAGGTCCCGAGAAAAGAAAAGCTACAATCATTCCTGTATTGCTGGAGGGTACAGCGACCAAGTCATTCCCACCATGCCTGAGTGATCAAGTATTCTCAGATTTTCGTAATCTAGAGGCTTATTTCGGCACTGCGCTGGAGCTTCTCCTGAGCCTCTACCAAATACTACCTCAACAGCCGGTTGCTATAGAATTGCGCGAGTTGCTTGTGGGTCAAGGAGTTTTAAATATCTCATTAATTGAATAAAAGAGAATAAAACCACCAATTAGCCGCACATATATTGTAACATTGAACACGCTGTATGCTACCAAAATTATATCAACTACCTTGATGTTTTCCTAAAATTGACCTATCTTCCCCATATAGCTCCTCCACTTTCGCGTTTTGGCCTGCTGCCAGAAAGCGATTTGCTTGAAGCACGATAGTATAATATTGTCTGGAATACTAGTTACAGGAATATTGTAACAGCCAAAGGAAGTTAATACCATGCTTGAAAGACTTAAAAGCTCCCTCATTAGTTCTCCTATAATCAAGCGAGGAGAATACAATTACTTTATCCATCCGATCTCTGATGGCGTACCTTCAATAGACCCCCACATGGTTGAGGAGATCGCAGAATATATTCTCCAGATTACCGATATTAAGAAGATTGACACCATTCTTACGATTGAGGCTATGGGTATTCCGGTAGCAAATGCCCTTTCCCTGAAAACAGGAATTCCTTTGACTATTGTTCGGAAGAGGCCTTATTTCCTTGAAGGAGAAGTTGAGCTTTCTCAGAGCACAGGGTATTCAAAAGGCGCCCTTTATATAAACGGGCTCAAGAAAGGAAACAGAGTAATTATCGTGGATGATGTAATCAGTACTGGCGGAACATTACTTGCACTCGTGAAGGCGCTAAAGAACATGGGTGTTGAGATCCTTGATGTGATTTCAGTTATCGGAAGGGGAGACGGCTATTTAAAAATAAAGGAGCTTGGGGTTGAGCCCAAGATTCTCGTCACAATTGATGTGAACGAGAAAGGTGTGGAGATTCAGAATGTCTTTGGGGATCAGTGAAGCTTTTGACTTAAGGCCTGAATATATTATTAATGTTATCAGGAAATCGGGAGCAAAAACAGTTGGCTTTCAGTTTCCTGAGGGGCTCAAAAGAAAAGGTGCTGAGCTTGCAAAGAAAGTAGAAGAGGCTACCGGAGCTGAGATTCTCATTTCCGGAGATCCCTGCTTTGGAGCTTGCGACCTGGACAGCACCTTGCTTGAGCATGTGGAGATTCTTTTCCACTTCGGGCATGCGGAACTTGAGGACACAAAAATTTCAGAGAAGGTTTATTTCATAGAAACGCGTTCTGCAGTTGATGTCCGGCCTGTCGTTGAAAAAGCTGTGTCTGAACTGAAAGGGCAGAAAATAGGGCTGATTACTACGGTTCAGCATGTTCATAAACTGCCTGAAGCCTGTGCTGTGCTTGAGGCCGGCGGAAAGATCTGTGTGATCGGGCGCGGAGATTCCAGGCTTGCTTATGCCGGACAGGTGCTGGGCTGTAACTTTTCGGCAGCAAGAGCTGAAAATTGCGATGAGTATCTTTACATAGGAAGCGGAGATTTCCATCCCCTGGGTGTGGCTCTTTCCACAAAAAAACGCGTCCTTGCAGCTGATCCTCTTTCAGGAGAGGTTCGCGAGGTTGATCCTTCAAGAGTTCTGCGTCAGAGGAGTGCGGTAATCGCAAAGTCTCTGGATGCTAAGGTCTTTGGGATAATCGTTTCAAGCAAAAACGGACAGAAGAGAATGGAACTTGCTTCTTCATTGAAAGAGCTTGCAAAAAAGCATGGAAAAGAGGCATATCTGATCCTGATTGATCTGGTTACTCCTGACCAGTTGCTCCAGTTTAAAGTGGACGCTTTCGTAAATACAGCCTGTCCACGGCTTGCTGTTGATGAGGTCGGACGTTTCCCATCTCCTATGCTTACACCCCAGGAGTTTGAGATTGTTCTTGGAGAAAGGGAATGGGAAAAGCTTGTGCTTGATGAGATTACGGAAGATCCTGTATAAATCTCTAATTCCGTATTGGATCAGGTTTAATTTAAGAAATTAAAATCTGGTTTGTTTAATAAATCAAAATCTGATTTGTTTAAGAAATTAAAATCTGGTTTGTTTAAGAAAATAAAGTCG
>CAZLNG010000197.1:0-5748 GCA_964560735.1 uncultured Methanosarcinales archaeon | reverse complement strand
TAATGGTTATTGTCCTGGGGTCAAGGATGGTTCTGCTTCTTGACCCTAAAGTTTCTATGACCATTGAAACCCCAGGGGGCACCATAAGATCGTCCATGCTGGTATCTATATTGGGCAGCTTTGCCAGTTTACTGGGTCTGAGTTACACGGCTCTTAAATTTATGCTGATGCTGCTTCTTAATATATTTATAATAGTTTTCAGCGTCTTTGAATACAAACTTGCGATGAAGCTGATTGATGATAAATTTTCAAGCTCTTTGAGCTCAACCTTCACATATATAGCCACATCTTCGTATTGTGTTTACCTATTCCACAGGCCGTTTTTAGCCCTCTGGAACGCCGGAACAAATTTTATCAGTAGTCCAATTTTACGCGATATCACCGTCTTTTTCGTAGCTCTTCCCCTCCTGTTTTTTATCTGTTACCATATTCAGATATTCGAATGGAGTTCAAAGCAGCATTTCTCCCACAAAAAGACCTCAGATAAAAATCTTCCTTTCAAATACTTGTGACAAGCTTTTTAAAGAACCAGATGGAGCAGCTCAGGTCAAGAAAGGTATAACAATTAAAATTTAAAATTCCGGAAATTGAACATTGTGTACACGCCTGCAAAAATTCATTCCGGAAAACCCTTTTTTACAAGGTTTTTGCATTCCAGAACACAATTTTTTCCCTTCAATTTCCCTTCTCAGGGAAGTAATTAAGGTTTACATTATGGGAAAGCGTCTGAAAATCGTAATCATTAGCCTCTGAGCTGGTTTTAGAAATAAGATATCCCCTCATTTAACCCTAAACCTAAAAGTTGCTTCGGAGAACAGTTAGAACAAAAATTTCATCGAGATATTTTTTTATATTATGGAATTATTTAAAGGACTAAGAGTAACAACTCTAAAAAACGGAAAAACAGAAAAACGGAAAAACGGTTTTCCAGTACTGCGGCTCCTTAAGTTAGGAGTAAATTCTTTGCTTTTTTCACGGTTTTCTTTTCTATAATATTTCTTGTTGCTTTTTATACGGTTTATTTGGGAACTCATGTAGAGGTTTTCAATATTTGTCTAATCTCGTGAAACAGGTGATCATATTGAAATGATCATCTCAGAAAATGAGAATCCTTTCAGTTAAAAGAATCCTGTAAGAAATAGGATTTGATGAGATTCAAAAAATATATTTTACGCTGGAATTACAGCAATAAGATTTGAAAGAGTTCCCTAGATTGCTATTGTGCCAGAAGCGAGTAAAAACAGGGTTAATTTTAAAAGAAACAGAAAGTTACGCTGAGGGGGAGATTCGAACTCCCGTAGCGCGTGAGCACTACCGGTTTTCAAGACCGGCGCCGTAGTCCGCTGGGCTACCTCAGCAGGTTGAGTAGATTGTTCTTGCAGCTTCCGGAAAGAGAATTGTGCAGATAACTCTGACATTCCGGGAAGCGTATAGAGAAAACCAGATTATTATATATAAAATTTGCGAAGAGAACGGGCTCTTCGCTTTTCTGGTGCAGTTTAACGATGTAATCAGGCTTCAGGTTCTGAGGGCTCTTCTGCTCCAGCTTCGGGTTCGGCTGCGGCTTCAGGTTCCTCTGCGGGCTCGAAGGATTCCATGGCTTCAGATTCTGCAGTGAGCTTTTCAATGAGCTGGACTTCCTTGATGCCGGCGTATTTGAAGAGTTCGGATGAAACTCTGTTCTTTGCCATAAGCCAGCGCTGGTTGAAGGTCAGGCCCGTTGGGATATAGATCTTTGCAACGCCGTCTGCAATTTCAACTTCAATGTCTCTGAGGCCGGTGTAGAGAGCGAGCAGGCCCTGGATCTTTTCAATCTCAGTCTCAAGGACCTTTTCAATTGTGTACTCATAAACAACTGTTTTGCCTGCAAGTGGGCTGTTAAAGTCTACAGTTACCCTGCGGCCTATTACTCTGGTAACAATACCTCTTTTGCCTTCGATCTCAACAGGAAGGCCAGGGTGGACATTTCTGTCCTGCAGCTTTGTAATCGAAATGGTCTCGATAAGCCTGGGGTTGCTCGGGCCAAAGGCTTTTTCCGGAGGAAGTGTAACTGTTCCGGTATATCCTGCTTCCTTTCCTTCAAGATCCTCATCAAGACCCTCAATAGTATGTCCTGCTCCTACAATAACAATGTCGCCGCCATAAAGGCCACGCGGGCTAAAGATTTCTTCTTTTTTTGCAAGCTCTTCGTCTGTTGTGTCGAAAACCCTACCGTCTTCGAATCTTCCTGTGTAATTTAACTTTATGAAATCGCCGTTCTGGATTGCCATAATTTCTCAACTCTCAACTAAATTAGCTAAATGATAAGAGGAAACTATTTTTTTCAACATATTCTGAATTTATCAACATATTCTGAACTTTCAGAGCAAATGTGTTTCACGCTATAGAACTCTGCCTTTAATAAGCTTTTTGGGAATCATCATGTTTGCTCTGGAGCTGGCAGAGAAGAAAAAAAACTTTAATCTTACCGAATTTTTTCCTTAACCAGTAACTGCTGACACCTTAACTGAGCCATTCGGATCTTAACTGCCTTGAAATAGGCAAGTGAAAATCTTTTTATTTTTGTATACTGAAACTGCCATTTTATGCAAGAATATACTTCTCTTCTAAGTAATTCAATGAAGAGTAAAGGTTCCGGCAGAAAAAAACTGAATACTTTTAACTTGAATGTCAGGGAGATAAAAGTAATAAAAACAGTTTGGAAACTTTAAATTTAATTATTCTTTCGAAAATTGATCCTACTTTCCGCAGAAAATTTCTTGTATTCACTATTTTTCTTGTTATCTATTTCCACTTTAACGTGAATTTATTGGGCCTCTATGAAGGAATTCAAAATAGTTGGATGATGAATTTATAGACTAAAAAACAGCAGCATTCAATTTTCGTCATTTTTCATTTAAATTCTCTATTATTTGGATAAGTGTTAAAAACGCTATCCGGAAAAATATCGGATTTCAAAAAAAATACTGCGGGATATATGATTGATTTTTGATTCTGATATTTTGGGTCTGATATTTTAAGTCTGGTGTTTTAGGTCCGATATTTTGGGTCTATGTTCTATGTCTGGTTATTTCTAAATTTCATAATTCTTAGATTTTCATTTCATAATTCTTATATTCTATCTACTTCCCCATGTTTCGTATGTCTTTCGATTACTATTTATGTCTCCGGATAACAATAAAGTATTAAATATAATTCTGGTTATTGTATTGGGGAATTCGGGGATATATCGGAACTTTTTCTGAGTTAAGACCTTTCATTATAGTTTTCCGGTTAAAGAGTTTGCAGAAGATAGCCGAAAGAAGAATTTCCTTGGAGGGGTTTATGGAAAAGAAACTTATGAGAATAGGGATTTCCCTACCAGGCGAACTACTAGATAAATTTGACAAAGCTCTCCTGAAGAGAGGTTATTCCTCCCGTTCTGAAGGTATAAGGGATGCCATAAGAACTTATAATAAGCATTACGAATGGATGCAGCAGATTAAGGGGATAAGGGCTGCAACAATTTCTATCGTATATGATTGTTCAAAAACGGGGATATCTAATAGCCTGGCAAGAATTCAGCATGAAAATATGGATCTGATAAGTTCTTCAGTGCGCTTCCATATTGAAGAAGATTCCTGTTTTGAAGTAATAATTCTGGAAGGAGAAGGAGAGAAAATAGTAAAACTGACCGAAAAAATTCTAAGTTTAAAGGGGGTCAAACATTCCAGGTTAACTACTATTCCAGGGCCGAATACCGGGAAAATAGAGGAAATAGGTTAATAACTATAAGGATTAATTTTAAAAATATTAAACAGATGGCTTAAAAGTTACATACGTAAATTTCAGGTATCCGGTTTCATTTTAAGAACAGTTGGTTTGAAAAGAACATGTGCTTGATATGCCTGAATTATCTCAAACCCCTTTTCAGGTTATACCTGAAAAGTTCTAAAACATTCCTACTGATATAAAACATTCCTGCTGGTGTAAAACATTCTTACTGATGTATACTGCTTGTGGGCGAGTTGCTCAGGACAAGGAAAATTATTTTAGAATTATTATCCAGAAACAAATTATCCAGTTTAATGTTATTTACAGGTGATTTATGTGGATCTCGTAAAAATTCAGACAACATTAACTGCTTGTTTAACGGGTTTTAAGAGATCGTTACAGGATAATTTTAGGGCTTCGTTTTTATATAAATGGAAACAAACTGAGAAGGAAAATGTTGTAACTCTGGATAACACCATGCTTCCAGAAATCATTAGAATTCAGACCGAGGGATTTGAGACCCGAAGACGGAATGGTGTTAAAAGATATTCCAGGAAATTTAAAAAGATTTTCTATGTAATTCTGAGTTAGGATAAAGTTGTTGGATACTGTGTTTATTACTTGAAGCCTATAATTTCCCTCACAGGCATTAAGAAAAACTCGGTAATTTACTCAATTGCAGTAGACAGGAATTTTAGAAGAAAAGGCTTCGGTGAGAAATTGTTAGCAGAAAGCATCAAAGAAATGAAATTAAACAAAATTTCCTCTGTACTTTTATATGTAGATATTAAAAATGCTCCTGCCATACGCCTGTACGAAAAATTAGGTTTCAGAATTGTCAAAGAAATAGAAGATGTATGTGGCCAGAATGAAAAATGTTATGAGATGGAACTAAAGCTCACTTAATTCGCTATCTAATTGAATTTAAAATACTTTTCTGAAGACCTCAGTTATGGATAAGCGAGAATAGTGTTTTCCTACGAAATTGATCCTTCAAAGGCATTCTTATAAAGCTGCCTTTTTCTGGTAACCTGCCTTTTTCGGTAACATGTCTTTACATTAAAAATCTATTCTTCAAGCGTCATATTCAAAGAAATAATGTTCCTAAGAAACCTTTAAATAAATATTGTGTTTTTTATGGGTTTAATCAGTGATAACTTGAAGAGTTATTCTTCTCTGTAAGAGGAGCATGTTTTCAACGTATATGATTCATGTAATGCTTGGAAGGTAATTTCTTCAAGGGTACCTCAATTAAAGGGGTTTCTATGGATTTCAAAAACATCCCTAATAGATTATCTGAGCAATTTGCAATTTTAATGAGACTTTTGCGAGATACCTCAGGCTCTTTCCTCCTAAGGCAATGGAAACAAACGGAGAGGGAAAACACTACTTCAGTAGAGCAATCTATGCTTCCTGAAATTCTCAGGATTCAGGCAGAAGGATTTGAAAAAGAAAATAAAGCAAAACTTGCAACATATTCAAAAAGATTGAGGAAAATCTTTTACGTAATCCTGTTTGAAGGTAAAGTTGTGGGCTACTGCATCTACTACCTGAAACCTGCACTTTCTTTCAAAGGCTTTCAGAAGAAAGCGGTAATCTGTGCAATCACAACTGATAAAAACTACAGAGGAAGGGGTTTTGCTGAAAAATTGTTGCGAGAGAGTATTGAAGAAATGAAATTAAACGGAATCTCGTCCATTCTGCTATATGTAAATACCAGCAATCATCCTGCTATTCGGTTATACAAAAAATTGGGTTTTCAGAAAACTAAAGAATTAAGAAACATTTGCGGCTATAGAGAGTTATGTTATGAAATGGAATTAAAACTTATTTGATTTCTTTTCTTGTTTTTTTTAAAAAGTTTTCTCTCTTCCCCTTAAAAGTTTCCTCTCTTCCCCTTTTCTCTTCCCCTTATACCTGTGTTCTGCTCACTCGCAAATAAGATCAAATGAGATTTATCATTGATGGCTCTCATCTACAGGAGTTTTCATGTTA
>CAZLNG010000196.1:0-5799 GCA_964560735.1 uncultured Methanosarcinales archaeon | reverse complement strand
GTGAACTATGATCAATTCCACAGATTCAGGAAAAGAAGAAATTTCAGAGGAAAAAAAAATTGCTGAGAAAGAAGAAGCCTCAGAAAAGGAAGGAATTTCCCGAAAAGAAGAAGTTTATGCCCAGGATAGCTCTGTTGAGATTAAAAATAAAAAAGTTAAAAACCAGAGAGCTCTGCTTGAAAGGTACGAACAGAGGCTTAAAGATCTGGATCCCGAACTTATCACCCCTGAAGATGAAATAGATATAAAGGAAGCTTTTGTACAGGCAAAAGAGGTTTTTAAGCCTGATGAACTGGTAAAATGGTTTACTGTCAGGACAGAACCTTTTTACAGGTCTGCATCATGGAAAATACTGTTACCTTTATATGAAGAGTTACTTGAGATTGCAGAAAAGAATCTGGAACCTGAAAGTCTGGAAACTGCAGCCGCACTCAATGGGCTTGCGGGAATTTACCGTTACAGGGGGAGTTATGAAGAATCACTCAGACTTTTTACCAGAGCGCTCAGGATTCGTGAAAAGTTAGCCGGAGCTGAGGGGTCTCAAACTGGAGAAACACTAGGCGAACTCGGCACTCTTTATTATTTGATGGACAGGCCTGAAGAAGCCCTTTCTTTTTACACGCGTGCACTTGAGATTCAGGAAAAATTCCTGAGTTCCGACAATCTGGGTGCTGTCAGAACGCTGAACAGGATGGCGTTTTTCTATAAGGGAATGGAAAAACCCGAAAAAGCTGAAGAATTCTTTGCGAGAGCCCTTGAGCTTCTCGAAAAACTTCAGGAACAGGACCCTGAAAATCGCGGGATAATGGCTTATAAAGCCGGTACCCTGAATAATCTGGGGGTTTTGCTCTCTGAGATGGGAAAAACCGATGAGAGTGAGGACAGATATGGGCAGGCTTTAAAGCTTCAGGAAAAAGTATACGGCCCTGAGCACCCTCAGGTAGCCCAGACTTTGAACAATTTTGCTCTGCTCTATTTTCAGACTGCAAGATACGAAAAAGCTCTTATTCTGTATACCAGATCCCTGGAAATCATGGAAAAACTCGGGAAGACCGAGCATACGGGCTTTGCTACAACCCTCAACAACCTTGCGGGCGTTTATGTCCACAAAGGGCGTTATGAAAAAGCCCTTGAGCTTTACACACGAGCTCTTGAGATCAGGGAACTGATCCTCGGCCCTGACCATCCGGAAGTTGCCAAGACTTTAAACAACCTGGGAGAGCTTTACAGAATTGAAGGCCAGTACAAAAAAGCCCTTCCTTTCTACAGCCGGGCTCTAAAGATCTACGAAACGACCTTAGGGCCCAGCCATCCCGATGTAGGCACAACTCTGAATAACCTTGCAGGACTCCATGAAAGTATGGAGGAGTATGAAGATGCGATAAACCTCTATGAAAGAGCTCTTGAGATTATAGAAGAAGAATACGGACCCGATCATCCCTATTTCAAGATTACGCGGAATAATTTAATTGGCCTTTACGAAAAAATGGAGAGAAGCTGGCGGAGTTAAGAGTCTAATCATTTTAGATATTGACTCCAATCCTCTTCAACGTACCAGTCATTTCTTATTGTTTTTCAGATCCCCTGTATAGAACACAATATTTGCGGGACTCGATTTTTGTAAAGACGGGGTTTGTCATATTATATGTAAAAGAATTAAGAATTATACATATTTAATTATATAAATGAGTGCCTGAATAAATGTCTTATTTTCAAATTTCGGATGTAGCCTTGCGGGTAGGCGGGATAGGCAGGGTTGTAGCCGAGAAAAATATCTAAAAGTCTATTTTTTCACCTACTTAAACCTTATGAAAAAAGGAGATTTACTCCTCGTTTCCTGCCGAACTTGCAGCCGAACTTACAGCTGAATTCACTGCCTCATTCACTGCCGAATTTTTCAGGAAAACCGTACTTTTGAGTAAATCACGAATTCCCTGCCTGAGATTCATAAACAGAATGGGAACATATGATATGAGAGGAATAATGAAGTAAAACCCCAGATGCTCGCTAACTGCAGCCACTCCGTTAGCAGCCATATCTATAACTAAAAGAAAAAGGCCCGGTACCCCTCCTGCAAAGTATCTCAAAAATGTCCTCTCAAGGGAATCTCTTTTGCCCTCACAGCTGCTGACAATAAGATTCACGAACTTTTTTCGAGATTCGGGTTCCTCCGGAGAGTTTTCATAGTATAAAAAATAAGCTAAAATTGTCAGGTTAACAAGCAGCATTCCATATACTTCTTTCTGCTGGATAAAAATCAACATGACTGCCACTAGAGTAAGAGCAGCAAAAATGTTTACAATAAAAATATCAAAAATATAAGTTGCACATCTGTTCCGTAATTCACTTGATTTTAATTCTTTTACTGTAGGAGAATTACGTATAAGTGCAAAGTAATTACCCTTTCCGGGGGTAATCTCAGTACTTTCCATATTAACCACTCCCAATATGCATAACATTTTTAGTAAATTACCTATTCCTCAGGGAAAGGTTAAAAATTTTTTGGTAAGCTTTTTGAATTGTCGTCTGTTTTTTAAATTGAAAGATTCCAGCTGTAGAATATCGAAAAACCTGAAAAATATAAAAACTGATTGAAGTTTAATTGATCATGGTCAAAAAAACAAAAAATATCAGGTCCTTAAGGGTAAAATACAAGGAGAGATAGATTTTGCTTCAGACTTTAAAACATGGATTATATTAACTAATTTTACATACAATTTTTCCACTTTGAAAATTATTATACAAAAGCCGATCATATAACGGTCAGAGAGATGGAAGTTTTAAAGCATTGGATACACAACTTTTCCAAAACCTTCTTTTCAATATTTCCGCATTACCTTTGCAATCGCCCTGTGCATCCCATGTATGCTGAAACCGCTTCCCAGATACATCATGGGGCAACGTTCGGTCGTGCATTCCAGGTCTTTTCCTCTGCAAACATCGATAGCTTTTTCAGTCTCGGTCTTCCAGTGGAGCCAGATTTTATTTATGCCTTTTTCATAGAGGGAGGGGATGAGATCTCCGGGATCAGTTTTTGTGATGCCGATAACTGCACGATCCAGGCCCGCCGGGAGTTCGGATACTTTTTTTAAGGATCCGGGTTCAGGGTCTTTGGAAAGGTCGATAACATATACATTTTTCCCCCGTTTTTTAAGTTCAGATATAGTCCACTTAATTGCGGGCTTCGTGTTGTCTGTAACTACTGCATAAGCTTTTGCATCCCAGAAACTTTCACATTCGGATTTCACGGATTCCATAGTCATTCCTCGATTTTATCAAATTTAAGATATATTTTTTTTATATAAAAACTCAACATAGTTCCCAGCCTGAAAATAAAATAATTATAGAAAAACTGATCCATAGGACAGGATATGCACTAAAATAAAAAATAAGAAAAAAATAACTTGAGGAATTATGTTTGAGATATGCGCTAATCTTTGCCTTTTTATTCTGAAATTACTGTCCCTGAAGCCGCTGACCTGCGGTCTGAAGCGCTCCGCCCAGGGCTTTTGCAATCTCACAGTTCTGGTTGCACTTTGAGGCGCAGGTGCAGTATTTGGGTACGTTTTCCATCATCCACTGACCTAGGAAACCAAAGGCTTTAAGCTGTTCTTCATTTGCAGTCTGCACGAACTTGTTTATGTCCTGTAATTCCATTCATTATCACCAAAACCTGAAACGTTGTGTATATTTATATACTTGAGCGTCATAATTGTGTACAGAGCTCCGATTGTATAGAAAAATGACCCTGTGATAGCTTCCAGTAGGGGAAATTATAAAAAAAGGCCAATCCGGTTTTCTTACAGTTTTGAGGAAGATAAAATGGAAGAGGAAGATAAAATGGATACAGCAAACGAAAACGCCGAGATTTATTACAGAGAGGAACTCCATTCTATTAAAGAAGAAGTTTCATCCCTGAGAAATGAATTTTCAAGGTTTTTACAGAAAGCAAATCAGCAGCATATTGAGAGGGTGCTTGAAGAGATGAGAACAAGCTTCATGAAGCCCATGGTAGCCTACCTCTGTGAAGACGCAGATGAGAGAATTCACAGCCATATTACCAGGGATTGCGAGCTGCGAGAGGTATGTGAAACGGCTTTCAAGGGTCTCCTGCAGGAAACGGCAGGCCTCATTTCAAAAGGCAAAATCGATGCTGATACTTTAAAACTCTATGGAGAAAGACTGGAAGAACTAAAAAAAGAGGCAAAAAAACCCAGCTGCACAAGATGTTTTTCAGAAGCTTCGAATATCTTTGAAAAGCAGGTTAAACTCATGCGTTCCCTTCAGATTTCTGAAAACAGGGAGCAAGAGGATAGAAAAACTGATATAAGCGAAATAGAACCTGACAGGCTGGTCTCTGAGGTCTGCGAGCCTGTAGCAAACAAACAGCGCCTATTGATGCTCAAAGCCCTATCAGGAGAAAGCAAGACTTTTTCCGAGCTATCCAGGCTTACAGGACTGCGGGGGGGAAACCTGCTCTTCCATCTCCAGAAGCTGCTTGAGACCGGTATGGTTTTACAGCGAAACGAACGCGGAGACTATATCATCACCAGAAAAGGTTATTCCACTCTGCAGGGGCTTTCCCGAATTTATTGTGAAATCGAGAAGGAATAAAAAGTTGAGAAAGAATAAAAAGAAGATAAAATTAAGCAAGAGTCAAAATAGGATAATTATTTTTATCCATCGTTTCCTATTGCATCAACAGGACAGGCTTCTAAAGACTCTTCACAAGCTTCTTTTTCTTCGTCATTTTCAGGTTGCTTATATACATAAGCATTAGAGTCGTCGTCGTTCATTTTGAAGTTTTCTGGTGCGGTATCTACACATAAATGGCACGCAATGCAGCTATAGTCACAATAATATGGTCCAGGAACATTTTCAGCAACTTTGTCTGTATTATCCGCTATAATTACTCCCCCTATTGTGTTTTCCCACAATAAGAGTAATTAAGAGGATTTTTATATATAATTTAACATTCAATTTTTTTTTCATTTACAAAATTCTTCAACGCAGTTGTAGAATCCTGAACAATTTACCCGTTCTTTACTTTTCGTGGGTTTTTGGTTCTCTGCCAATGTCGAGTTTCTGTCTATGTCTCCTGATTTTGATACTTTTCTGAAAATCAACTGATTCTCCACTCAAGTACTACTAAAAGATAGGCTATACTATTTTTGATGCTATTTTTGATACTATTTTTGTGCAATCATTTTCATGTATGGGAGTTGTGAGAGTTCTGAGGAAAGAGATATCAATTTTTTAAATACATATGTTGAGGGTCAGTCTCAAAACTATATTTAAGAAAAGATACAAAAAATTATCTCACTTTGAAAAAAAATTAATGTTTTATTAGTACTTATATAGCAAAAATATAGCATCAAAGAGCTTAAATAGGATAGGATAGTAATGAGTTTTTGAAAGAATTAGTAAAGGTCAAAGGAGTACTTAGGGGAATACTAAAGATATACTCATCGAGTTACTACTTCAATTTATTAGTTCAATTAAGAGAAATTCAATTAATAAATTTTCAAGAAGATTGAATGAGTTTGAAAATTATTGAAGGGTATTGAGAGAATCTCTAATTATTACTGATAATTGAAAAAATATTTATTTAAAAATGTTGAAAAAAGACTGGAAATTGATTGAGAGCCTTTTATTTTGCCCATGGCTCTCAATCAGATAAACCCCCTTTGAAGAATACTCCCACATATTCTTCGTTCCAATTGTAAGAGAAAGCTTAAGTTGTTTGATTGATTGTGGTGATTGATTGTGGTGATTGATTGTGGTGATTGATTGTGGTGA
>CAZLNG010000195.1:0-5851 GCA_964560735.1 uncultured Methanosarcinales archaeon | reverse complement strand
AGATTTCGTTTTTTGCACACCAGGTTATTATATACTTTGAGTTGAATAAAAGTAATTTGGTGAAATTATGGTCAAAGATGTTTCATTCGAAACGGCTGAAGAGTTTCTTAATTGTGTAAAAAAGAGTGAAGAATGATTTCTTTCCTGCGCAAAATCCACAAGTTTTAGCTGAAGCATTGGCAAAAGCGCGAAATTAATTTTTTTTACCAGAGCCAGCCAATACACTTATCCTGAAGCTACGTACATCCTCCAAGCCAGGATTTCTTCTTATTCTTAATAAAATATATTATCCCTGAGTTTATTACAACCCAGTAGGACAAAATAAGGTTCATTGAATATCTGGTTCTTGTTCTACTTTAATGTCGGCACCAGGATTGTGTTCAGTGACGATTTTTGGAATTTATATAGTTAAGTTACTATTCGATTTTGCACAAAAGTACGTATTTCAAACAAAATATATATAAAGACCCAAAATTTAATCCTTGAATACTGGCACAGCAATTTTTCGTTTAATCTCACCATCTATATGGACAATCTTGATTGGTACTCCGTAGGCATCCTGAAGATTCTCTTCAGTAACTACAACTTCAGCTGGGCCCATTGCCAGAAACTTTCGATCTTTCATGATACCAACCTTGTTAGATGAAAGAAAAGTATGGTCTGGAAAATGAGAAGTCATTACCAATGTTAATCCCTTTTGAGATAGTTTCCTTATCATTTTTATTGTGTAAATCTGGTTACCTACATCTAGATGAGAAGTAGGCTCGTCAAGTAGGAGAATTTCAGGTTCCTGGGCAAGCACACGGGCCATAAGTACAAGTTGCATCTGACCACCGCTGAGTTCTGTGTATGGCTTGTCCCAGATATGCTCAATGTTGACTGTTCTAAGGGCTTCAAATGCAATTTCTTTGTCACTGTGAGAGGGAGAAGCAAATGTATTCAGGTGCGGGGTTCGACCCATCATGACCACTTGTAATACAGAATATGGAAAAGTAGGAGTATGGACTTGAGGAATGAAACCTATTTTCTTAGCCAGTTTTTTTGGTGTATATGAAGAAATGTCTTTTCCGTCTATGTAAATATTTCCTGCATTTAGTGAATATAGGTTGCAGAGACAACGAAGGAGAGTAGATTTACCGGTGCCATTGGGTCCGAGAATACAAAACACATCCCCATAGTCTACCGAGAATGAAATGTCCTCGAAGATATTTCTTTTTCCATCATAGGAAAAGGTAGCATTTTTTACTTCAAGTCTTGCACACATCATGACCACGTCTTTTTAGCTCTATATAATAAATATAGAAATATCGGAGCACCTAGAATCGAAGTAACTATACTGATGGGTATTTCTACAGATGTCAATGTCCTGCATAGCGTATCGACTGCCAGCAAATAGGCTCCTCCTAACAATATGGATGCTATTATCATATCTTTATGATCAGGACCGACTAGCATTCTGGAAATATGAGGTATTATCAGCCCTACCCAGCCAATTACGCCTCCTATACAGACTGCTGCAGCGGTCAATAAAGTAGAACAGATAATAACCACAGGACGTAAACGCTTAGTATCTATCCCCAAAGATCTGGCCTCTTCATCACCCATGGAAATAACATTAAGATGCCATCGTAGCAGGACAATTACCAGCATGGAAATGAGAATGACAGGTATAACCAGAGTAAAATTAACTGTTGAAGCTTTGGCGAAGGAACCCATCAACCAAAAAACTATGTCAGGAAGCTTGCTATAAGGATCGGCCACAAATTTTAACAGTGAAATAACAGCAGAGAACAAGCCACCGACAATAATTCCTGCTAGCACGAGCACTAGTGTTGGATTGCTGCGATAAACACGACTTATTGCAAAGGTCATTCCCACTGCAAGCAGCCCAAAAACGAAAGCTGATAATTGTATTATGCCGGTTCCCTGATCCATCAATATAGCTAGAGCAGCACCTACTCCTGCACCGGCAGAAACACCCAGAATTGACTCAGAAACCAATGGATTGCGGAAGACACCTTGATATGTGGCACCTGAAACTGCAAGACCTGACCCTGCGAGAATGACAGCTACTGCTCTTGGTAATCTCACGTCCCAGACAACCGTGTCCATGACTATCGACCAAGTATGCGGTATCGACCAGAAAAAAGCTATCTTTACACCGGTAATGATTGCTATCTTATCTCCAATCCATTCTAGGATACCGGCAACTACGATGACCACAACAGTAACAGGATCAATAGGGTATCTACCCATGAAGAGAGCTGTAATAAGAACACCGATCAACAGCATAAATAAAATAATGTTTATTGGTGTTTTATCTGGATATAACCTGTTTTTAGCCTTGTTACTAAGAATAATATCATTGGAGTTGTATGCACTTTCCTGTCCGACTATTTCTACTCGTTTCATAGTTAACAAATCCTGAGAATAGAAATTTCAGGTTCAGTTATTATTTCAGCACAGGGCAATTTGTATCATCTCTTTGAAACTTCCAGATTTCTTCACAGGCAGATCCTAAAGTTTATGCATTGTCTACAGACATCACTTAAAAGATGACTTTTTCAATACCTGATTCTTTGAGAAGAGTTGAAGCAGTAGCGAGAGTATTCCGATACTCCATGCGATCGCGATATTCCAATGCTGAGTGAAGGTACCAGTTATTCCTGTAGCCGGGAACACGATTGATATGTACACCACCAATACGGTTACCTCCACCAGCCATAACCCACATGGGAATATCATCATAACTCCAACCTGCAGCTGGTCCAATGTCAATATCTCTCAGAACAAGACGCATAATTGCAATAATACGGGAGCCTTCCATTGTTGAGCAGCGCGGGTGTTCTTCCATAGGTGTACCCCTTACAGGGAAGAAGCGACTCACATACACGCTTTTCAGGTTCCTAAACTGGCGGACAAAAAACATGAAATCTACATAATCTTTGTAACGTTCAGGCCCTGTCGTCAATCCTGCAAGCATCCCTGTACCAAACTCCAATCCTGCATCATTAATCGTCTCTGCCAGTTTCACCTTGGCATCAAAGCTATCTCCTGCCTTGACCTTTTTAAATAGATCACGATTCACAGTCTCAAAGGATGCTCCTATGCGTTTCACACCAAGCCTTTTAAGTTCCAAGATACTTTCCTCTGACATTGCAGCACCGACATTGACCGTGATGTCAGCTGATGTAAGGGGGGCAATTTCACGGACTATCTCAACTATATCCCTGCCGTCAGACCTGCGGTCTGTCCCTCCACTAAGATGGAATTCTTTCAGTCCCTGCTCTTCAATGTATTTTACTCCTATCTTTATTTCATCAATAGTCAGGGGCTGGGTTGAATCCTTTGTCCAGTATGGGCAATATGAACATAGTGGTTGCAATTTGCATGGAAGAACCGATGCAATTCCCCCACTCCATCGAAAAGTGTTACCTATCTCTTTATTTCTTACTGCCAAGGCTGTTCGGAACAAGTCTTGAGTTTTTATCGCATTCTCAGTCTCTTTAAAAAGAAAAAGAGCCTCATCGTAATCGATGGGCTCATCTATGCCTTTCAGAAGAATTTCTTCATAAGACATAGTTTGATCCGTCATGCTACCGTCTCCGCAATTTGCTCATCTGTTATGTTATCGTAGAGGTAAAATTCAGAATAAAAAGCACGTGTCTCGTTATTGAAATCAAACGCCACTTTGTCGGGATGCAGTTTCTCTGCAGTCCACATGAGACCCATGATTGATTGAATCCCATCTAATGATTCCCAACGGGGAGCTGCGTAGACTTTACCATTCTTCACTGCATTGATGGATTGCCACTGAGTATCGTTTAGAATTTTATCCTTCTCAGTCTCCGTCTTTGTAATAATTACATCAGGATTCCAAAGAAGAACCTGCTCAATGTTGACAACAATATGCTCATCAACTTTCTGAGTCGAAGTCAGAGAAGTATTTGTGTCATATAAATCGACACCACCTGCTAGGTCTATTATCGAACTCATTACTGTAAGTGGTCCTACTGTTGAAAGTGGACCATCGTGAGACGCATAATAAACTTTAACACTTTGGTTCTCTGGGATTGTCGAAGTAATATCCGTTACTTTTTTGATAGAATTATTCCAGTAATCTGCAAGTTCATTTGCTTCTTCCTCATTACCCAGGACCTTGCCCATTAATCTGAATGATTGTTCATAGTCTGTCAAATTATCTTTTGAAATGGCAATTACTGGTGCTGCATAATCAATTTGTTCCTGATCCAAGTTTGGATCTTTTGTCATAGACACAACCACATCAGGATCTAGTGCCAGCATCTGTTCCTGATTCATACCTTTAAAATATACCCCTGTAACAGGCAGACTATTTAAAGTCTCATTTGCATCTTCTGGTACCAAACGAGGATTTGCACTAAACACCATGTCTATACTGTTTAGTTTTTCAGGCGTCAATCTCCAAGTCATATATGTGGGAATTGGATGCAGACAACTTACTTTTTCAATGTCTTCAGGAGTGGGAATTGCCACTGTCCTTCCTGCCACGTCAGTAATCTCTACTGTACCATCTGAGTCATCTGAGTCACTAGACTGTGAGGAACTACTGCTGCTGGAATGACCGCTACTTGAATGATGTGCTGATAAGCTTACACTGCTGTTAGAATTACTTGTGTTATTAGAAGTGGTATTAGTAGTATTAGTAGTATTAAAAGAGTAAATTTGTGTACTCTCATTAGTTCCGTTAGTACCAATATCTTTTGCAACACTTGTCGAGTTATCACCAATTCCGTGTTCCTTTTCGGGAACAGAGTTTATTTTTTCCGTGCTTTTCTCAGGACTTGAGTCATTTTCCTTTGCTGACTGATTGTCTGTACAGCCACTTAATAATACTGTAGCCATCAACATCATGGCTATGAAGAGAACTTTGAGTTTCCTATTCATATCGAATTCACTCTCAACCAATTTATTGTCATGTACACGTAACCTGCAATGAACAGTCTGAGTCCATGCTCTGTAGGATGTAAAAACATCGACAGCTACCGCTATGATGTTTCTGAGCATTTTACATATCCTGCGCAACTACTGGTCTGTCGGTTACATGCTTATGCACGATGTCAGGGCCAGAAGCATTATAATTTCAGAAATGAACTCTTATTGTATTCATAACAAGACCACTAGCTTTTAACGCTTTTAGCGTTATGTTCGCATGAACATAATGACATGAATAGATTATATATATAATTATCGTGCGTATAGAATTATACTAAATCTGGTTAGAGGAAAATTAAAGAATCAATCGATTCTGCCTATTTTGATGTCAGTACTATATACAGATCCAACTTTAATACTTTTGCGTTATGTATCATAAAACATAATGGACTGAATGTATTGCTGAAATTTAAAGAGAAAAATTTTTGGATATAAAGAGTTAGATTTTTCATTTAGAAGCCAAATTCATTTTGTTGAATTCAGTAGTGTTTTTGAGAAAATATATATCATAAGCTTGGAGCAAATAATGTATTCACAATAAATAAAAAACCCCTGAGTTTGTTTCAACCCAGGAGGATAAAATAAGGTTCATTGAATATCTGGTTCTTGCTCTTGTTTTACCTTAATATCTTCACCATGATCTGTCTCAGCAACGATTCTAGGATCATCTAATTCAGGTACAAAGCAAATCAACGTTTGAACCGAGTAATACATTTTTGATCGAATCAATCTATTCTCAAAACTTCTATCCTTATTTTCTTCGAAGAGAGCTATAGGAACAGATTCATTTTTGCTCTTTGAATAAATGACTCTCTAAAATATGACGTTCTTTTTGTCAAGATCACTTGCTACCACAAGATATACTGGCATTATTTGT
>CAZLNG010000194.1:0-5862 GCA_964560735.1 uncultured Methanosarcinales archaeon | reverse complement strand
TGCGATCTTCTGCCCTATCTGAGGCATGGAAGATATCGGGATAAAAACGCCAGAGATAAAGATAAGTGGCAGCCTGACCGTGTTGAGTAGCGACATTACTTCCCCTACGTTTTCTGTGGGGTAAGCAGCGAACAGTGTCCCTAGCGTCGCAAAACAGAACGCAGTTAGTATCATGGAAATTACAAGAACAAGCACATGTACGATAGGCGTACTGAAGATTATGACACCAATAGCAAGTGGGAAACATGCGATGCCTAGACTGTAGATAAATCCGCTCATACTCTCACCTGACACCAATGAATACAGCGAGATCGGGGCCGAGAGCAGGCGTTCAAAGGTTTTTACCCGCCGTTCGATAGGTATCGAGACTGGTTCTATTGATGAGGCCGAAAACAAAAGGGTTATCGAGATCAGTCCCGGAATTAGCGTGCCTGGCGGGGTATTCTTCCCGATAGCAAAGGCCAGGAACATAAAGAGAGGAAAGAAAATACCAGAAACGATGATATTGGGCTTAAGATAGTAGATCCGCATGTCCTTTTTGGCAATTGCCCATGCAGCGAATATCTCGCATGAAAGACGTTTTCTCCATTTCTGATGCTCAATCGATGGCATGGATTCCATCACCTGTCCGCTTCAGACCAGTCAATCGTATGAATACATCCTCGAGACTTGGGCCAAGAGTTGTGATACTTATGACCTTAAGGTTATGAGTGTGAGCATAAGCTAATACTGCATCTATAACTTCAGATGGATCTTCTGTATAGAGCTTAAACTTGTCACCAGTTTTTTGCGCTTCATTAACCATTGAGAGATGACCAAGCTCGTCCAGTTGATCTGTAGAATTATGGTCAAAAGAGACCTCGATTGATTGTACACTCTGGATCTTCTTTTTCAGGGATTCCGGGGAATCGATTGCAACAATATTACCTTTGTTGATTATCGCCACTCTGTCACACATGACATTTGCCTCCTCAATATTATGCGTCGTTAGAAAAACAGTGACTCCCTCGAGAATGAGATCAGAGACCACATCCCGGATGATAAGATTGCTCTGTACATCAAGTCCTGATGTTGGTTCGTCCAGGAACAGAAGACGCGGACTGTTGACAAGTCCCATCGCAAGCGTTAGACGACGTTTCATTCCTTTTGAAAAACCGTGCACTTTGTCGTTGCGCCTGTCATATAAATCAAACTTCTTGAGCAATTCATTTGCCCTTTCATTTCGCTCTTTCCGTCCCACATGGTAGAGTTCAGCGGAGAACATCATGTTCTGCCATGCAGTCAGGTCATCATACACATTAGAATTTTCGGATACAATGCCCATGGATTGCCGTGCAGCGATAATGTCGTGTTCAATATCGTGCCCAAAAATAGTTGCTGTTCCAGAGGTAGGTCTCGATACTCCAGTTAAAATACGAATTGTAGTAGTCTTGCCGGCACCATTGGGACCTAAAAACCCAAAAGTCTCTCCTTCGGTAACTGAGAAACTGATATCATTGAGCGCGGTAAGAGTACCGAATTTTTTAATGAGATGAGATACCTCAATCGCTTGCATATAATTTGACTTAGTATATCAATACTTAAATCATTAATCATCCTCAACACTCAAAAGATGAAAACAAGTTACCCACTAACACCTGCCAATTAGGTGCATGCTCCAACTTATTCAATTAATTTTGATCCCTCTGCAATTCGATTTTGCCGCGCCGATAGTTTCGCAATAACCAGAGGCCGTAAGTGAAAAGTATCAGAGCAAAGGGAAGTAATACCAGATCCCCATGGGAATTTGTCAGAAATGCCAAACAATCCCATAACCAGTGAATGATGATTATCGGGATGATTGTGTCGAGGCGGACTCGTAAAGCTACCACCCAGACACCAAACATACCTGCAAAAAAAGCCTGAATTGTACTTGCCCTAAAGTCTCCTGTAATTAAGCCGTTTAACGTATGAACCGAACCAAAAATAATCGCTGTGATCCACACTGCACGCCAGATCCCGAATGATGATGAAGCACCATGAAACAATATGCCCCGAAACATCAACTCCTCGCTGATTCCTACCATCAAAGTATTGACGATTACAAGCATAAGAACCCGGGTTGGTGGCAGGCCTGTATATAAAACAAACAGTAGCAGAGAGAAAAGCAACAGGGCAGGTGGCCACAACAAACGTAAATCCCGTAAATTATCCGGGCCTTTCCACCCGACTTGAGGCCACCATTTCAAATGGGTAATAACTCCGGTCAAAAAGGCCATTGCAACCAGTACCCCATACATTATCTGGTTTTTAACTATTTCATCAAGTTGTGTGGGCTGTCCCTTTACCTGTAGAAATCCTCCTCCCACTACGACAATTAGCCAAATTATAAATATTGCCAGTGAAGTGGGCCACGGTTTTCGTGGTAAATTCATTTTTGTCTTCTCCAATATGGTTCGATAACATTTGTTTTTCCAGCTTTAATCTAAGATCCGGCCAGTGGGTGCCTGAAAACGGTGTGAGGCTCATGTTCGTTCAATTAGATTTTTTGTCCTTCCCATTTCTAAAGAAGCTTTGAGACTCTTCCCTGACCCGCAATTCAAAACTTTTATTTCCATTATATAGTTTTTATATATTTCACTTTATGCGTATTGGCTTCTTTTGTTGAGTGTACTTAAACATGGCCTCAGCCAGTCTCTAATACACAAATATACACAAATTCTTATTCTACCATGCTCATGAATTACTCTATAGTTTGGAAATAGCTGGCATCTCAATATTTCAGGGCTATTGGAGTGAATCATAAATGGCTGAGGAAGGAGGCAATGGGGACACCGAGTATGAGCTGAATAATATGGATTGGAAGCAAGCCTCAGAAAGGCTCAATGTTGATATTAAAACAGGTTTGCTGGAAGAAGAAGTTCAAAAAAGGAGAAGCAAATTCGGCTTTAACGAAATCCCTGAAAAGAAGGAATCATCGGCCATAAAATTTTTAAAGAAATTCTGGGGGTTAACAGCATGGATGCTCGAACTGACCATGCTAGTCTCTTTAATTTTAGGCAAGTATCTTGATCTGTATATCATTGGAGCTTTGCTACTCTTTAATTCGATATTGAGCTTCCTGCAAGAAGAGAAGGCATCCAGCATAATAAGCTCTTTGAAGAAAAACCTTCAAGTTGAGGCAAGGGTACTAAGAGAAGAGAAATGGAATATAGTGCCAGCAAGGGAACTTGTTCCAGGAGACATTGTAAGGGTTAGGGCCGGAGACTATGTCGCAGCAGATCTTAAAATAATTACAGGTAAGCTCGAAGTAGACCAGTCAGCACTTACTGGTGAATCTATGAAGGTTGAAAAAAAGGAGAACTCAGTCCTGTACTCGGGTTCTATAGTTAAGGAAGGAGAAGCAAATTCAATTGTGCTGACTACAGGAAAGAAAACCTACTTTGGCAGGACTGCACAGCTGGTTCAAATAGCCAAACCTAAACTGCATATGGAAGAGGTAATATCAAAGGTTGTAACCTTGTTACTTGCTATAGTCATTTTGCTCCTTGGATTGACCATACTGGTGCAGGTAGCAAGGGGAGGCAGCTTACTGGAAATATTGCCATTAACTCTAATATTACTGGTTACAGCGGTACCCGTTGCACTACCTGCCATGTTCACTTTGAGCATGGCTTTAGGGTCAATAGAACTTGCAAAGCAAGGAGTGCTTGTTACCAGGCTTACGGCCTCAGAGGACGTAGCAACAATGGACACTTTATGTGCTGATAAAACCGGCACAATAACAATGAACAAGCTTACCATAACAAATATTTCTCCAGCAACTGGGTTTGTCGAAGAAGATGTAATATTATATGGAGCACTGGCCTCGCATGAAGCAAATATGGACCCGATAGATATAGCATTCCTTACTTCTGCCAGAGATAAAAAATTGCCAAGCCAAGAATACGTGCAAAAGGAGTTTTACCCCTTCGATCCTGAGACTAAACGAACCGAAGCTGTAATACAACGAAATAATATTAGTTTCAGGGTAATGAAAGGGGCA
The DNA here is from genome assembly GCA_964560735.1 of uncultured Methanosarcinales archaeon. Taxonomy (GTDB): domain Archaea; phylum Halobacteriota; class Methanosarcinia; order Methanosarcinales; family Methanosarcinaceae; genus Methanosarcina. The sequence goes on along the minus strand of CAZLNG010000194.1, from coordinate 1,838 downwards.
GTTCGAAAAATATCTGAGCTTTGCGGTTTAAAAGATGAGGAGATAGACAGGCTTGAGGGAAGTATGGGGAAGCTTGCGGGGAAAGGCTACAGAACCCTGGCTGTCGCAATAAATGAGAACACTGAAAAAACAAGGCTTGTAGGTCTTGTTGCTATGTATGATAATCCTAGACTGGATTCTATAAAACTGATACAGGAATTAAAGCATTTAGGTATCTCGGTAAAAATGCTTACTGGAGACGCCTTGCCTATAGCCAAAGAAATAGCAAATAAAGTTGGGCTTGGGGTAAATATAGTAAGAGCACCAGATCTGAAAAAGTACTCAAAGGAGAAACTCACAAAGGCAGCCGAAATTGCTGAGAAAAGTGATGGATTTGCTGAAATATATCCCGAAGACAAGTATATAATAGTCAAAAGTCTGCAATCAAAAAATCATATTGTAGGAATGACTGGAGATGGAGTAAACGATGCTCCCGCACTCAAACAAGCTGAGGTAGGAATAGCAGTCAGCAATGCAACAGATGTAGCCAAAGGATCAGCCAGTGTTGTACTGACAAGTGAAGGGTTATCCAGTATTGTTGACCTTATAAAAACAGGCAGAATGATTTATCAAAGAATAATAAGCTGGACACTTAATAAGATAATTAAGACATTTACTATAGTTGTTTTCGTAACGTTATCATTCATGTTTACCGGCCTCTTTGTAGTAAACGCATTCGATATGGTTCTGCTGTTATTCCTTACAGATTTCGTAACGCTCTCACTTTCGACTGATAAGGTAAGATGGTCCCATAAACCCGACACCTGGAAAATAACAGAGCTTGTAAAAGTTGCCGTAGCTTTGGGTGTTATAACACTGATAGAACACTTTGGACTGCTGTATATCGGTTTGAAGTATTTTGGGCTTCAATCTTCCATCCCAGAACTTAATACATTTGTTTTTGAGATGCTGTTTTTCTCTGGGGCCTTTACCACATTCATAGTTAGGGAAAGAGGCCATTTTTGGAGCTCTGTTCCAAGCAGAACACTTTTATTGGCTATTGTACTGGATATGATAATTGTAGGGGCAATTTCCACTGTTGGAATTCCAGGTCTTGCATCTTTACCACTTTATTATACACTTGGTATAGTGGCCTACTATTTTATTTTAGTATTTTTGGTAAATGATTCGATGAAATATTTGCTGATAAAATATACAGGAATGGCAGGGTAATTGCAGATCAGCACTCTAAAATGGATAATCTCCCATCCTCTTTTTAGTTGGAATCAGGCTTCGAGAATATAGACGAGTTCTGTTGAATGCATGGCTGCTAAATAGATACGACCTTTTCGAAAAGACGACAACAATGATATGGAGACTTATGCAAAATTAACCGGCGAAGAATTAACAAAACCCCAAGCTCATTATATTTGAACCACAAAATCACCAACGCTAAGCTCTGACTTGTGAACCCCTTGTATAAAGAGAGATAGTTCTGGCCCAAACCGGGCGCGCTGATCCGTATCGCGGGACCCTTGTGGCCCTAAATCTCGGCCAGATTGCCAGAGCATCGTTATTTTACCCTTCTCGATCATCGTTCGCCGTAGACTTAGTCTGTCACTATTTCGGCAACATCCAACAAGGTCTATCCCGGTTGAAGCAAGCATCGGTATTCCGCGAATCTTGTCTTCGACAGTAAAATACCCATCGCCACGTTTTACTGCTTGTCTAAACTCATTTGACTTGCATCAATTTGGGTTTGAGATTCCATAACTCTCCTTTTAAGTACATGTGTCTTCAGTTCCTTGCGGCAAAACAGTCTGTAACCTGACTGCTTCTCGCCAGCGCAGCCAGAGGAC
>CAZLNG010000193.1:0-5863 GCA_964560735.1 uncultured Methanosarcinales archaeon | reverse complement strand
AGAACCGGATTCTCAAACAGGAATTCTTACCAACAAAGATGCTGGAACCTATTTAATAAAATCCATGTTTATGAACTTACTTTGGAACTGAGTATTGGTGTCACATCAGCACCGAACCCTTACAATGGACGGTCCATAGTAGGTCATATTCATTATACATTTCATATTCATTATGCCTTTCTAGATTGATGTGACACTCTTCTAAATAACTGAGAAAATATTTTTTTTAAAATACTGTATTTTTGCTCATTCACTATACATAGCTGGTATTCCCATGATAAAAGAAAACTCTGAACCTGATAACGTTCATATAATAAGAGAAAGCAGAAGCACACCAAAAAATCATGCCGGAAAAGAGAATAATCCTAATTCAGACTCATTTCATTTAGGGACTGGAATTCCTACAGATGTAGTTATAGTGCGTTATGGGGAACTTGCCCTTAAAAGTACAGGAGTGAGGAACTGGTACGAAAAAATCCTTGTGAAAAATATTGCCGCAATGCTTGATTCAAGAGATATCCAATATTCTGAGATCCGGCGCGAATGGGGCAGAATATTCATAGAGACCAGTGATTTAGGTGCTGCGGCAGCAGCAGCTGACGTCTTTGGGGTTGTTTCGACTTCTCCTGCATTAATGGCAGAGCCGACACTTGAGAGTGCTGCCAGTGTATGTGCTGCCCTTGCTAAAGATCTGGTTATGGAGGGCGACTCCTTTGCAATCAGGGCTAAAAGAAGCGGAAATCATTCTTTTTCTTCAGCTGACATCGGAAAAACCTGTGGAGATGCTGTCTGGGCCGCTCTCGAAGGTCAGGGAAAATATCCGAGAGTCAATCTGAGTTCCCCAGATAAAGAAATCTTTGTCGAGATGCGGCAAAAACTGGCTTATATTTATCTGGAAACTTCCAAAGGAGTGGGAGGACTCCCCCTCGGTACACAGGGAAACATGGTAGTTTTAATGTCAGGGGGGCTTGATTCTCCTGTTGCGGCCTGGCTTATGATGAAGCGCGGGGTAATGATAATTCCGGTCTACTGTAACAATTCCCCTTATTCTGAGAATGCAGCACGAAACCGAGCCTTTGATTGTATTCGACAGCTTCAGAAATGGGCTCCGGGATATCAGTTCACAACTTATGAGATCCCTCATGGTCCTAACCTTCAGTCCTTTATTGCATCATGCAACCGAAAGAATACATGTCTTCTCTGCAAACGCATGATGTACAGAGAAGCCTGTGAAGTTATGAAAAAGGAAAAAGCAAGTGGAATAATTACAGGCTCTTCTCTTGGACAGGTTGCTTCTCAGACTGCGGCAAATATGCATGCAGAAATATATCAGCTTCCAATTCCAATCTACCACCCTTTGATTGCTTTTGATAAAACTGAAATAATGGATATAGCCCGGAAAATTGGGACTTATGACATTTCAAATAGACAAGCAGGAGGTTGTGCTGCTGTCCCGGAAAAGCCAGAAATAGGGGCAAATTATGACCTTATAATGCTTGAAGAAAAAAAGCTGGATATTGAAACTATGGTTTCAAATGCATTAAAAGCTGCAAAGGTTCTTAAACTCTGACAATGTTTCAATTTCTCATTTTAACTTTTTTGATTTACCTAAGACCCTTTATTCAATAACCAGGGAGTTTTTTAGGCGTATTTTGCCCGAAAAAAGAGGTTTAAATGTTAACTAACGTAATTATAAATTGTAAGTTTGCAATTGTGAATTAATCACTATGAGAGAGTCATGAAATTATAACCTATTCTGTTTCTTTGATTAAGACCTAATTCTTCTGTAAAGTCATTATTCTAACTAAAAATGAAAAACATTGTATTCTGGACTCTAATCCAAACTTATTAACTTGGGAAGGGGTACAGGAGTTTCAATTGAAACTGTAAAATAATAGCTGGAGGAGATCAAATGAAAGTACTGCTTGTAGACGATGACCCCCTGTTTTTGGAGCTATCACAGACTTTCCTGGAAGTCTTCCATGAGATTAGTTCTGATACTGCTGATTCTGCAGGTGAAGCGCTCCAAAAGCTGGAGATAGATTCCTATGACGTTGTAGTTTCCGATTACGACATGCCCTTGATGGATGGCATCACTTTCCTTAAGGTTATCCGTGATAGAAGAATCAATATTCCTTTCATTCTGTTTACGGGAGCAGGAAAAGAAGAAATTATGAACAGGGCAATTGAAAACGGGGCAAATTCATTTATCCAAAAAATAGGTGACCCAAAAGCTCAGTATTCCGAACTGTCAAACCAGATATGGCTGATTGCGAGCAGCGGCGCAGGCTACCAGAAAGAAAGAATTTAGGTTAAATTAATATTTCCAGATTATTGTCTCGTTAATTTTGTAGACGATCCCAGTTTCAAATAAAAATAACAATACTAAAATAAAATTGAATACTTTCTGGAGTTGGTTGATTAATCCAGACTCATGAATTTACTTACTCAAAAAATTAGTTTGGTTCAGCAATTTTTCTGATTACATCCATTATTCCATCAGGTTCAAAAGGTTTTACTATGAAACCCATAGTTCCTATTTTCATCGATTCCGTTATCAAGGCCTGTTGTCCAAGAGAGGAGCACATCATCATTTTTTCATCCAGATCCATTAAGAAAAGTTTTTTCAATTCTTTTTCCTCATCTATGTCTGATGTGATTGCATCTACAGCCGGTATTATAATGTCCATTAAAACAAGGTCAGGCTTCATTTCCAGATATTTCTGAACTGCTTCTTCCCCTTCAGCCATTTCAGCAACGACTTCATGCCCGTGCTTTATAAGGGTTTCCTTGATTGCCATTCGCATAAATTCAGCATCATCTACGATCATAACTCTTGCCATTTAATTTCCCTTCTTTTACATTTTGTTAATAATTTTGAATATGCCTTTGTTTTCATATCCATGAAATTCCCTCTAAGCTAAGACCCGGAATAGAACCGGGATTAATTGATCTGCAGTCCACTGCGTAACCTTTCCGCCATCTCAGCATTTGTGCATATTTTCTGACTGTATATTTCATACTCATCTTCCCACAGATGTTCACACGTGGAAGCCAGCTGTCCACTGTTATTTTGTTTAAATCATGCGAATAAGCCATCCCCTATTGACGTAATATTTTGTGGACTTCTGTGGAAAGTGAGTACACAAATTTGTTTGTGGGTTGTTTGAGTTGTGTTTTTTATCTACACTTGGAGTGTTTCATATTTAGTAAGCTAATCAGTTCAGTAGCTGGAATCTTCACAGATTATATCATGTGAAGTAACGAGTTGTTACTTATGCGCTGATGAACCTCCTTTCAGGGAAATGGACCCATATATTTTTTTAAATGTTTTACTAAAAGTATTCTGCTTATTTTATGAGAAAACTTTTAAACCAGAGCCCGGAATCGAATCGGGATGAAATGGATCTGCGGTCCATTATGTACCCTTTCCGCCATTCTGGCACCACAAGTCACAATTGTGACTTGCAATAATTATAACTAATCATTAATACTAAAATCTATTTTTTTGGGCAAAATGTGCCTGAAAAATTGTCTATGGTGGAGAACAACGTTTAAAGGAAGTTATTGAAGGCTCTTTTAAAGTTATAGATGCTGATCTTCAGTGCTTGATACGTACCAATAAGTCGATTTTTAAAAAATAGACTAGATTCGAAGCTTATGCTCAATGAACTACAAGTTTAAACGAGCTCTAAGTTTACGCTATACAGATTCTGGACTGTCGTAAATAGGAGAATTGAAAATTAATTAAAAGAATTATTGAGCATAAACTTCAGATTGAATGCTTTGTCTGACCCTCGGAAAATCGGTTAACACACGCAATGCTTCCGGAGTAATGTAGTAATTGGTAAGTCGACCCGTACGCTGGGCCGTAACGATCCCATTGGTAGTGAACCGTTGCATATACCAGTGAACTGTTGGCGATGCCACTAAAAGCCTACTGGCAATATCTCCCTGCGTAATTCCCGGATTCGAGAATACTATTGAAAGAATTCCTTCAGCTGTCGGGTTCCAGAGATGAGCCAGAACACGTTTTTCTAAAATACCGTATCGTCCGTGATTTTCATAATATCTTATAATACCGTGATCTTTCATCACGACGATTTTATTTGACGATGTGAGAAGGTCCATATGGTATCTGAGCGTCTCCCGGTTCAGGTTAAGAGCTTTGCCAATTTTCCCAAGATCAATTCCCGGGTTTGCCACAACGAAATCATACACTGCCTTTCGCTGCGGGTAATCGAGCACGTTCTTAGGATAGATTTTTCGGATGCCTGAAATCCTGCCATTCGGTCCGATTATTCCCTCAATACCAATTCTTTGTACATCTGGCTGGGATACACTACTGCATCGGTATGGCGAAGACTGACTTGGAGACGACTGTGGAAAGGATTCCTGTCTGGATCTGGAATTTACCTTTGCTGTAATCGGACAATTACCTGCACAGCTCATTCCAGCCTCGCAGGGATCAGGAGGATAAGCATGCATCGGAAACATAGTCGAACCTGACGGCATTGAAAATGCCGAAAATGGCAATGCTACAAATGAAAGAACAAGTATGATAGCAATATATGCGGTCCTCCTGATCCGGGTCATGAAATACTACTCGGGAAATTAAGTATATATCAGTTAGCATATCGGCAATGAATTTAAGGAAATCTTATTGATTTTTTTATCCAGTAAAATTAATTTGGAATACAGCATTTGTCATTACTTACTGATGTTATCTATCGATAGACAGATTGGTGATAACAGGTTTAAACTGCAAAAATTATTTCTCTGATAACCTGGGGAGGGAAAATGACCCCCAGTGGAGATATAACAATGCAGGAAATGATTACTCAGACAGCAACAACAGCCATGAACATGAATATGACCCATTACATGGAACTGCTAGCAACCAATCAGCCCTGGAATCTGCTGATATTTATGGCAATCCCTGTAATCCTTGCCGAAACGCTTACAGCCACGGAATTCTTTGTCACTTTTGGACGTCTTCACGAGGGTTCTCTCAGGCAGTTCAACAAAATCGTAGGTATTGCCTTGGGATTTTATTTCCTCGGAATCTTTACATACCTTATCACGATGGTAGTTCCAGATATAGCATGGAGAGGCTATAGTGATATCCTCGCAGTTGGCTTCTACCTCAGCGGTGTAATCTTTCTCTTCGGAATCACGCTTCTTGAGCTGGGTGTGATCTCAAAGAATACAGAAAAAGATGCAAAGATGAAATTGCACTTCTTATTACTGATAGGATTCCTTATCGTCGCCCATATCGCTATGATTTTCGGCATGCTAAACCCTTCCATTCTCTAAACGCTGGAAATGCTAAAGCCAGAGAAAAATGGAAAGGAATATTAATTGAGCAGGCGGGATCATGAGTGATAGTATGTTTTTTCGGAATTTTGTGAATAAATGGGGAGTGGCGGTTTATTCAGGCAGATTTTACCTCAAAAAATAGCTTAAAGTATTAGCAGGCGTTATTATTAATTGTCTAACAAAGAGATGTAAAACAGATGGAGTGAATTAAAGCAGGTACAATCATGAATACAAAAAAGTTAAAGCATCGTACATCGACTCACCCCTGGGTTTCGCATGCCATAGAATCATTCTTCTCCCGTTGTTGTTGAGAAAAGTCATTTAGCTAAACCTCCTTTTTCCTTTTTCTTATGATTAAATTGCCTCAACATATTTTACAAGATTTCAAGGAAAAAATGTTTTTTAGTGGCAAAGAAGATGAAATAACTTTGAAATTTTTATTGGTATTATTCTGAAGATGAAAATAACTTATTTTCCCCGTTTTAATTGCTTTGTGGAGTCTTCAGGGATATATTGTTCCATTTAGCTACAAGTGATGGTCATG
>CAZLNG010000192.1:0-5869 GCA_964560735.1 uncultured Methanosarcinales archaeon | reverse complement strand
TTCCTTGCCAGAGCAATTCTCAACTTTGTAAAGGCTAAAATGGAAAAGAGAGAAAAGATCCACATTGCTGTAACGGCCTTTACACATTCGGCAATTGAAAATTTGCTTATAAAAATTCAGGAGCTCTCCCAAGAATGGAAGTTTGGCAGCGGACTTGAGATTTATAAATTGAAAGATGTTAAAACAAGTAAAGGACAAAAGATTTTAAGAGTCCAGTCAGAGTACGAGATTCAGGACAAATTAAACTCTCCTTTCCTTATACTTGGGGGGACTGTCAACAGTTTCAACAAAATAAAAAGAAAAGTAGATCCTTTTGACATGCTTATTGTTGATGAAGCTTCCCAGATGAAACCTGCAGAATTAGCTCTTGGAATGTCGATTTTAGAGGAGGGGAAAAGACTTGTTTTAGCTGGTGACGATCTCCAATTACCTCCAATTATCACAGGAGATTATCCGGAAACAGAAGATGGACTTCCTGGACTGTATGACTCAATATTCTCATACCTGCGACATAGAGACAATGATCAAAATCCAAAGTATACGTGTCAGCTTCTTGAAAATTGGAGAATGAACGAAACATTATCTAGTTTTTCCTCAAACACCATCTATGGAGAAGGATACAAACCAGCCACCGAAGAGATTGCAAAGCAAAAACTGAAATTTCTGCCTTCAAAAAGTGAAATTTTGTCGGAAACGGAGGCAGACTTAGTAAATTGGGCGCTTGATCCAGCCTATCCTTTATGCGTGATAATCCTTGAAAACACTCAGGCAACAATAGAAAATGAAATAGAAGCTGAACTTGTTGCAAAGCTTGCAGTACATCTAAGGGAATCATTACTAAGAGAACCGCTATCAAGGAATTCACAGTCTGGACAGGAATCTCCACAAAATGAAAAATGGGAATACTATCCTGATAGTGAAGAAGGTGACTCCGACTTTTGGAAAAACGGCCTCTTTATTGTCAGCCCCCACCGCGCCCAGATCCGCACGATCCGGACTCAACTGAGCAAGTTAAGGACATGGCACCACTATCCTTTCGTAGATACGGTGGATAAAACTCAGGGCCAGGAAGCCGAGACCGTTATAGTGAGTTATGGCGTTAGCGATACTGATACAGCAATGAACGAAGCTGAATTCATTTACAGCTTGAACAGGCTAAATGTATCTATTACCAGAGCAAAATCAAAATGTATAGTATTTTTGCCGCGTCCATTACTGGAACCACCCTTAGAGATTCTGCAGAACAAGAAAGCAGCAGAGGGACTGAAACATATGCTAAATCTGGTGGAGTTCTGCAGGCAGAATGGAGAAGAAAGAGGGTTTGAGATTGAAATGAATAATTATGGAATTTACAGATTGACGGGAATTCGGGTAAAGAATTTACAGGAATTATGATTCATGCTTATGATCGTAAACTTCCATAAGTAAAATCCTTCCAGCAAATCCTCCTCTTTCCTCTTTCTTACTCTCCTGTATATCTACAACATTTTCAAACCCCTTGATCTCTGAAAATGCATCAATCACTTCTTTCACATCAGCCAGTTCCTCAACGCAGGGGTTTTCTGTAAATTCCAAAACCTCCTCCAGAAGTTTTTTAATTAGATATTCGAGATATTCCTGATCATCATTGATAATTTTGCATTGAGGCGTCCGGTTTGAGGCTTTTATAATATCAGGGATTTTGTCGCGGACCAGTTTGTCATAGGGTATACCGTTAGTTTTTTCGGCCATTATGAAACCTTCGATTTACTAGTTTTACACTTCTTAGCTACCAAATATTTGCTATAGCTGCGCTGTTGCTATATTTCACGTTGTTATATTTGTGTTACATCTTGTACCCGATATTTAAATGAACTTTGCCTTTACTTCTTCCAGTTTGGAGACACCATCAATGTTCCTGTAATATTCTACAAGGTCTTCTATCATTTTATTTCGGATCCGGCTGAGGTCGGAATCGTTATTTATTTTTTGCCACAGGTAGGAAGAAAAAGCTATATGGTTCAAGTCTTTGCAGTGGTACATGAACCTCTTTCTCTCGAACTTTTCAAAGGGATTTGAGAGTATGCTGGCTTTGACGGCGTTTTCATCCATGATCACATCGAGGCTGTTGAGAGGGCAATTTGGCCGGTCAACCCGGAGGCCTTTTTCGTGTCTATCCAGGTAAAAACTTGAGTAGAGGCTGACAAGGTCGTCAAGGATACATTCTCCTGTGTGATCAGCGCACTTCAGGAAAGAAAGCATGAAAATGATCTTGTATGAAAAGGAGTAGTCTCCTTGTTCCAGAAACTCAAAAAAGTCCTCATATACGGTTGTCTCGTCGTGTTCCCTGAGCCCTTTTTTCTCCCTGAGCTCACCTGTCCTTTCAGGCTTGAAATACTGGAGGGATCTTCTACCGAAGGGGATCTCTACATCGGGTTTTATGTCCCCTTTACTTATCCACTCTTTCAGGGTACCGGTTGAGATGAAAAGTTCTCTTGCAAGCTGTTCTGTGTTTATATAATCGGGATATTCCCTCTCAAAGGTAAAAATGTTGATCTTTTCTATCGCCCGTTCTTCCTCGTAAAGCCCTGCAAGAACCAGCTCTTCATAGCTAAGCTCACATCTTGCTTCTGGATCCTTCAGGATATTTGCCCAGGGAATGTACCTCTCGATCCCAAAGATCCCGTGGCAACTCCAAGGCATATTGAATGGGCCGTAATTGTCAACGACGTCGATCACATAAAGGGCCTCTTTTCCAGGGAAGTTCCTTGTTCCCCTCCCGAGCTGCTGGAGATAGAGGGCTTTTGACATCGTGGGCCTTGCCATTACGATAATTGAAGTCCTTGGGGAATCCCAGCCTTCTGTAATCAGGGAACATGTGCAGAGGAACTGGATTTTTTCATTTTCATATTCCTGGATGTAGTCCATTGACTTTTTGTCTTTTCCACTTACTGCCCTTGCACTTATTCCTTGCTCTCTCATCCTCTTGGCGAGCGATTCGGCATGAGCAACTGACACGCAGAAGACTAGGCCGGATTTGAAGGGTAATTTCTCCCGGTTGTCATAGTCCTCTAGGGCTGTGAAATATTTTTTGACCACATCAACAATCAACTGGTCCCTTGAGGGCACAACGAGGTTCTTTTGGAGGTCAGAGGCAACGTAATCTTTTCCGTTATACCTGATCTCGCTAAGGTCAAGGTTGCTTTTTACCCGAAAAGCCTTTATGGGGACCAGGATTCCTTTTTCAATAGCTTCTTTTAAGGTAAGGTTGGTTTCATATTCCCCAAAAATCTCTTCAAGCTTTTTCTTATCAAGCCTTTCGGGCGTTGCAGTCAGACCGAGAAGAGTGTAAGGGTTAAAGTACTGAATTACTTTTTTAATTCCAGGAGCAACAGAATGATGGGCTTCATCAACTGCAATATACTGAAAATGGTTCTGCTTGAACTTTTGATATCTCCTTGCCATTCCGGCATACGTCTGAACCATTATATTACAGTCTTCAGAGTCCCCTATGCAAATTGAGTGGGTCTCTTTTCCCTCGGTTACTAAAACCTGCTCAGCTGTATTCGCAGTAAAAATAGGAGATGGGATAGTTAGGCTCTGTTTACTCCAATTTATGTACCCCTTGAGAAAATTATCTATAGTCTGCTTCTTCAAGGAAATTGAAGGAACAAGCACAAGTCCCCTCATAGATAAGTCCTTCTCGTATTCCCTGAAAAAATCCGATATAAGGATATGAGTTTTCCCAGTCCCTGTCGGGAGGTGTACAAGAAACGCCTTTTTCCCGCCCATTCTTTCTCTTTCGATTGCTTCAAGCACATTTTCCTGGTGATCAAAAAGCTCAAACCCCCTTTTTGCAAGGACATGGTGGCGATCGATTATCTTTTCAGGCTCAGGTAAATACCTTTTGATCTCCTCGCAAAAAACATCCCTGAATTGCATGGACCCAAGGGACCACCTGTAAACTTTTCCGCCTTGTGAGACTATGGAGTTCTGCCTCAAAAGCTGGCTTTTGTAACTATCCTTCCCGATCACCAAGGGATGGTGGTACATTTCCCCGTTTTTCTCAATCCCTATAAATCCATCTTCGGTATGAATTACATAATCGATCCACCTTGTCATTCCGTTTATATCGAGTATGGGATATTCCCTGCTTATTCGAGAGAGAGCCTCCCGCCCGAAAACTTCGCAAAAGGCGTCCTCAAAATAGGATTCAAGGACAGTAGGATCTATACACTGGGTTCTACGATCCGGTCCTTTTGAAACTGGAGCCGCATCATCACGGAACTCGCCGGAAATCAGAAGGGGAAGAGTCTCTTCCATTTCGCAAAAATCATCCTCATCATCAATAACAAACCTGAAAACTCTTCCACAGGAAAAAACGATATCGTTCTGCTCTTTTGTGTATTCGCTATAGCTGAAAGGACGCTCACGGTTGCAGATGTCATTGTCCGCTATTACGGCAAGCTCCATTCCAGGCGTCGAATAAAGAGATCCTCTGAGGAGAGTCTTTATTCTGGTAAGGGAGAATATTGAGAGGAAATTGTCTATCCGACTGATCAGGTTGTAATTTTTGCAGGAAGATCCGGACATGCCTTCATTATAAGAGGTTATAGTTTAAGAAATTTTATAAACAGACTTGCTGTGTTCTCATTCATAAACCGGAAGTGTGCACTTTCAAAATCTGGCACCAATGGTGCGAGAAATTTACTACGAAATGAATGAAAATTCTGCATGATGGGAGGATCTACAGCCGGATGAACTATAAAAGAGGAATCTCATTTTTTCCATCTTCCTCTCCCGCACTAAAGCCGCTATAGCCGCACTAAAGCTGCATAAACGCCTTTGAAGCTGCATTATTAGTCGTCAATCTGTAACTTTCGGGATTTGCCCCTGGCTGCTCAGTACCCTGATGAATTCACAAGCTGACGGGGTGGGAAGTTTTGGCATGGGAAGAAACCTCTACCGTTGTAGTAAAAACCTGCCCGGCTGCCGGGATCTGGGCGTCCTCATCCTCAAGATAAAGCTCGATTGCCTCCTTCAGGTTCTCGATAGCTTTTTCTATCGTTTCTCCCTGACTTGCGATATCAAGCTCAGGGCACCAGGAGACATACCACTTTCCTTCTTTATGAACGATGGCTGAAAACCTGTACGTTTCTTTCATAATTAACAGGTTTCCGCAGAGTTATAAAAGATTTATCTTACGGATGCCAGCTAGAAATTTCTAATCAAGATTGACCTTTTTGCCATGAGGTATTTTAAAGAAAAGCTGAAATCTGTCATTAACGCCTCTCCACAGCTATAAATCAAACTGCGGGCGGCCACCCCACCCTAAAGGATGGGGTATGCTTCGGGCCGCCCGCCCGGTTACTCGGGGACAGATGATTAAGTATTCTTTAACAAGGTTTCAAGAATATAAGTGATTGAAATTTTGGCCTCGGTTTCCGATCCGATTTATAATCTCTATACAAGGAAACTATGGTTTAGATATTTAAAGAGAAAAACGAAGAGGCGAGGGTTCACTTCATCCCCTACCTAAAGGAAGGGGTATTCGTGACCCTCTGCGCTCCCATTTTAATAAAAATCATTTGGATATGATATCTTAAAGACGGAGCCATCCAATGAGAGAATTCACTGTCGTTATTGAACAAGACGAAGATGGAATCTACGTAGCTTCTGTACCTGAGCTTCCGGGCTGCCATACACAGGCAAAAACACTTGACGAGCTAAATATAAGAATAAAAGAAGCAATTGAGCTCTATCTTGAGGTTAAACCTGACAACCAATAATAATCAATCTTAAGAATTTATAAATCATGCAAAAGATACATCCACCGTCACAACTTCACCCCGTACCTGAACCTCTCCACCCGTGAATTCCAGAACAAGCT
>CAZLNG010000191.1:0-5891 GCA_964560735.1 uncultured Methanosarcinales archaeon | reverse complement strand
ATCCAGAATACACAAAATAATTAGCGAAGGATGCTTAGAGCATTTAACGAAGGCTATTCTAGCCATCAAATTTCATTTAAAATAAGAGGTAAGTAGAAGCTTTAGAATCCAAAAATCAATGATAGATATAAATGAATTGAATTTCTAATACAAATTATGGCATTTGCAATTATAGAAATCTCAACGCTATTTCTGGCAATTATAATAGCTGTTGTATTATATGTAATTCTTAAGAATGGTACTCAGCTTGCTATGAATGCTGTACTTGGAATTTTAGTCTTAGCTGCAGCAAAGTTTTTATTTGGGCTTCAAATCGCAATAACGTTGTTAACCGTCTTGATTTGCGCAATTGGAGGAGTTTTTGGAGCATTATTAATTATCATATTAAACTATCTTGGAATAGCTTTTGTATAAATAATAAAAGGTTTACGCAATTTTATTTTCCATATTAATGTATATGGCTACAAAGCCTCTACACGATACTTACAATGCTTGTATTTGTTTATCGGGATATTAGTGGATAAATATTACCTAACTTACAAGTCATAGGCTCATAGAAGTTGTTAGAATAATAAGAATTATTTTTGTGGATCATAATCGTCCATTAGTTGTTTTATTCATTATTTCCCCTTACCTAGCAACCATTCAACCTTTTTAATCTATTGCTTCGCGAGCTTCAATTTTTGCAACGAAGGTAGTTATATCTACAATCCCTATTTCCAATGATTCAAAAGTACTGACGAATTCATTACCGACCAATATCCTTGAGTCGGGATGTAATGGAAGCTTTATTTCATTATTTTCTTTGAACTTAGCCCCTTTAGGATGGGTGTATTTCGGGATAAGAGCACAATGAAAATCTCGTCCATCAATTTTCTCGATGTCTCTAAGAGCGTGTCTTAAAATTCAACTTGATCTTACAATTGGGGTAGGATTTACGCATTCGAACAAAAAAACTGTAGCATTAAGCCGTTAACTGCTTATTGAGTAAATTTAAAACATGATGTCTAATGGATTTGATTTTATGAATTAAGCTCCAGGTCTACAGGACAGAGTGATATTTTAAAGTTACCTAAGGCGTACTTATTATCCTATTGTAGAATTGATTTGAATTTTAGACACCCTCTTAGTATAAATGCTTAGTGATTAAATTGAATGACACTATTAATGACCCCATCCCAAAACCAATTAGATCTTTAAATATGAGTAAAGTTTCAGAACTATTTTTTCATGATCAGAAACTTGATTGATCTTTCAGAATATGGGATTCATAGAAGCAATTTTGAATTTTGGGATAAGCTCAATGTCAAATATTTTTCTTAAAAGCGACCTACTGTTACAAATAACTATATATATTATCCCTCAAATGAGGTTTAATAGTGAACAGATTTAAATGCAGAGTGTCGTGTCTCACAAAAATTAGATATTAAAAATCTATGGAGGTTCCACTCTGCAACCTCTAAATTATTAGTTTAGTTATATAAAAACTCGATACTATCCATCTTTGTAATTCTCTCCAAATTGAGTAAAATGAAGCTCCTGGTTTGATGGAAGGTTTTCGAAAAACTTTCTGGAATGCTCTTCATAAAACCAAAAAAAGGTGTCTAATGCCCTAGCTAATGGCAAAGCGATTTAGATCTCTGGAGTCGAGTGCATAAATAGTGATGAGTGCAAGATCGAGTTCCTCTGCTAGAAATGTAAGTGTTCTTTGGAGTTACATCATAATAAAACAACTTCAAGCTATCTGAGAATAACTCTAGGGTAATGTACCGTCTTGGTGGCGAAGGAAGAGAAAAGAGGTTTGTTGAGAGTGATTACTGCTGCCCAAAAAGTAAGGCAAAGCAATAATAAATACTGAAGAGAGAAGTGAAAAAATTACAAAAATTGCAATACCACCAATAAATCTAAAACAAAAACAGATATAAGGAGTCATTTTCATCATGCATTACAGCCTTGGGATTGATGCTGGAGGCACCTACACTGATGCAGTAATCATTAGAGATTCGGACGGCGCCATAGTAGACTCAAATAAAGCACTAACGACCTATCCCGATCCACTCGAAGGCATCAAAAACGTATTAGATAGCATTAATAAAGAATATCTTGAAAACGTCAGACTAGTTTCGGTTTCAACTACCCTTTCCACGAACACTATCCTTGAAGACACTGGTTTTCCTGTAGCCCTGATTCTCATAGGAGATCATCCCCTCGAGAAAGAACTGCCAACACAGCACGTGCTTTTTGCATCTGGTGGGCATAACCATAGTGGAGAAGAGGTAACTACTCTTGATCTTGAATCTATAGAACAATTTGTCCTTGAAGTGAAAAATAAAGTTTCAGCTTTTGCCATATCATCATACTTCAGCACAAGGAATCCTGAACACGAGATAAAAGCACGAGGTAGAATAATTGAGCTTACAGGACTTCCTGCTGTTTGCGGGCATGAACTTTCCCAACAGCTTGGAGCTTATGAAAGGGCAGTAACAGCTTTTCTAAATGCCCAGCTGATTCCCATAACAAGACAATTCGTTCAGTCTATAATCTCAGATATCACAAAGCGGGGGATTAACGCACAGCTTCTTATGCTCAAATGCGACGGCTCAGTTGTTGGAATTAAAGACGCTCTTAAAAGACCAATAGAAACTATTTTCTCAGGTCCTGCAGCAAGTCTTGTAGGAGCTTCTTACCTTTCAGGAATGAAGACCTGTTCAGTTGTGGATGTCGGAGGCACTAGTACGGATATCTCTTCAATCTGCATGGGTGTTCCTGAGTTAAGCGATGAAGGAGCCGTTGTTGGAGGTTGGAAAACCCGTGTCCGAGCAATAAAAATGGAAACAACGGCTACAGGCGGAGATAGCCATATCTGGATAGTTAATAGAGACATTTTTCTTGGGCCTAGGCGAGTTGTTCCTCTTGCAGTAGCTGCAGTGAAATATCCAGAGTTCCTGAATAATCTCAAAAGACCGTCAATACCCGCAAGAGAAAATCTTTGCGAAAATATTCAGCCTACAAAGTTTTTTGTTAGATCAGGATATCTTGCAGGAGAACTGAGTAAAGCTGAAGCTGAAGTACTGGAAGCAATAGGAGAAGAACCTGTCTCTGTGTTCGAAATTTCAGCCCATATAAGAAAAGACCTGCATCCTCAGACTCTCGATTCTCTTATAAAAAAGCGTCTTGTGCAGGCAATAGGATTCACCCCTACGGACGCATTGCACGTGCTTGGAGAATACACAGCCTGGAATGGAGAAGCATCACGTATCGGTGCAGAACGGCTTTCAAGGCTAATGCGTATGTCACTAGGAGAATTCTGCATTGCCGTAAAGAAGAAAGTAGCCAGAAATATGGCACTTCATCTCCTTTCATATATTCTGGAAGGTATTCCGGAAAAAGCTATTGCAAAGATTCTTGAGGGAAATTATCCTGCAAAATTCAAACTCGAAATCCCTGTTGTCTTGCTTGGAGGCCCAGTAAGGGCTTACAAAAAAGAGTTGGAAGAACTTATAGATGCAGAAATCTTTGTTCCTGAACATGCCGAAGTAGGAAATGCTGTTGGAGCCCTTGTAGGGAAAGGCATTAAGAGAGTTGAAATCCTTATAAAACCGGCAAGCCTCATGTATCCAGACAAAGATTTCCTGGTTTTTGCTCCTGACAGCAGACTGAAGCTCGAAACTTACTTCGAAGCTCTGGAAACAGCAACAGAGATTGGAAAAAAGATTGTTGCTGACTATATGAAAGACTGCGGCCTCAGCGAAGACAAGGTTGAGATCTCAATTGAGAGAAAGACTATTTCTCCTGATGGCTGGAACCATCCCCCAATGGAGACTAATCTGCTGGTAATGGGAGTAGGAGTAAGGGAGTTGCAGATTTGAAAGATGAAATCCCACCTGATAAGAGGGATATTTAGGCTGCACGCACGAAAACTCTCTCTTTTTGTCATAAGTATGTGATCTCCTCGCTGTTTTGTGTGGGTTGAAAATAATTGCTTAGTTGAAACGTGGCTACCTTAAATGATAAATTTCTCTCTTGAATATGGTATTATAAGCAAAATATGTTCAAACAGTGCCCACGTTTTGGAAGTGATCATAAACTACCCACTCGAAAATTGAGCTTAAGCAGATTAATGAAGCTTCTATGTTTAATATTGGATTAAGACATAACTCATAATTTTATAAAATGCCAGAGAATCAAGTTGAAGTAACTTCATTCCTCTAAGTTCATTCAATATATTTTTATAACCCTTCATATTAGGTGAAATTTTTGAAAATTTGATGAAGGGATTGGCTATTATGGCAGGTACGAACAAAAAATGGAAATGATATTCGATCTGAAACATATAACTGGACTTTCAGAAATAGATGCCGCTGGAATACTTCAAAAAGAGGGGTATAACGAGTTACCCTCACAGAAGCAACAGGGTCTTTTTTCCATCTTACTGAATGTTCTTAAAGAACCTATGCTTCTTCTTCTCCTAGGTGCAGGCCTTATTTATCTGTTGCTTGGAGAAGTAAAAGATGCTCTAATACTGCTATTGTTTGTTTTTGTGGTTGTAGGTATAACATTCAACCAGGAGAGGAAAACCGAAAGAGCATTAGATGCTTTAAAGAATCTTTCAAGTTCTAGAGCTCTTGTGATTAGAGATGGAGAACAGAAGAGGATTCCAGGCCGAGAAGTCGTTAAAGGTGACATTATTATTTTAAGAGAAGGAGACCGTATTCCAGCAGATGGAGTTGTACTTTCCAGTAATAATCTTTTGGTAGACGAGTCTTTACTCACAGGTGAATCTCTTGCAGTCAGAAAATCCGAATGTTCCAACCTAACAAAGTCTTTGCAACCCGGACAGCCCGGTGGAGATGACCTTCCATTTGTATATTCAGGGACATTGGTAATTCAGGGTCAAGGAATTGCTCAGATAAGTGGAACAGGAATAAACACCGAGATGGGAAAAATCGGAAAAGCTCTGGGTACTATTGCTGAAGAAGATTCTCTGCTAAAAAAAGAGACAGCCTTTATTATTAAGAATTTTGCTATTTTTGGAGGAATACTCTGTGTCCTTGTTGTTGTAATCTATGGCTTAACCAGAGGTGACTGGCTGCATGGTTTGCTGGCAGGTCTGAGTTTGAGCATGGCCCTCCTCCCTGAAGAGTTCTCAGTAGTTTTGCTTGTGTTCCTGAGCATGGGTGCCTGGCGCCTGTCTAAGAGAAATGTCCTTGTACGACGTATGCCTGCAGTTGAGACTCTTGGCTCTGCGACAGTGCTCTGTGTTGATAAAACAGGAACTTTGACACAGAACAGGATGATATTGAACTCTCTGTATGCAGGAGACGAATATTGTGAGATTGATAAAAATGAGTGTCTGCTCGATAAGTTCCATGAATTGCTGGAGTTCAGCTGTCTGGCAAGCCAGCAGGATCCCTTTGACCCACTTGAAAAAGAAATCAAAAGAAGTACTGAAAAATTCCTTCCAAATCATGAGGATATACACAGCAAATGGAAAATTGCCAAAGAATATCCTCTTTCTAAAAGCTTACTTGCACTCTCAAATGTATGGAAATGTAACGACTCCCGTAAATATGTTATAGCTGCAAAAGGAGCTCCTGAAGCAATATTTGATTTGTGCCACCTCAGTGAAACTGAGAGAGATGAATTGTTGTCCCATGTCCAGGAGATGGCAAATAGGGGTTTGAGACTTCTAGGTGTGGCTAAAGCCAGTTTCCATGAGGACTCTTTGCCTGAAAAACAACATGATTTTGAATTTGAGTTTATAGGATTGCTTGGTTTTGTTGATCCTATTCGGCCATCTGTTGCCCAGTCTATAAAGGAATGTTATGCAGCTGGCATAAGAGTCATCATGATTACAGGAGACTACCCTGGTACAGCTCAACATATTGCAA
>CAZLNG010000190.1:0-5893 GCA_964560735.1 uncultured Methanosarcinales archaeon | reverse complement strand
GGGGGGTTTCATGGCAGCAGCCAAGAAGAAAAAAACGAATAAGATACCGATCCGAAAAACTCCGGTCTGGAAATGGACTCCACAACGGAAGAAAGCTGCATTACTATTGTCCCTTGGCACGAAAAAATATGAGGACGTTTCTTCTGAAGTGGGGGTTAATGAAAGAACTCTTTACGAGTGGCGTCAGAATGAAGATTTCTTGGAAGAAGTGAACAGGCTAACTCTTGAAAATGAGAAGGCTACAAAAGCTGGCTTGCTAAGATTGGCTTTTAAAGCTCTCGAAGAAAAGGACAAAAAACTGAAGGACGACAAAAGCACAGCACTTGACTGGGCCAACTTCGTTGTAAATCTCGAGGGCTTATCTACACAAAAGGTTGAGCTTGACGCAAACATTAGAGGAGAACTAGATGGAGCTCGCGAACTGCTCGCAAGCCGAATTGCTAGCGTTGCTTCCAGAGTCAGAAAGGATGAGCTTTCTGGAGAGTCTGACGAACAAACAGGCTCTAGCCCTCAGGCATGACTGGAAATTCTGGGCCAGACCATCACAACTCGTTCCTGAGGGTGATTGGTTTACATGGCTGCTGCGTATGGGGAGAGGCGCTGGCAAAACAAGAACGGGGTCCGAAACCATTGTTCAATGGGCTGAACAGGGCTATTCTCCTATTGCTTTAGTGGGCCAGACCAAAGCAGATGTCAGAGATACAATGGTTGAGCTTGGAGATAGCTCAATTTTAAAAGTTGCTCCTCCATGGTTTTATCCTGAATACGAGCCTTCAAAGAGAAGGCTTACTTTTCCTAACGGTTCAGTCTGCATTATTTATTCAGGGGACGAACCTGACCAGCTTAGAGGTCCTCAGCATATGAAATCGTGGGTAGATGAACTGGCGAAGTTCAAGTATCCACAAGAGACCTGGGACAACCTTGAATTTGGTCTGCGCCTGGGTGATAAACCTCAGGTAATATGCACGACAACTCCACGCCCTATTAAAATCATCAAAGACCTGGTTGCAGATGAGAAGACTCTGGAAGCAAAAGGCAGCACTCTTGAAAACGCGAGCAATCTAAACCCTCAGTTCCTGAACCGTATGCTCACAAAATACCAGGGGACAAGATTAGGGCGCCAGGAGCTTAATGGGGAAATATTGGATGACAACCCCAATGCATTATGGAAACGTAATCTTATTGAAGAGGCAAGGGTATCAAGCCATCCAGACCTTGACAGGATAGTTGTTGGAGTAGACCCTGCTACGACCTCAAATGAAAAATCAAATGACACAGGGATTATAGTTGCAGGTGTAGCCAGGAAATTCCTTGATCCTAAATTAAAAAAATACATTCCTCATTACTTTGTCCTGGGCGATTATACGATTCATGGCACACCCCATCAATGGGCTGTTGCAGTTGTTAGCGCATACAACAAACATGAGGCTGATAAGGTAATTGGGGAGACGAACAATGGGGGGGACCTTGTAGAGTCAAACGTCAGGTCAGTTGATTCCAACATCCCGTTCAAAAAAATACATGCAAGCAAGGGCAAGGCTCCAAGAGCCGAACCTGTTAGTTCTCTCTATGAACAGGGCAGAGTACATCATGTGGGTTTCTACCCATATCTTGAGGATCAACAGTGTGACTGGGTTCCTGGAGAAGGAGAAAGCCCAGATAGAATTGATGCATTAGTTTGGGCAATTACAGAACTTATGAGCGGTCCACAACATGCAGGTGATCTTAATCTTTCCTCAATGGTCAGAACCAGAAGAAGATAATTAAAGCCTATGACACTAGACTAGCGGGAGGCACAGAGCATAGAAAAGGAGCAAAAATATTATCAGTAACTTTAGCTTCGAAACCGTGATCCATCGTGACAAGAAAGAATTAATAACGGTATAAGAGAAGCCTGCCCCTAAATAAACTGCAGGAAGGATTAGAAGAGCATACTGGGGATCAAAGGGAATCCAACAGGAGAGAACCATGCCTAAAGCAGTGGGGACGAATATAATAAAAAGTAGCAAGCTAAAGAGTTGTTTATCGTAACGGTACAGTCCTGCAATCCCTATCACTAGCAGAATCATTGTAATAGTCATAAAAGGTTTATTCAGGATATAGGACTGTCTGAAGGCTTCTAGGATCACGGGCCATCCAAAAGAGATTCCATGAAAACTCATGAAACCAGGAATCTGTTTAAGGTCATGCACTAGACCGGGAAGTGGAATAATTACGAATGAGAAGAATATTATTCCCATATAAAGCGCCCGATTTTCACCAAGTCTCTGACGAAAATTACTTTTCCGCTCGACAAATTCAAAGATAAATAATGATAAAGTAAGGACGATTGAATAATACATTACCCAAAATGCTATACCGGATAAAAAACCAAAACATGCCCCAGAAGCGCTACTATCAGCTTTAATCACATTGACAAAAAAGATAAGTGATACCAGGATGACGAGCAGCATCATCGAATATGGAGTTCCGTCCTGTGAACAGAAAATCTGGTATGGGGAAACTGCGATAATTGCAGCTGCAAGAATTCCAGTATCCTTGCTGTGGAACTTTTTACCTAGAAGATAGATTACTGGTATGGAGAGAGTTCCACAGAGTACCGATAGGAAACGAATGGAAAACCTCGTTATCCCAAACATGAGAAAGAAATGTTGTGTCCAATAATAAAAGGGCGGGTGATGAATGGGTTCATGTTCAATAGTGGCCTGGATATGGGGAACTGGAAGTCTGGAGAGAGAAGTAACTGCCATTTCATGAGAAGTCAAAGGGATAGCATTAAGACCAGAGAATCTGAGAAAGAGACCTGTGGAAGTGATTAAAATTAGTAATAAGATATAAGGATCGTGCAAAGCGGAAATTATGGCGGACACGAATTTATTTTTTAATGAACATTTATTTTCTGACATTACAAACAGCCTTCTCTTATATTGTAGATTTACCATCTACCTTTTGATCTCCCATTCCTGATGATGTGGTTGCCGCCCGTTCAAAATTTTTGTTGATTCCATGCACTGTTTTTTCCCAGTAAAATGGCTTTGTCAATAGTTGAAGCAATCCTCTCCAAGCACCGATGCTGATGAGAACCCAGTATATAGGCAACAAGAGAACATAAGGTATCTCTGCATACATTTTCTTCTTGAGGCAGGCAACCAAGTGGATACCAATGTAAATTAGGTTGCTGGCAAATGCATTCATCATGCACATTAACACAATCAAAATATCTACGTTGAAATTAATAGAACCAGGAATTATTAGCTCCAAAAAAGTAATCGCCCATAGAAAAGGATTTATAAGCGGAACCAGTGCGTTCCCTCCGAAGGTGATCTGAAAGAGTAAAAACTGCCTCCAGCCAAGTTCTTCAAAGAGCTTCCGGGGTTTACGCATGTGCAATAAATATGTCTGGACGTAACCTTTATTCCAGCGTGATCGCTGTCGGATCCAGTTCCAGAGGTGCCCGTTTGCCTCTTCATAAGTGTATGAATCCATCATGCAAACCTTGAGCTTTCGACACGCAATCCTGATTCCGAGATTGGCATCCTCTGTGACATTATAAGGATCCCAGGCGCCTATTTTTTTGAGCAATTTTGTTCGGAAATGATTGCTGGTTCCTCCCAATGGGATTGGACACCCTACAAAATCTAGTCCCTGGAGGTAGTAATCAAACCAGTAGGAATATTCAATTGTGAACCAATGGGTGAGGATGTTATCATTAGAATTGTGATAGTTCAGTCGGGCCTGTATACAGGCATATTCCTCACCGATTCTTCTAAAGAGGATGACGGCTCTTTTGAGCTGGTCAGGATCAGGAGCATCCTCAGCATCATATATTACGCAGAATTCTCCCTTGGCCCGGTGAAGTCCGTAGTTGCAGGCACGTGGCTTGGTCCGGACATCGTCGTTGGGTACTATTATTGGATCGAAAATCGTCAGAAATTCGCGGTAACTATCAGGAGACATTGGTTCAATAACAGCCCGTGGATTACCAAAAAGCCCGAGATGCCGGGCTTCTTCTAAAGTTTCTGTATCAACTTCTTCGAGAAGAATCTTGACATCAAGTCGATCATGAGGATAGTCTAGTTTTGAAATATTCTGAAGAACATTAGGGAGTATTCTGGCTTCCTTGTAGAGAGGTATAAAGATCGTGTAGATGGGCAAGGTTTTCTCATCCAATTCCCTGAGTTCCTCGTCCGTAATGTGAAGGTAATTTTTGCTTCCAAAGAAGCCCTGCATAGAAATGTAAATTTTGAGGGGGTTGAAGATAAAATAAAAAAAATTGACAAATGAGAAGATAAGGACAATAGCAAGGGTGCCGTTAATTAAGAAGAGGACGGATGCCAGAAAAGAGATTATAATAAGGGTATTTCGCTGCCACGGATATAAGACACGATATGCGCTCTCATCAGGATCTCGGTCGAAAAGCTCTTTTAAAGCTTTGTACTTGTGGATCTCACGGTAACCACTATCATTGGCTGCTTCGATTGCCTGGATTGAAGCTATACTGATTTCAATTTTCTTATGGAGTATTATCTCGATCTTTTCCAGAAGGCGAGTATTGAACGGATTTGCGGTCACAATTACAACGGATTCCGGTTTAATCTGCGTCAAGATGATTAACTGATCCTCTATAATCTCAAATGGCAGGATGGTAGCAAGGCGACTCTGTTTCAGCACCTGTTCCTTTGCCACAAATGGAAGTCTCAGCTCTTTTGCAAGTTCGAGGAAGAAGTGCTCATTGACATCAAACCTATAGTACTGGAGATAAAAAATAATATTATTAAGAGTTACTTTCTCCTGTTCGAGTACAGAGATACCGTCAATACCTTCTTCTCTCAGGAGAGAGAGAAACTGTTCCTTTGTATAGGGATTCATATGTAAGTCAAACTAAAGGAATTTTTTAGTTCAGGTTTGATACTCTTCCCTTTCTAGACTCATCCGAGAGAGTCGGCTCTTCAGCCACTCGGAGACCTTTTCATCAGAAAGAATTTCATCTTCTTCCTGCTGTCTGAGTTTTCTATCAACTATAGCAATGAGATCTTTATTGTTGACTGGTTTTACCAGATATCCATTAGCACCATAATTGATAGACTCAATGCTAGAATCGAGATCAGGCTTACCTGTTACAATGATGAGAATAAGATATCGATTTGATGTTCTAATCTTTTTCAGAAGTTCTATCCCGTCCATGTCCGGGAGTCCAATATCGAGCAGGGCCAGATTATAATCTGATTTTTTGATCTTTTCAAGTGCATCTTTTCCGGTTCTTGCAGTGGTCACAGAGTATCCGTTAGAGCTAAGAACTGTATAAAAAAGGTCGCGAAGAAGAGCATTATCCTCTACAATAAGGATCGTTTTTCCAACCAGCATATTAAAAAATATTACTTTTATATTATTATATATAAGTTTGGTCAACTATTGTTTAGTAATCATAGAGAGAACTGCCCCTCGAGGGAGGGACTTCTTGATCCATCCCATTCTCTTTTGAGAACAAGTCATCAAGAGCTGAACCTGTTAGTTCTCTTTACGAACAAGGAAGAGTGCATTATGTAGGCTTTTATCCATACCTTGAGGATCAGCAGTGTGACTGGGTTCCTGGAGAAGGAGAAAGTCCGGACAGAATTGATGCATTAACATGGGCAATTACAGAACTTATGAGCGGTCCGCAACATACGAGTGATCTTAACCTTTCAGCAATGGTAAGGATCAGAAGAAGATAAGAAAGCCTTTAGTCCAAAAAGTAACATGTGAAAAAAAATAATATAAGAATAAAAATAGGAAAATATTTATGACTATCTAACATATTGGATTTTGTGAGTATATGGGAACTGATTTTTAACACTCTATACTGGTTTTTGGTATCCTTGTTGATTTTTATTATTGGTCATTATTTACTTGA
>CAZLNG010000189.1:0-5908 GCA_964560735.1 uncultured Methanosarcinales archaeon | reverse complement strand
AACGTTTCAAGAGAAACGGTTACCTGGCTTTTAACCCGTTCAAAAAAAGAAGAAATAACCCCAGCTCCAAAAGATATTTCTGTAAACTGGAACAATATCGGAAAAAGCGCTAAGCGGCTCCATAGTATCTCGCTTGCACTCTGTGACATGGTGCTTGAAACCCTGGAAAAAACAAATGCTAAAGTAGATGTGGTTGTTGGCATCGCCGCCAATGGTATTGCCCTGGCAAGCATGATGGCATATGAACTGGGTGCAGATTTAGCGGTCTATCATCGTAAAGGACAGGACATCGTACAGACAGACCATAGAGGTACCATAAGCAGAAATTTTGGGTCCGTTGCCGGTAAAAACTGCGTAATCGTGGATGATGTTATTACCACAGGTTCAACCAGTATGGAAGTGATTGAGCAGCTAAGAGAAATGGATGCGAAACCAAGAGTCGTAGTGGTGCTGGTCGACAAGAAAGGTGTAGATACAATATATAATGTTCCGATTCAATCTCTTGTAAGAATTGCACGTTTGGACTGAATATATCTAGGGATCGCTACAAAATAACTTAAACAACACATGATTATTTTGGAAAAATCGATGGAAATGCTCGCGAAAAAAGTTAAGCGTAGTGCAAGTGAGATCACATACAAAAGTTTAGGAATGGGGTATGATTAAGCCTTTAAGGTTATAGCACTTTATTTCAGGAGGCTCCCATTCCCAAGGATAAAAACGAGTAATCAATATATAAAACAAATTAACAACGTGTAGCGACACACCTAGAGTCCAAAGATCTTATCCTAAGCGATAGTCCTGGCATCTTCTATCAGAGTCTAAGTATACGTTTTCGGGAAGATATACTGCACAACCTTTCCACATATCCCAGAAGCCTTAATTTAAGGCCAATGTCCCAGATCTGGGACATCTGGGAGGACCTGGTGAAACTATATCAAAAGAAGAAAACCACAATTGCCATAAAAAGAGGATGTGTCAAAATAGATCTTGTTAGCTGCAGGGAAGAGATGCCTGCAGCCCAGGTGTTGTAGCTTGTTCGAAGGTACTGATAACCTCTGATTTAAAGATATATGGTACTTGATATATACTTTTTGCATATACACTATATAGCTCTAACCTTAGGTAAGTAGTATCTTTTGTTTAGCAGTTTCCCCATACTACTCGACTGAACCAGTTTCTTCACACCAATTTTCATACATAAAAATAATTCAATAATCCAATTGACAACTTCCCCGTCTTCTTATATTAGTAGGCAACTTTCTCATTTATCCATAGAAAAGCGATAACACCCAAAAATAAATTCAAATTATCCAAATGTTATGCATACTTTCTTTCTTTATTATTGTAGAGCCTGTAAGTTTATCAGAAAATTGTAGCAGGGCCATAACATTTGGATGGACTCTTATTCATAAGCCTCAAAGAGGGATGGATATTTCTCTTTTAATTTTATCGAAAGCTTTTCATCTAATTTTGCATTATAAAGTGTTTTTACATTAGAAAGCTGGTCAACTAATAGATGCTGAGCCCCCTCTAGATTTGCCTCCTTAAATTTAGCACCTTGAAGATTAGCTTTTCTGAGGTTAACTCTTTGAAGGTTAGCTCCATTAAAATTAGCCCCATTAAGGTTAGCCCTTTGAAGATTAGCATCTTCAAGTTTAGCCTTTAGAAGGTTAGCACCATCTAGGTTAGCACCTTTAAGGTTAGCCTTTTGAAGTTTAGCCCTTATGAGGTTAGCTTTTATAAGGCTAGCTCCTTGAAGGATAGCTTCTTTAAGTTTGGTCTCTTCCAGGTTAGTCTCCTCAAGTTTAGCTTTTCTGAGGTTCGCTCCTTTAAGTCTAGCCTTTTCTAGGTTAGCCTTCCCAAGGTCAGCACCTTCAAGTTTAGCTTTTCTAAGGTCAGTTCTTTGGAGATTAGCTTCTTGAAGATTAGCTCCTTGAATTTGAGCTCCTTGGAGGTTAGCCTCTTCAAGGTCAGCTCCTTGAATTTGAGCCCCTTGGAGGTTAACCTTTTCAAGGTCAGCTCTTTTAAGGTTAGTCTCTTTAAGGTTAGTCCCTTGGAGATTAGCCTTTTCAAGGTTAGCTTCTTGAAGATCAGCTCCATTAAAGTTAGCCTCTTGAAGGTTAGCTTCTTGAAGGTCAGCTCCATTAAAGTCAGCTTCTTGAAGGTTAGCCCTTTCAAGATTTGCTTTAATAAGGTCAGTTCTTTTAAGGTTAGCCTCTTGAAGGTTAGCTTCTTGAAGGTCAGCTCCAGAAAGTGTGGCCATTTGAAGTTCAGCTCCTTGAAGATTAGCTTTTTCAAAGTTAGCTCCCTGGAGTTCAGCTCCTTGGAATCTAGCCTTTTCAAGATTAGCTCCTTTAAAATTAGCCCCTTTAAGGTTAGCACCTATAAAATTTCCCTTTTCAAGATCAGCTTCTACAAAGTAAGCTCCTTCGAGCTTAGTATTTATAGGTTTAGCTCCTCGAAGATCTTTTTTTTCTTTATCGTCCATTAACAATCACTCGGATTGGACTTAATAAGCTTGCTATCTTACAATTAACTTTTAAATTAACTAAGTTGAAATGTATATAAAATAGTGTTAATAGCATTGCTATGCAAGATAGATCTTATTCTTTTCGGAATATAGTTTCTAAAGCAAATATAAAATTTCTGGAATTTTGTAGAAAACTCCACTTCTAAAAACGGAAGTCAAGAACCTTCTTTTCCTCATCGTGGAGCATTTCTTCCACATCCCCTTAAAAACGAGAAGGTAAGGGCATCGGCAATGTATAGGTGCATCTCCTTGGACCTTTCACCGTGTAGAACTTGTACCAAATGACTTTCTTCCAGGCCATTAATTCAGGGCTTTGCAGAAGTCCGCTGAAACAAAGGATCTTATCCTGAAAAATAATACATTTCACAGGCTTTCTCCATCTTCTCCATCTTCATATATTAGTAGGCAACTTCCTTTTTAATCCCTAAGAGAGAATTGTTTTTAGTATTGTTTTGGAGTCGGCTTTAGGAATTTCCTAATTCTAGCCAACCAGAAGTCCAACAAATCTAATGATAGCTATTTTAAAATGACTGAATATGAAAGAAGCTAAATAGATAAGGGATTTTGAAAACTATTTGAAACCTTATAATATAAAATTTAAAAAAACCAACAGATTTATATTGTTATCTATGGATAATAGTATACGCGAATAATATCCCCCAAAAAAATTCTGCTTTTTGTATAGTAAAAATTCGCGAGTAAGACCCCTAAAAAAGATTGAAACATTGACTGTAAGCGTTAAGTCATAATTGTTTGTTGATACATGCCGAACATTCAGCATTTGAGCTGAGAGAATGAAATCACCCATGTTTTGCTTCTTATTTTTTGGGTGGTTTTATGAAAGCGACGTCATTGTATCACAGAATTGTAGAGTTGATGGATATGAAGATGGAAAAAAAGGGCTTTCTAAGGTCATTAGGGTTTAAACGAGGAATATCGAGAGTTAAAGGATGCACACGTCCAGCTTGTAAATGCTCGTTATGCGCGGAAAAAGTGAACGAAGAAGAGTTCAGAAACGAAGTTTTTATTAAGGAATTCAAGAGTTCTGGACTTTGCCAAGAATGTCAGGATACCGTTTTTGGATATAGGGTAGCATGGTGACAGACCAATTTCATGTTTAAAGTACGGAAAATTTTCTTTTTTTTACCTGAAAACTTTTAACGAAATAATTATTTTCAAGCTACTCAAAACAGCGAAGATCTATTACTTTATTTACTCATTGAAGCTCGCACAGTATTTTTTTCACACCTGCGTCCTAAATACCTATCTTTATCCAGGGTCATAGCCCTGGACATTGTACGGGCTTCCAAGTATGCTCCTTCATGATATACATACCGTACCAGCCTCCCACAATTATTCCAGAAGCCTGAATCTTAATGTCGACGTTTCAATCTGGAACGTCGAGAAGAACCTTGTCGAACGCTTAAAAAAGAACCAACGTTATAGGTCTTAGCGAAGGAACAATTGGAAATCTAAAGTGGATGGTCCAAGTACTCAATTCCAGGATTTTTGGGTAAAAATAGGTTTCGATACCTGCAAATGAGTTAACATGACAATGTCAAGTTAATTGCGAACCTCATTTTTGAATCTATTTTTGGACATTATTCCCCAGTGTTATAAGGTCGGTTACAGAAAATCATAAGAATAAGATTCTCAATATTTTTCAAATACGAGGAATATGTTCGTTTTCCCAGATCTGATTGTGACTCACTGCTATGATCCCTTTATCTAAGATATTTTCTGTAAGCGAGTTTCAATCTCTAACGAGTTTTCAAACGAATTGCAATAAAGCTTTTTCACAACAGAATTACTTAAATACAAGTTAGTTCATCCTTGTAACTACGTATACGATTATTCATCAAGGGAGCACCCTTGCATATTAAGTAATTCTGTCATTTGGTCTAGTTCATGCTTCTTTTCTTTAATGCTTTTATTAAGTTTAGCAACTTCTTGTTCAAGTCGAGTTATTTCTATCTTAAGTTTGATAGCATTAAATTTAAGCTGTTGTTGTAATTCTTCATTTTGCATGGCTGTGCCCTGGATGTTGTTATTAAATAAACAAATTTATTGAAAATAATATAGTATTGATAATAGAAAAACCATCCTAGGTACTAGCCAAATTTCAATCTCTAACAAGTTTTAGATAAATTGCAATAAAAAAATGAAGGGACAAAAATTTAATAATTATCTTTTTCTTTTACGCTAAACCCTATAATAAATTCAGTTCCATGATCCCTTTTTAGCTCGGTTTCACCATCTAACTGATCAACGAGAATGTTTACAAGCTGCAGACCAAGAGTATCTGAGTTTTCAAAATCGATATTTTCGGGAATGCCAACTCCATTATCTGAGACAATAAGAGTGTACTTATTAATTTTTTCAGAGAGTTTCCCTTTATCGTTGTTTAGTCTATTTTCAAGGAGTTTAATTTGAATTTCTCCCGTATCCATGTCCGAGAATGCATATTTTAGGGAATTAGATACAAGTTCATTAACAATCATTCCTAGTGGAACTGCAACATCCATGTCAAAGAAAACATCTTCTTCGAGATTCATCTTCAAACTGGTATCAGAGTTTCCAAGCTTATAAGTCTGAAAAAGGTTTTCAGTAAGCCTCTGTAGGTATAATGAAAAATTCAGGGTATCTGTTTCTTCACCTTGATATAATTCTTCATGAATAAGGGAAATAGATGCTACTCTATCCTGGCTTTCTCTAAAAGCTTTTAGGATTTCGGAGTACTCAATGTATTCTTTATTGCTGAACTTTTCAGTCTGAAGGTCAAGAAGTGAGGAGATAACCTGCAAATTATTCTTGATCCTGTGATGAATTTCCTTTTTACGGGCGATCTCAATGTTCGCCAGGGCTTCTTCGGCTTCTCTTCGCTTGGTGATGTCAGTTAGCATGCTCAGAGAACCCATAAACCTGCCATCCTTATCAAAAAGAGATTTAGCGTTTATATGTGCCCACACGGGGTAGCCATCCTTTCGCATTAATTTCAATTCATAACTCCCATTGATTCCCTTCTGCCTCCTTTCCAGACTCAGTTTGGCAACAGCTTTACTTTCTTCAAAGATAAAGTCCCATATAGGTCTGCCAATACCTTCTTCCAGACTGTATCCAAACAAATCCACTATTTTTTTATTAGCGTAAGTGATTATTGCTTTGTCATTGATTATGAGTATACCTTCGTTTGCTGTCTCTACGATGTTGCGGTATTTTTCCTCGCTCTCTCTCAGAGATTCCTCAACTTTTTTGCGCTCAGTAATATCCTGGACTATTCCCTTTACTTTAATAGGTATATTTCTTTCATCAAAAACAGATTCAGCTTGTATATTGACTATACGTTCTTCCCCATTATCTAAAATGATCCTATGA
>CAZLNG010000188.1:0-5917 GCA_964560735.1 uncultured Methanosarcinales archaeon | reverse complement strand
CATTAACGAAAATAAGAGTACTTATTTTTATATTAATGTCAAACTAAGGTTAAAATAATCAACCCATTTTTCCAAATCTTCAGTTGGGTAATAACCGGAAATTTTTGAGTAATTCTCTAAAACCAATAGCGAGAAAAATATTGTTTTTTAAGAATATCTGCGAAATCAAATTATGTATAACCACACCACCCCAAACAGGCTGCCCGACATTCCAATTATAGGGGAAAAAGGTGACAATGGAGGTTGGGGTATTCGCGACCCTCTGTGCTCCGAATTAAATATTATTCCAATAAATATTATTCCAAACCCGTCCCCTGTTAGTGAGTTGCTTTAGCAATTCCGTGCTCGTATAACTCATATTCAATTAATTTCTCCCTCTCCTTTTGCGGTGTTCGCAGGTTTGTGTTCCAAACTTATTGATACTTTAGGATTGAGCATGTTATAGAAGGACTTTGACAATTTTATGCTGTTTAAATCCACAAAATAATACATCAGATAACTGAGTGAGAAAATCAATACTGTAGAAAGTAAAAAAGTTAAAAGAAAAGCCGAAAAATACGGCATATAAGGAGCTAGTTGAATAAACTGCCAGCTTGAATAGCTTGTAATAACGAGCCAGTGTACAACATACAAACTAAAAGATAGTGAACCGACAAAGACCAGTGCACGATGAGATAGGATTTCTTGCAGGTTCTTCAGATTGAGCAATCCCAAGAGCAGGAGGGCGGCACCGATTGAACAATAGAAATTTCTATTTTCAGGCAGTATATTGAGAGTCATTATTTGATAGACCGGATTATTTGAATTTTGGATATAACTTCCCAAAAACAAGCCTGAAAGCAGGATAAATGCAGATACGTTCTTATTACTTATCCGAAACGAATCCTGCTTCTCACTATTATAAGTGTCTGCAAGGAACATACCAAAAATAAAGCACATATAATAAGTGTTTATTGTGAAAAAAAGAGCAAGAAGATACAAAAGATAACTATTTTTTACTTTGGTAATAAGTAGAGCCAGAGAGAATATCAAAAAACTCCCTATAAACTCAACGTTCATTGTCCAAAGTACAGGATTGTAAGAACTATTTCCATACACGCCAACCAGAAGTATGTCATGGAAAGCCTGCCATAATGCATTCTTTAGATTGGGATTGAAAGGATAAAAATTACTGAACCAGTCAGAACCTATGATAGATCCAGCTTGCTCATTATACATTAAACCAAAAGATAATAGTAGATATGAAGCGAGAATTGATATGAGAATTGGCCCCAGAAGCCTGAAATACCGACGAACTGCCCCGCCTACGATTATCATATCGTCCTTTTTCTGAAAATATTTATATGTTAATACATAGCCGCTGAGAACAAAAAACACATATACTGCAAAACCTCCATTATAAAAAATATTTAATGGTGTTTCTCTCAGGAGGAATTCCAGCCTGGTAAAAGAAGTATCAACATTATAAAAAGTAGGGTAAAAACTGGTTACAAAGTGGCATATTACAACAACTAAAGCTGCAATACCCCTTAAACTATCAAGATATCCGATTTTTTCTTCCATTTCCCACTTCCCCGGAAATCTTTTGTAATTTTTTAATTAATATATTTCTTTAGAATGCTTCGTTTTTATATAATTCTTTTCTTAAAAACTTGTAACTGTCCAGAGGTCCTATCCCAAAACTCAAAAATGGGCACTCCGCATCTTGATTTGTGATAATAGAAGAGTTTTCTGATCATGAAAATAGTTCTGAAATGCTACTGATTAGAGAAAATTTAGTTTTGGCATTAGCTCAACGATAATTGTAGCATATGTAAGAAATGGTAGGAAGTTCCTACAAAAAAAGCAATATTATAATTGAGGGTGAACGTGCATTCTTGTATCAATGGAAATCTGCTATTCATATGTACATCATTGTCCTGTCAATGCAATTCATCTGGAAGGGAAGGTGAAGTAAAGCCAGATTCGTCAATAAGCATATAAGGTAAAACAGATAATTAACGCAAATAACTAGAAACAAATTTCATAGAAAGTAATGAAAGAAGGTTTGTAGAAGCCCTTATTGAAAAGTAAATGTACTTTACATATTTTTCAAGGTAATGCTCATAATTCTACCTCATAATAAGACCACAGAAACTATAGTAATACGATAAAATCTTAAGATAGAGAAAAAGGATCATAAACTATTTATTTAGCAACGTAATATCATGATAACTGACTAATCAGTCAATAACAGAGATAATATATGAAAGAACAGGTCAAAGACAAAAGAAAAGCAATTATGGAAGCCGCTCTGAAACTCTTCACTGAAAGAGGTTTTCATGGCACCTCCACTGCACAAATCTCAAAAGATGCATGTGTAGCCACAGGCACCCTTTTCAATTACTTCCCCACAAAGGAAGACCTTATAAACAGCCTGTATTTTGAGGTTAAAGGGGACTTAAGCCACACTATGGGGAAAGATCTCGAAGTTGAGAGTACCTTTCAGGATAAACTAAAAAAAATATGGTCAAATTTAGTCACATGGGGAGTAGACAATCAGGAGGAATTCCTTTTTGTCGGGCAGTTCTGCACATCTCCCTATATCACAAAGTTTACGCGTGATGAAGTGATGAAAGAGTATATCTTTCTTCATGACTTTGTGAAGGAAGGAATAGCAAATGGCGAGATCAGAGATTTTTCTGCGGAGCTGACCATTGCAATGTTTTATCAGGCTAGCAGGACGGCAGTGAATTTTATTCTTGATTCAGATCCATCACTGGATGAAAATAAGATTATAGAAGATGGGTTCCAGATTATTTGGAGAGGGTTGGCTAAAAGTTAATTTTTTTCACCCTATTTGTGAATGTCCAGTCAATCAAAAGTTGTAAAATATTTATATGACATAAGGTACTCAATTGAGTGACTAATCAGTCTAGATCAAAATCCAAATTGAATATAGAAACCTGCCGAATGACGGTGAAAGATCAGAACTGTTGGCATTGGCGCAGGAAACCTGCACGAAGCTATATCACTGGAAATCAAAGAAATCTTCTTCCGTGCAGTTTGACAATTCCTCAGTTCATACAGTATGCTCCTCTGAATACCCTTCTCTAACTTCTTGAGACCTTGCAGTCCGGAACAGAGGCGAAAAATTGGAATTACAGAAGTGGAAATATGAAAAAGCTTAAAAAAGTGATATTGTATTTACTCAGTTTTTTGCTTCTATTGGGTGTTGTTATTATATTGTTTATAAACATAGACCCGGCTTTCGGTGGGAATCCAACAAAAGAACAAACAGAAATGTATCAACATTTAAATAATTACGTTGATGGGAAATTTATTAATGAGAATGCTACAGAGCTGGCTATAAATTTCTCAAACGCTTCACCAACAAATGAGGATTCTGCTTCGGAGGCTAAAGACCGCAATCCGACGAGTCCGGTTCCTGTTTCTGTCACTGGCTGGAACAAAATTAAAAGTGAAAATGATAGTTTAACCTGGTTTGGACACTCTGCTTTTCTGCTTAGTATTGATAATAAAAAGCTATTGGTAGACCCTATGCTAAGTCCTATTGCCTCACCGGTTTCATTTGTGGGGGTTAAAAGATACGAATATAGTGAAGATATTATGCTGCATCTTATTGATGAAATGCCGCCTATTGATGCAGTTTTTATTACACATGACCATTATGACCACTTAGATTATCAATCAATTGTAAAGCTAAACAGCAAAGTATCACATTTTTTTGTTCCTCTTGGGGTTGGTGCTCATCTGGTTCGATGGGGTATTCCGGAAGGAAAAATTACTGAACTCAATTGGTGGGAAGAAACGGAGTATAAAGGCTTAACCGTTGCTTTGACACCAGCCAGACATTTCTCTGGAAGAGATCCGTTTAATATCGATACTACCCTCTGGGGTGGATGGGTCATTCTGGGAAACAACACTCGCTTATATACTAGCGGAGATACCGGATATGACGTCCATTTTAAGGAAATAGGAAAGGAATACGGACCCTTTGATATCACCTTAATTGAAGGCGGCCAATATGACCGAAGTTGGTCGGATATTCATATGATACCGGAACAATCTGTCCAGGCTAATTTAGATGTAGATGGTAAAACTATGATGTTAATGCATTGGGGAGCATTTACATTAGCTAATCATGGTTGGAATGAACCAATAGAAAGAGCACTAAAAGAGGCAAAAAAGAGAGGAGTAAACATAATTGCCCCGAAAATTGGTGAAACTGTTCTATTAGATTCAGACCTGCACATACCTCCAACTGCATGGTGGAATTTTTGAAAGAGCATTATCTATGGAGATGGTGCCCTGAAATGTGGGAGATATCAGAGGAAGTAGAGTAATGGAATCGGGATATGAACTAGAAAAGCGGTTTGATCGAAGGAGAAGAATCCAGGCATGTCGGAAAATTATTTTTCAATTTTTTTGTGAGTGATTAGTCAATCAAAACAAATATATACTAAAAATCCTTTCTACCTCTGACTGTTTAGTCAGTCAGTAACAATACAATTTGATACAATCCTAATATTCAGGAGAACTAAAAATGTTGGGAAATAAGGAATCTAAAAATGAATCTGTTGGGAAAACTTTTGAACTCAGTGAAAAGGTAATTGTAGAAAAAGTATCCTATAAAAACAGATACGGAATTACCGTTGCAGCAGACATGTACCTGTCAAAAGACATAGACAAATCTAAAAAATATCCAGCAATTGTTATAGGAACACCTTATGGTGGTGTAAAAGAGCAAGGTGCTGGTATTTACGCGCAGAATATGGCAGAAAGAGGACTCGTTGCCATTGCGTTCGATGAGTCTTTTAATGGCGAAAGCAGTGGGGAACCAAGACATGTTTCTTCTCCAGACATATTCGTTGAAGATTTTAGTGCAGGAGTAGACTTTTTGGGAACACGTCCTTTTGTGGACAGAAACAGGATCGGCGCTATTGGTATCTGCGGCAGTGGCGGATTTGCTGTTACTGCAGCACAGGTAGACCGCCGTATCAAAGCCGTTGCCACTGCAAGTATGTACGATATGAGCCGTGTAAAACGCCAGGGATGGGAAGATGGAATGACTGATGAACAGCGTAACCAATACCTCGATGAATTCGGCGAGCAGCGCTGGAAAGATTTTGAAAATGGTGAAGTGAAATTAACACCTCGCGGCGCTCCTGAAAAAGTGGATGAGAATACCGACCCGATAAGTCAAGAATTCTATGAATACTATTCAACAGAACGAGGATTCCACCCAAATTCAATCACTCAATTTACCATGACAAGCGATATGCCATTCATGAATTTCCCATTGATGAACTATATTGATACCATTTCACCACGCCCAATTTTGTTTATCATCGGTGAAAATGCTCACTCCAGATATTTCAGTGAAGATGCCTATGAAATGGCTGCTGAACCCAAAGAACTCTACATTGTTCCGGGAGCAAGACATATTGATCTGTACGACAGGACCGATATGATTCCGTTTGACAAATTAGAATCATTCTTTGCAAAATATCTAGGTAAATAAAATGAGCAAAGCAGTGTTCTACAAACTGAAATTTGAACAATTATCTGGAGATGACCGTCTGGATACTTATTTTTGGCCTCGCCTGTGAGTGATTAATCAATAATGATGCAGCTAAACAATTCAAAAATTCAGGAGAATGAATATGCTATACAGAAAAATGCCCAAGAACGGAGATGAACTTTCTATACTTGGATTCGGATGTATGCGCCTTCCCATGAAAGAAGACGGTAGTATAGATGAAGAAAGAGCCATTAAGCAGGTGCGATATTCAATCGATCAGGGAGTGAACTATGTTGATACTGCCTGGCCATATCACATGGGAGAGAGTGAGCCTTTCGTAGGTCGTGCCCTTGCTGATGGATACCGCGAAAAAGTGAAAATTGCAACAAAGCT
>CAZLNG010000187.1:0-5934 GCA_964560735.1 uncultured Methanosarcinales archaeon | reverse complement strand
TAAGTGAATTCCTGATCATGGAAAGATAGTTCTGAAATCCTTATCGGTTTGAGGATAAAATTGGTTTTGGGATGAGCTCAATTACTATCGATACTTATTATATTCCTGAATTTTATATCAAACGGGAGACTGTTAAAATTCATATAACTTTATCACTCCCTGCAAAAAGCCTTCAAGGGAGCTTACGAATTCTTTAATACTGAACTTTCTCTTCCGGAATACTCTCAAGTTATCCTGACCTGATAGAGAGTGAAAGTATTCTAAGAATTTCAAAGTCCAGCAGACCCACTTTTAAAATCCGTCCCCCGTTTGACAGTGACTTTACTTTAAAAATTATCTTCTTTGTAGTTCCTTGATGACTTCATTAGCGCTGGCATATTCTTTGTCTGGAAGCATGCCAAGATTCTCCAGTAGTTGATCCGCCATTGCACCGCTACTCCTTGCTTGCTGAATAATGTCATTCTTTTTTGCAGGAAATTTAATGTTTTGTAATACATTCTGAATATCCATAGGAACGGTTTCCAAAACTTTTCCCCCTTTACTTCAATTAAGTTTCCTTTAAAGTCCTTAGCGACAGTCTGCAGCGTTGGTATACTCTTTGCCTGGAAGACTTTCGATGTTGTCCAAGACATTACCATTTGCACCACATTGCTTTGCATACTCAACAAGATCTCTTTTCTCTGCAGGATATTCTGTATCTTTTAAATCTTCCTGAAAAGAAGTCGGACTTGTTTTCGTAAGTTTTTTCCTTTACAAATTTTATTTTGTTTGCTCACTGAAAGGCAATTAAACCTATAATCTCTATCAGAAAGTTTCTCTGAAAGATCTATTACCTTTTATAACACCTAATTATATGACGCGTTTAAACGCCATCTAGAGGACAAGTCTTTTGCAGGAGAATCACCTGGCATTCTATACGTTGTTCAAATTCCGGTCATAAAGTTCAATCATCTTTTGGTTTTGGTGGTTTGATACGTTCGCTTTCCAAACGTTCAATTTCTCTGGTAACTTCATCAGGAGTATTATACTCTATTTCAGGTATCCCCCTTAGAAGATCCAGAAAATCACTTTCTGCCTGTTTTCCTTCAGCAAACCTGATGAGATCTTTTCTGTTTGCAGGATAACCGATACCCCTACCGCTTATAAATTCTTTAGCCTCGCGTGGACCTCTTTTGATAATATTTCACCCCCTTGAATCCGATATTACCACTTGTCCCCTAGTTGCCCACCTGCATTAAGAATTATATTTATAATTATATAAAAAGAATTCAACCCAAAGATCTGTTAGGAGATATCAGCTTTTAGAATTCAGTTTCCTTTATTTTTGGTACTTGAAACAAAAGATACCTAAAGATTAGATTTTGATCTAGCCTGGTTATTTTATGTGTAATTAATCTTATAGCAGGATAATTATCCAAATTATAGAACCAAATATCGTTTTGAGACAGCCTGACTAATAAAGATTGACGGTTAAGTCATAGGAAATAAGGATATGAATAAAAGACTTGAGAAAAGATAAATGAAAAAGAGTAAAGAAAGTAAAACGAGTACAAAAAGGAAGATTAAGCTTCCAGTTTCTCACTCATAATAAAATGGATTTTCTATTTCCTTCGACTGTCTTTTTCTCAGGTTACTCTTTACAGCCTGATAATATTTCATAGTATCAGGAGTAACTGAAGGCCCAGTTTCTGAAATTGCTTTAAGGAAATGCTTTTGCTTTACTTCTTTAGCATGAAGGTCTTCGCGTAGTGCGTCCCTTCCAGCCTTTTTGCATACAGCTGCGATGTCAGCACCTGTGTACTGATCTGTTAGGGCGACGAGTTCCTCAATATCAACGTCCTCTGAAAGAGACATTTTCTCTGTATGGACCTTAAAAATTTCTCTTCGAGCTCCAGTATCTGGAACGGGAACGAGAATTAGCTCATCAAAACGTCCAGGTCTCAAGAGAGCTGGATCTATAATATCAGGACGGTTGGTTGCAGCTATTACCACTACAGCTCTGAGCTCCTCAAGTCCATCCATCTCTGAAAGAAGTTGGTTCAGGATCCTAGCCGTAACCTGAGGCTCACTTGCGGAAGCTCCTCGAATAGGGGCAAGAGAGTCAAGTTCATCCAAGAAGATAATAGATGGAGCAACCTGTTTTGCCCGCGTAAAAACCTCAGCAACCCTTTTTTCGGACTCTCCATACCACTTGGAGAGAAGGTCGCTTCCTTTTGCAGTAATGAAGTTAGCCTCGGACTCGTGAGCAATAGCTTTTGCAAGGAGAGTCTTTCCAGTACCAGGAGGCCCATATAGAAGCACCCCTTTTGGAGCCTCGACTCCTATATTTCTATACGATTCTGGATTCTTTAGAGGCCACTCCACAGCTTCCTTCAGAAGTTCTTTTACCCCCTCCAGACCGCCTACATCGTCCCAGCTTATATTAGGAATCTCTATAAGAATCTCCCTTATAGCAGATGGCTGTACATCTTTCAAAGCGTTTGTGAAGTCTTCCCGTGTAACCTGAAGTGTATCAAGGATCTCACTTGGAATTTCAGGCTGACTGAGGTCTATTTTCGGTAAGATCAGCCTTAGGGCACTCATTGCCGCCTCACGGCAAAGTGCAGCAATATCTGCTCCCACAAACCCGTGAGTTATCTGAGCGAAATCCATGAGATTTACATTTTCAGAGAGTGGCATGCCTCTAGTATGAATCTGGAAAATCTCAAGCCTTCCTTCAGTATCTGGAACCCTCAGTTCAATCTCTCTATCGAATCTACCCGGGCGGCGAAGTGCCATATCAATTGCTTCAGGACGGTTGGTCGAACCTATTACAATCACATTTTTGCGAGCTTTAAGGCCGTCCATCAGGGAGAGAAGTTGAGCTACAACTCTTCTTTCAACTTCTCCGGTTACTTCAGCCCTTTTCGGAGCGATTGAGTCTATTTCATCAAGGAAAATTATCGCAGG
Organism: uncultured Methanosarcinales archaeon; assembly: GCA_964560735.1. GTDB lineage: Archaea > Halobacteriota > Methanosarcinia > Methanosarcinales > Methanosarcinaceae > Methanosarcina. The sequence goes on along the minus strand of CAZLNG010000187.1, from coordinate 2,985 downwards.
AGCATTTTTTTCTGCTTCTTCGAAGATATCTCTTATCCCTTTTTCTGATTCTCCATAATACTTGGACATTATTTCCGGCCCATTGACAGAGATAAAGTAAGCGTCTGATTCGTTTGCAACTGCTTTTGCAAGCATTGTCTTACCTGTTCCGGGCGGTCCATAAAGCAGTACTCCTTTAGGAGCATCAATCCCTAACCTGTCAAAAAGTTCAGGGTGCTTCAGGGGTAATTCTATCATTTCCCTTACCTTAGTAATAGCGTCTTTGAGACCACCAAGATCTTCATACATGACAGTGGGAATATTCTGGTCCGGGGTTATTTCTGCAGCTTCCGGTAAGAGCTCAACCTGTGTCTTATCTGTGATCTTTACTATACCAGAAGGAGAAGTAGAAACTACCTGCAGTTTTATTTCCCCAAGCCCAAAAGATTGTCCCATACCCTGACCAAAAAAGTCCTGGAAAATGTCTTCGAACACGATCCCTTTACCAACAGGTTCCCTCTGTCTGGACCGCCTCAAGTTTGTAGTTGAAATGAAATCTCCTTTTGAAACTGTACGGTTCATAAATACGGCTTTAAGGGCATCACTAGGAGCATAAATCTGGATATCCTTGGCGACAGGTGCAAGAGTCACGCTTTTAGCTTCTTTCCATTCTGCTTTACGGATTTCCACATATTCTCCTATACTCGTTTTTGCGTTCGTACGGATAAGCCCGTCCATACGGACGATATCAAGCCCTACATCACTTGAATACGGACGGCCTACGTAAGCTGAAGTTGATTTTCCACCTTTAATTTCCACAATGTCAAATGGCTTTAAGCCCAGTTTTTCCCCGAAACTGTCGTCCAGCCGGACAATTCCTTTTGCTACATCTCTTTGATCAGCCTCTGCGACTTTTAGTTTTATAGTTATCTTTTCCCCATCAGTCAAATAATGCCCCCTCTACACACTATAGGTTGATATTTCTAAAAATGATACTACAATATCTCTCTAAAATTCAACTTTGTCGTTTACCTTCTTTGCCTCCTACTAGCGAGCCTATAAAAATTGGATGAACAAGTTTTCCTTTGAGAAAGACATAATATCCAGATAGTCTACTATATCCTGTACTCAGACTATAATATCCAATTCATCATTATATTAATACTAATATAAAAAAGGACTCAATTAAAATGCTTATCATTTACAGTGCACTAGTCTCACTATAATTATTCTTTTTTTGAGTAGCTCTATGATTTCGATTAACTGTTTAAGAACCACAAGCTAATTCCAAGTCCTATGAATATCATGCCACCAATAAGTTTAGCTTCGTGTTCGAAAAAGTGACCCATTTTGCGTCCTAGAAATGATCCGCATAGTGACATAAAAAAAGTTACACAGCCTATAATAACTGCAGGCTCAATAATAGCTGAGTTTAGAAATGCAAAGCTTATTCCTACAACAAGAGCATCTATGCTTGTTGCAACTGCAAGTACAAAAAGCACAGAGTAAGTCAGTGAGTTTATTTCTCTCTGTTTGCTTTCATGAAGATTCCTGTAAATCATTCTGGCTCCGATAAAAATCAGAAGTCCGGAGGCAGTCCAGGAAGCATATTCGGAAACCAGGCCACTCATTGCGCTTCCTCCATACCAGCCAAGTAAGACCATTAAAGCCTGAAAGCCTCCGAAAAAAATAGCAAACTTTAAAGCATCTTTGATCCGAAAAGAGCTTATCGTGGCGCTTCCAGACATTGAGACCGCAAATGCATCTGTAGCAAGCCCAAATCCTAAGAGAAGATTAGATATAAACGACATCGAATAATTACTCCACTTCGATTTAAAAGTAAACTATTCGCGTAATAGAGCATTAGATATAGTCAAAAGCTTGTCTCGTCTCTACATGTTATCTTTATCTAGATACAGAAACGACTTTACTAAGCATGTTAATAAAAACAAAAGGGTAGAAAAGATAGTAGCAAAGTATAGAGTAAAGAACTACTAACCCCAAAATAAATTAAGTTGCTCTGCCGTGCTGACAGAAGTGGTTATTTGGATTTGCCCCTTCAAGGCCGTATCCTTTCCATACCTCACATGTACCGCAAATACATTGTCTGTCAAAATCAAGGTCTTGACAGGTAGCTTTGCCTGTCGAGCAATATATCCCAGGAACGTCTTTTGGATTCGGAACACCCTCCGAGGATATATTTTCCATTTCTTTTTTTGAGTTCTGGAGTTTGTCCTGCGCACATTTACTATCGGCCTGTACCGGACACAGTGAACACATACATTTTTCGATATTTGAGCGTACATATGGAACTAAAAGATCCGTACCTTCTCCCTTCTCTTTTGTAAAGCGGTTTTCTTCTTCAGTAAATTCTTCAGTTTCTTCACCTTTAGATGAATCCATTATGTTGTCCTCACAGATTGTACTTCAGTTAATAATCAATTTTTATTGTTTAATTAAAATAATAAAAGCCTTTGTATTTCTATTATGAATATGTAACAGTACATTCAGATGCTAGACTGCAAAAAAGTAGTATTTTTGATTATATTTGACTGTTGAGACAGAAGAATAAATTATTTATTACTCTGATCGAAAGGCACATTTGTAACATGTGTTTGGACATTATGGCTTTCAATGAGAGCAAAAACAGTATAATCAGGTATCAACAATTATAATTTGGATTATTTGAAATTCTCCTTAATTAACTTCTCAGTTTAACTGCATAAGACCTGTTGTGGAAACTTAATGTCAACTGCAAAATCGGCAACTGTTTAAGTCCTAAAAATAAAAAGATATAGAAGTAATTTAGGAGACTTCTATTGGCTGATGGTAAGAAAAAACTTGAGTTCTGGAGTTTTTCTTTTTCTGAGATGCTGCAGGAACTAGAAACAACGACTGAAGGTCTGAAAAGTTCTGAGGTTAGTGAACGCCTTAAAAGGTATGGAGCTAATGTTCTTAAACCAAAAAGAAGTTCGGATACTCTCAAAATTTTGCTTTCCCAGTTCA
>CAZLNG010000186.1:0-5998 GCA_964560735.1 uncultured Methanosarcinales archaeon | reverse complement strand
AATTACATAATAATAATTGATCCATAAGGCTATACTACAGGATGAAGGTGTCGAGGGCAGACGTACAAACTTTCCTCGAACTAACTATAAATTTCACATAGGGTCTTATGGATCACTCTGATAGGCTTTTCTAATTTTAGAGAATTTAGAAATTAATCATATATAATGGTCCTATTCTATTGTTTGATATTCAGGACAGCATTTTCTACTTTTTATTCATGCTGGATGTCAAAAAACCGAAAAATCTTAAACCAGCTTTTTACCACACGTGTAAATTGCAATATTCGGATTCATGGGATTATAGAGTTAATTATGATTGAGGGGAAAAAGTTCTGGTTTATTACTGGATCTGCAGTTCAAAAGATGAGATGTGCAAGCATAACTCTATATTAATTCCTGATTTGAAGAAATCGGAGTTTGTTGCACATACCGTTCAATAAGTGATTTATATGAATTATTTATTCTGTAGAATGTACTTCTTCCTTCTTTTGTCTCCAGTATAAGACCAAGTTCTCGGAGATTTTTCACATACCAGCTAATAGTAGCCCTGGAAACTCCAAACTCCCGAGCAAGAGCCACATTTGTAGCACATTTCTCATTCATTATTTCTGAAACTATTCTTTGATTCGTTAGGTTTTGAAGAGCAGAAATAACTTTTTTTTCTTCAGCATTATAAGAGAAATGATTTTCGAAGTATCTTATTTTTCCGCCGTCTTTGTAGGCTTCGATTTTTTTCTTAGCTTTGAGGGTTTTAACATGATACTTTACTGTTCCCCTGTCCAGACCTACTTGTTCTACAATCTCACTAATGTATGCCCCAGGTTTTGTTTTGATATAGGTATAGACTCTGGATCGACTTGGGTTTTCAAGTACATTAACTGGGCCTACAATCCTATATCCAGCTACTGCGAAAAATAGCCTTTCAGGGTACAATAAATCAATTGTCACTAAGAACTGCACTACGGCCAGCCACAACAGGAACTGCCAGTAAGGTATTTCGGTGACCTCAAGCGGTTCCATCTCTTCCCCGTCATCTAGAACTCCGAACTGATTACTTGGGATAGATGTTAGAACATATTCCTTAGCCCCAGATGTAGGTATTAATAGAAAAAATAATAAACAGATGATAAAAATTTTTTGTGATTTAAGCGTAGAAATTAAAATCGTTTTCACTGACTGATTCCCCGTAGTTTGAGTACCCAGGCTGTGTAATGTAGAAATTCATCGTCACCGATAAATATGAAAGACTGTTTACTGTCGTTCCATCAAACTTATCATACTGGTTTTGAAAGCTACTCCAGAAGGAGAAGGTTAAAGCTCCTATTATTTGGCACTACATTTAAACGTAAAATTCTCAGTTCCTTTGACAGTGTCACCGTGTACTTTGAACCTCCAGGATCCTGTTTCCAGATATCCTCCGTCCTCGGCATTTATACGATAGGTGATCTCGCTGTCTACACTTCCGTCAGACTTATCATACTTGGTTCCAGGAATTCCTCCAGAAGGAGAATAGGATTTAATGCTCAGTTTATTACTCTTATTTGTCCAATCTAAATCCACGTCAAGAAACTTTGTTCCAGATTTTACAGTTGCCATACAGATCTTGGTTTTTCCCTCAGTTATGGAATTCCTCAGTATTCTAGTATTAGTATCATTTGCTGTCATTATAGTATCACCGAAAAAAAGGTGTAAACCTCCAAATATAAATTTTCTGTCCAAAGTATCTAACAATCAGTGCAAAGCCACTTTAAAAAAATAGTATAAATCATAAGATTCATTTAAAAAAGGGAACGGTGACTTATCTAAGGACAATATATCTTAGAAGAATAATATTTAAAAGTATCTTTTCTATTCCATATATAAATGTAAAATCGCAAATTATTTATAGTGGTTATTAAAAAAGTTAATTTGTAATTTTTACCAGTTTCTACTCGGACTGTTCTCTTTTTTAATAATCTATTTTCATCTCCTTAAATGTCGCTCATTCAGATGACAAATAGTATCTTTCACTTCTCATTGGGATTTGAGTAATGAGTTAAGAATCTAGAGAATATTCATTTCACTATTATTTATCAGGTCAGTTCCGCTTGAATGCAAACTGGAGCAATATAATTTACCACCTGGAGTGCGACACTTTCAAGGAAGTTTCGGATGCTCCAGGGAATCTTTTCCAGGGTATGAGAGGCAAAGTTAAGGCTACCGACAATTTCACCTCTGTACTTCAGAGGAATTATAGCTACAGCCTTTATTCCTTCTTTATCTATTGCATCAGCCATTGGATCGGAATAGAAGTCCAGTGAGTATATGGGTCTTTCAATCCAGATTTGCCTTGCTTCCAGAGAATCTGTCTTGTATCTGGAAACCTTCTCTTTAAACTCGGGGGAAAGTCCTCTGTGTGCGACCAGATTTATCTGATCAAGAAGTTCGTCCTTGAGGTATATACCTCCTGCATCCAGTCCGTTGATCTGCAGGCAGGAATCAAGAACTTTATTGAGAATAGTCTGGAGATTCCAGGTAGCGCTCAGTTCTGCCACTAGTTTTCGCTGGATCTCAAGCATTTTCTGGGCTTCTTTTCTTTCAGTAATATCAACTACCAGACCCTGAAAATGTGTCTCATTTCCGTCCTTATCTCGCTGTATGAAGGTTTTTTCATCTACCCAGAGCGTTTTCCCGTCTCCGGTAATAATTCTATATTCAAGGTCGAAATAATCCTGTTTCTCTGCAATATTGCGTTTGAAGGTTTCGATAACTGACCCTATATCATCCCTGTGAACAATACTCTGGTAAGAGATTTTCCCTGAAGTAAAATCTTCTACCAAATACCCGAACTGAGTTACATTTTCTGAAACATAAACAGTTGGGAGGTTTTCTTTATTTTCCCACAAAAAAGCTACTGCCTGACTGTTGTTGATTATAGTTCTCAGAAGCTTCTGAGTTTCTAGAGATTTTCGAAGAGCTTCTTCGTTCTCCTTTCTCTCGGTTACATCCAGCACAAGTCCCTGTAAGTGAGTTACTTCTCCTTCAGAATCCCGCTGGATAAACGTCCTTTCGTTAACCCAGCGGAGGTCCCCAGCTTTCGTAAAAATCCTATACTCGACGTTAAAGTCAACTCCGCCTCTCCGAATACGTTCTTTGAGTGAATCCTCAACTCTCTTCAGATCATCGGGATTAATGATGTCTCCATAAAGAACCCTACCTGAAATAAAATCCTCTACTGTATACCCGAACTGGACTACATTCTCGGAAACGAACTCAGAGGGCCATTTTACTTCATTTTTCCAGAGAAATACCACTGCAGGGCTGTTGTTTACCACTGTCCTTATTATTTCCTGCATCTCAAGAACAGATAGCAAATCTACAATCCCTATTGCTGCGATAACCTTCCCATCCTCTGAAAAAATAGGAGAAACAGCCACATTTCTGCCCAGATAGGTACCCTCCTTTGGGACTCCACGTATAGTCTTGCCAGTCCTGAGCACCTCCTCGAGCACTGGCCCTGTGTAGTTCCTATCAAGGATTTTACCTTTCTCCAGACGGAGCCCCTTTTGATTGAGGCTACGGATAGTGGTTGGGAGCCCTACAAGGGAGTGTACAGCGACTGCTATAGACTCAAGCTCTTCAGGTCCTGCATCTTCAGATATCAAAGAAGTAATTTTCACACCTCAGAAAATCCCTGAAAATTCATAGAAATAAAAAGGCTGAAACTCTTCAACAAGAAGAAATTAAGAACTAATCCTTTTTTCCGTCTTTACTTTTCCTTATTTTAATACCTTTTTTAATGGTTATATAATTACTCTTAATTTATTCTTAATTTATATAATGAATTTTCTCAAATTCCGGTTCCTGTAAGATCCCTTTTTCTGGTTTTCACTCCTGCTTGGAGCCCTCATTTAATGAAGAAAGTGGTTCTCTAACATGCTAACAAACTCAAGTAACGAGGGAAATGTCAAGAATTAAATAATCACAGTAATTTAATATATATATGAAAGATTAGTTAAGAGCTGTCCTTAGTTCGAAATTATCGTTCAGATCAAAAGCAATAAGTATGCCTGCTTTTGAGGGACTCTTTGAGATCAAATATCAGGTCAAAGGTCAATGCTCACATTATTGTTAATCTGCAATTAGATCTCATATTGTTTTTAAAAAAAATGGAAATGGTTTAAAGGTCATGAAAGTTCTGGTTATCATGGGAAGCCCGCGAAAAGGCAATACTTATAGAGCGGTAAAGAAAATAGAAGAGTTTATGCAATCGAAAGGTACTGTTGAATTTGAGTACCTGATGCTCAAAGACACCGATTTATCTGGATGTCGTGGCTGTTTTGTCTGTTTTGTAAAAGGGGAGGATCACTGCCCATGTAAAGATGAAGCCTCTGTTATTGAGCAGAAAATGAATGAAACAGATGGGATAATTTTTGCCACACCCGTTTATGGTATGAACGTCTCTGCACTTATGAAAAATTTCATAGACCGTTTCTCTTATATCTTTCATCGCCCTCGTTTTTTCGATAAAAAAGCTCTTCTTCTATCCACCACAGGTGCACTGGGTCTTAATAAAGTGCTCAATTACCTCAAGTTAGTAGCTGAGATATGGGGTTTTGAGGTATCTTGCCGTGTAGGTATCGTAACCCCTCCAATGCAACTTTCAAAGAAGAAAGAGCAGGAGAACGACCGGAAACTTGAGAAAGCTGCACATGAATTCTACAATGCCTTTAACAAAAAACGCCACTCACCGGGGCTCAAAGAGGTTTTAGTTTTTCATGCCCAGAAAGCAAGTTTTGGCGAACTTGGCCAGAGCTCCCCTGCTGATTATACATACTGGAAAGAAAAAGGCTGGCTTAGTCCAGAAGCAAAGTATTACGTGGACGTGCCGGTGAATCCTGTCTATACTGCTATCGGCTGGATATCTGAGCAGATATTAAAAAGAAAAATGCGAAAGGATCTGGCTGATGTGAGAAAATAAATCCTTTCAAACTGACAGCGTTTAAGCTATCAAAGGCATTTTTTAGAAATATTTTTACTATGTCAAAATAAGGAATTAACTCTACTTTTAACTGGAACTATTTGAATTTAGGAGTCCTGAGCAGTTTTTCACCTCGGTCACGGCTGGGAAGGTTGGGGCAATTATTGATTAGCGATTAAACGCTTAGTTCAGCAGTAATTGGGATATTAACGATTAAGATCCCTGGGAGGGCTTAATCACCGGAGGGGGAACATAGAACCAATCAGATCTGTCATAGATATTATGATCTGGATCAATTGAAGTCTCAAGCTACTTTTTTTCAGTCAAATTTTGTAAGCTGCAGACTTTAGGAAAAGGACATTCTTAATGAAAAAGAGTCCATATTTCTTAGAAGAGATATATTTATAATATATATTTTCCGATTTGTTTATTTTTATATTATTTAAGTCTATATTAACTTTAATCCTATTTCAATTTTGGGTAAGAAAGTGGTATTTTTGTGGATTTATGTATAAAATGAGAATTAATGGTGATAAATATCATTACTGGAGATTTGTCTGCGGCAACCTGACACGATTATTTCAGATTTTAATATTTATTGGTTTCTTATTTATAATTCTACAGATTTTATATTCTATGATCATTAATCTCACTTTGATACAATTTGAAATCGCTTTCATAGGCACATAGTATATCGGACATAAAATGAAGATCGAATGATCAATAGTATTATACTCTTCAAGAAATAAATCTGGATGAATGATTGGTGAAATAATACTTACTCAATGAATATTTATTCAATGTACCTGCCTGCGAAAAGTGATTATAAAAAAATAGCTTTTAATTGTATCAGTTAAAACAAAAATAATGAGTGTAGACAAATGGGGGAATATAGACTGAAAAAAACACTGGTTATTTTACTAGTTATCTGTCTTGCAATATCTCTGACAGCTTCATCAGCAAGCGCCGCTCCTCGTGGTGGAGGATACGGTGGAGGTGGACACGGTGGATACGGTGGAGGTGGACACGGTGGATACG
>CAZLNG010000185.1:0-6010 GCA_964560735.1 uncultured Methanosarcinales archaeon | reverse complement strand
GTTCCGGTGTCTGTTCCGGTGTCTGTTCCGGTGTCTGTTCCGGTGTCTGTTCCGGTGTCAGTTCCAGTATCGGTTCCGGTGTCTGTTCCGGTGTCGGTTCCGAATGGACTTACTAAATCAGAACTTCCTGTACTATTATCTGCAGCAGATGCCATGCCGGGAACTCTTCCGACAACCACTAGCAATATAAACAGTACATAAATTAAAGATCTGAAAAAATTAGTTTTCATTTTTATTGGCCTCCGCCAGCACTTCTATAATTAGAATTTCTGTTCCTTATTAAGTAATTTACAGGTAATAATATAAATCATAGAAACAAAATTTGCAAACTTACTCTGGGGGATTTTTCATTAAATTTTTGTCCAAAACATTAATACTTTGTCCTTTGTAACATATTTCCCAATCTCTTCTGAATAGAAATGGAAAATAAAGAATAAGGGAAGTCAGATCTCTTCAAATTCTTTCCCCTTTAATAATGTGAAAAGCAGGTTTTCTCCATATGAATCCGATACTTTTAATACTTTATAATGCTGCTTTCTTCTGATGTCTTCAAAAGTGCGCACATATCTGGAACTGATGAGGTACGGCAACTGCCTGATGGCAGGGTTTGCAGCTGTGATAGGAACATTGATAGCTTTCAATATCCTGACATCCGAATCCATGGGCTCGCTCCACTCCGGAGACTTCCCTTTCCTTGATTCAGCACTCGTATTTCTGGTCGTATTTCTGGTTTCAGGTGCAGGAAATGCCATAAATGACTATTTTGACATCAAAATAGATTCTATTAACCGCCCTGAGAGACCTATTCCTTCAGGAAGGGTAAAATTAAAGGAAGCTTTTTATTTTTCTTATCTGCTGTTTACCCTGGGTACTCTTCTGGCTTTTTCGATCAACACTGTTTGTGGGGCTATTGCCCTTTTTAATTCCATCCTGCTCATTATTTATGCAAAAACTCTCAAAGGAACCCCTCTGTTAGGAAATCTGAGCATAGGTTATCTTACAGGTTCTACTTTTCTGTTCGGAGCCTCTGTTTTTGGCCCTGGAGGGCTGAAGACTCTTTTTGTACTGTTTCTGCTCGCTGCCCTTGCGATTACTGCCAGGGAAATCGTAAAAGATATTGAAGACATGGAAGGAGACAGGGCGGAAGGAGCAGATACTCTCCCGATCAGGATAGGAGCAAAGAAAGCAGGTTACCTTGCAGCGTTAATAGGACTTCTTGCCGTCGTTTTAAGCCCTCTTCCTTTCCTTATGTCGGTCCTTGGGCTGCGTTATCTCTACATCGTCCTGCTGGCAGACCTGGTTATCTTTGTAGCGATATATCAGATTATCGTCGGCAATAATCCAGAAAAATCTTCAAAAATGTTCAAAATAGCAATGCTCTTTGCTCTTCTGGCTTTCATTGCCGGAGTATAAGCTTTAATAACTCTTTCAGCACCGCAACTATCTGAGAAATTTATCTGCCAGCCCGATTCGGAAATTTCTTCTTCCCGGCTGCAATCTTCCGATCTTCAAGGTTGCATTTCTTCCTGAATGAATCGGTATCTGGCAAAACGTTATCTGGCAAAAAATGTTTTTCAGGGTTTACCCTCTCAGCAGATAGGGCACTTCCCTGCAACGAGTTCCATAGTAAAAGCCTGTATATTCTCAAGCTCTTTTTCTATTACCTCAGCAGCCTCCTTTTCTACATCACTTGAGGACCCTTTTTTCATTATTAGCTGGGCAGTTGCTATCTGAGGCTGGTCAATAGGAGTCCCTATTTCACTTAAAAGCCAGACATAGACCTCGGAGACATCAGGCACCTGGTTGTAAATCCTGGATGCAATTCTATGGGAAAGAAGGTTGTAGATCTTTCCTATATGGCTTACGGGATTTTTCCCTGCAGCAGCTTCACTGCTTACCGGGCGGTTCAGGGGAATTATTCCGTTTACGCGGTTTCCGCGCCCTACCTGTCCGCAGTCTGCATCTTCTGCGGATGTGCCAGTGACAGTAGTGTAAATTCCATGCATCCCTCTGCCCGGCATATCCAGGGTGTTCAGGGAGACTGTAGGTTTTAAACACATACAGGCTTCGAATTCGGCTCTTGCTTCTTCTGCAAACCCTGCCGCAAATCTCTCCATTTCATCATGCAGTTCGATTTTCTTTTTAAAATAATCTTCTTCAGATTCAACAAACCTGTCTACAAGAGGCATTGCCACTGTCAGGTGTGTATCCTCTTTGTGCCTGAGGCCCATGACCTTTATATCCTCTCCGGATTCTGGATACTCTTTCTTGAATTTTCGTGAATTCAAATAGCGTTCGCACTCGAATACAAGTCTTTCAGTGGGGCTTATAGGAGCATATCCGACGGCAGCTGACGTATCGTTTGCCCCGAGAATTTCTCCTCCTCTTGTGAAAATATCGGTCAATTCTGCAGAGCCTCTTTTTAGTTCTACCTGATAAAGTAGATTCTCGGCGTCTACAAAACGGAGATTTTCCGAAAACCATTCCTTTGCGGTATTAACGGCAAGCTCGGGAACATCGATTTCGATCCCCTGTGCTTCGAAGGTTGCCCTGTCTCCGAAAATCAGCCTCATAGGGCTGACTATCCTTCCTCCCCCGAATTTCCCTTCAACTTCCCCTGCAATAAGCATACCCTTGTCTATGTTGTGGTGCAGAACGGTTCCGAAGGTATCAAGATATTTCTGGCTAAGGTTTACAGAAATCTGTTCCATAATGGCATCACAGATATAGTCCGGATGCCCCAGGCCTTTCCTCTCAACAACTTCAACCTTCTGGCGGTAAACTTCTGAAGCCTTCAACTCTTCGATAACAATATTTCTCAAACTCTTACCCCCCAATAAATAATTCTGATTTTAACTCTGATTTTAACTCTGATTTTAACTCTGATTTTAACTCTGATTTTTAACTCTGATTTTTAACTCTAATTTTCAAAAGTGAGCGAATCTTATTGAATTTATATGAACTCCAGCTCATCAGAAGGTCCTTTCTTCTCTTTGTCTCCTTTTTCTAGCTCGGGTTCGTTTATATTTTCCGGAAGGTGCTTCAGATATTCTTTTATCATCATAGGGAAAGTGTTTGCAGGCACGAAGCGGACTCCAAGCTGTTCTGCCCATTTTTCAATCCCGTAATCACTTGCAACAACTGCGGCATCAAGCTCCTTGGCAAGAATCAGGACATCGATATCAGGAGCACTGTCAAGAATTCCGTATCTCAACGCAGCTCGATACTTGTTTCTGAATTTACCAATAATTCCTCCGATTACTTCTCTTTCAACCTCTTCCCTGTACTCTTTCTCCTTATTTTGAGGATTCTCCATGAAAAGGCATTCACTAGCTGCCTCCCAGATTGCATCCTCTGCAACTCCCATACCCCGGTTGATCCTCTCCCTCATATAAGCTACGTATTCGTGGAAGATCTGCGAAGTTACATTTACTCTGTATCGGTCAGGAGATTTTTTTACGAGCCAGGTGTCTATCTTGGCCATAACTTCCCTATCACAGCCATTGCGGCTTGCAAACTCGTACATTTCCTTGTATACCGATGGGTAAGGCACGTAACAACTTATCCCAAACTGCAGGCGAGCATCGGCTATGAGGTCAAGAATCGCTTTCATTCCGTCACAAAGGGAAGCGTATCCCATAACCTCACGCGTCTGCAGATCTGTCAGTGCTGTTGTATCCAGCACAAATCTCTGCTTAAGCATTATTTTGAGTCCTTTTGATTATTTTTCCCTTCTCATGTATTTAATCAAGGATCAATAAAATTCTTTGTTTTATTCAAGTCTTTGTTTATTCAAATTCTTTGTTTATTCAAATTCTTTGTTTTACTCCTCACTATTTATTAATTTTTAGATACAGCTTTTTTGCCCTATCGATTTATTTTTTTATTAAGTAATTTCATTTACGCGAATCTTCACTTTTCTTCTTTTATTATTATCTCTTACTTATTTTTGATCAAAATCAACAATTGTATATAGTTTTAAAACGTATATTTACATAGGGAAGTTAAACCAGAGGCTAGAAAGCGGTTTAAAACGCTTCTCAAAGTTGTTTTCTAATGTTGTCTAAACTCCAGTCAGAAAGTATTTCCAACACAACATTAGTAAAAAAATCGTACTGTATGGTCTTCATTATTTGCTTTTCCAGCTCTGGACCCATCTTCTCAAAACTGCAGCTGGTAGAAATGCCGGTAAGGTAAAAAACGCAACTCAATGTGTTAAAGATACTTAACCCAGTGACCTCTATGCAGCCGGTTAAGTATGAATATTAATATAAACTGAAAATGGGGAATACAATTGAGTGCAAACACGGAGATATTGAAGCCTATAGAAGGCTCAGTAAAGGGTTTTGTGAAGAATCCTCTGGAGAAAGGAGGCGACACAATGAAAGAATATTGTAACATTTGTGGTCGGGAGCTTTTGGAAGATGTGCTGGTCGTGGACACCAGTCTTGATATGAAGCCAATAAAGTTCAAAGATGTTCACGGTGATAAGTCCGATCTGATATGCATTGAGTGTGCAATTGATTCGGTTGAGAATCCACCTTTCATATGTTCGAGATGTGGTCAACCGATTGAATTTAATGAGAAATTCTATGTGTTCAAAGAGGCAACTACAAAGCCAGGTGGTCCAAGGGTAGACTTCAAAGAAACATGTCTTGATGATAAATACGTTTGCAGTACATGTTTTGAAGAGATCATGAACCCGGAAGAGTGAGAAGAAAAGGTCTGAGTAAGCTTATCCCTGAGACTTCGTTCTCTCTGCTGCCATGAACTTTTCAGTCCCTGAATGAAAAGTTAGTTTCAAAATCCTGAGTTATGTTGATATGCGGAAAATGCAGAACTGAAAAACCAGTTCTGTTTAACCAGTTCTGTTTACAGCTTTTTCTAATTTTTTCTCACTCTCTTTCTCTTCCTTTTTTATCAGTACCATTTCCTCGTTTCGAAAACCAATTCTTCAAGAGGTTTATTTTTGCGTGAACTTTAACATCATCAGCACAAATATTCAAATATAAAGCTTCAAATCATTGTTTTAAAAACAGTTAATTTAAACATAAATAATGATCATATCAACTAATATTCATTCCATATTATCCTGAACCTAAAATTATTCCACACTATCCTGGAAATATATTCTTTCATAATATCCTGGGGGTAACTGATTGAACGGAAGCAATATAATCGAAGTTGAGGATATGAGCTGGGTACAGCTGGTAGAAGAATCCAGAAAACCAGTTATTGTGATGTTTTACAGCCCTGCCTGTCCTTATTGTAAAGCGATGGAGCCTTATTTTGCGAATTATGCACAGGAATTTAAGGATTCAGCAGTTTTTGCCCGGATGAATATTGCAGTAAATCCCTGGACTGCAGAGAGGTACGGAATTCAGGGCACACCTACGTTCAAGTTTTTCTGTCACGGAAGGCCTGTATGGGAACAGGTTGGTCAGATCTATCCTTCCATATTGAAAACTGCAGTTGAGAATATTCTTGACTATGGAGAAGATTGCATTAAGAAAAGTACCCCGATAGGGCAGGATATCACAGGGTACGCCTGAGTTGCAGATCAATATTTTAACTCTTTTTTTCTGCTTTTTTTCTTTAATTTCTCTCATATTCCTCCATGTAGATTTCCTTTCTTAAGAGTCCGAAATCATCAAAAGTAGCCTGAATCTCAAGAGTTCTATTTCCTTCGTTTCTCTTAGAAGATGAAGAGAAGATTTATCTATACAGAGGTGTTCAGATAAATCAGTAACTTCAGTTATAGTAACTGAAAACATCGATTTCGATCTGTGCTTGAAGGATATGTTAAGATACTGACTTTCAGGATAAAGCTGCGATATACTAATTTTTAGGGCATTTAGAAATACAGTATACAGCCCTAATATGTAGCCCTGAAACAAGTGTTTATGTAATTATTCACACAAGAATGCTTACTTTGAAATACTTATTATAAGCCGGGATCCTATAAGTTTGATCCTATAAGTTTGATCCTATAAGTTTGATCTAATAAGAT
>CAZLNG010000184.1:0-6067 GCA_964560735.1 uncultured Methanosarcinales archaeon | reverse complement strand
AATATCAAATCTAAGCTTATAAAGTAAGACATGAGCAGTCAAATCTAATCTTATTAGATCAAACTTATAGGATCAAACTTATAGGATCAAACTTATAGGATCAAACTTATTTGATCCCGGCTTATAATAAGTATTTCAAAGTAAGCATTCTTGTGTGAATAATTACATAAACACTTGTTTCAGGGCTACATATTAGGGCTGTATACTGTATTTCTAAATGCCCTAAAAATTAGTATATCGCAGCTTTATCCTGAAAGTCAGTATCTTAACATATCCTTCAAGCACAGATCGAAATCGATGTTTTCAGTTACTATAACTGAAGTTACTGATTTATCTGAACACCTCTGTATAGATAAATCTTCTCTTCATCTTCTAAGAGAAACGAAGGAAATAGAACTCTTGAGATTCAGGCTACTTTTGATGATTTCGGACTCTTAAGAAAGGAAATCTACATGGAGGAATATGAGAGAAATTAAAGAAAAAAAGCAGAAAAAAAGAGTTAAAATATTGATCTGCAACTCAGGCGTACCCTGTGATATCCTGCCCTATCGGGGTACTTTTCTTAATGCAATCTTCTCCATAGTCAAGAATATTCTCAACTGCAGTTTTCAATATGGAAGGATAGATCTGACCAACCTGTTCCCATACAGGCCTTCCGTGACAGAAAAACTTGAACGTAGGTGTGCCCTGAATTCCGTACCTCTCTGCAGTCCAGGGATTTACTGCAATATTCATCCGGGCAAAAACTGCTGAATCCTTAAATTCCTGTGCATAATTCGCAAAATAAGGCTCCATCGCTTTACAATAAGGACAGGCAGGGCTGTAAAACATCACAATAACTGGTTTTCTGGATTCTTCTACCAGCTGTACCCAGCTCATATCCTCAACTTCGATTATATTGCTTCCGTTCAATCAGTTACCCCCAGGATATTATGAAAGAATATATTTCCAGGATAGTGTGGAATAATTTTAGGTTCAGGATAATATGGAATGAATATTAGTTGATATGATCATTATTTATGTTTAAATTAACTGTTTTTAAAACAATGATTTGAAGCTTTATATTTGAATATTTGTGCTGATGATGTTAAAGTTCACGCAAAAATAAACCTCTTGAAGAATTGGTTTTCGAAACGAGGAAATGGTACTGATAAAAAAGGAAGAGAAAGAGAGTGAGAAAAAATTAGAAAAAGCTGTAAACAGAACTGGTTAAACAGAACTGGTTTTTCAGTTCTGCATTTTCCGCATATCAACATAACTCAGGATTTTGAAACTAACTTTTCATTCAGGGACTGAAAAGTTCATGGCAGCAGAGAGAACGAAGTCTCAGGGATAAGCTTACTCAGACCTTTTCTTCTCACTCTTCCGGGTTCATGATCTCTTCAAAACATGTACTGCAAACGTATTTATCATCAAGACATGTTTCTTTGAAGTCTACCCTTGGACCACCTGGCTTTGTAGTTGCCTCTTTGAACACATAGAATTTCTCATTAAATTCAATCGGTTGACCACATCTCGAACATATGAAAGGTGGATTCTCAACCGAATCAATTGCACACTCAATGCATATCAGATCGGACTTATCACCGTGAACATCTTTGAACTTTATTGGCTTCATATCAAGACTGGTGTCCACGACCAGCACATCTTCCAAAAGCTCCCGACCACAAATGTTACAATATTCTTTCATTGTGTCGCCTCCTTTCTCCAGAGGATTCTTCACAAAACCCTTTACTGAGCCTTCTATAGGCTTCAATATCTCCGTGTTTGCACTCAATTGTATTCCCCATTTTCAGTTTATATTAATATTCATACTTAACCGGCTGCATAGAGGTCACTGGGTTAAGTATCTTTAACACATTGAGTTGCGTTTTTTACCTTACCGGCATTTCTACCAGCTGCAGTTTTGAGAAGATGGGTCCAGAGCTGGAAAAGCAAATAATGAAGACCATACAGTACGATTTTTTTACTAATGTTGTGTTGGAAATACTTTCTGACTGGAGTTTAGACAACATTAGAAAACAACTTTGAGAAGCGTTTTAAACCGCTTTCTAGCCTCTGGTTTAACTTCCCTATGTAAATATACGTTTTAAAACTATATACAATTGTTGATTTTGATCAAAAATAAGTAAGAGATAATAATAAAAGAAGAAAAGTGAAGATTCGCGTAAATGAAATTACTTAATAAAAAAATAAATCGATAGGGCAAAAAAGCTGTATCTAAAAATTAATAAATAGTGAGGAGTAAAACAAAGAATTTGAATAAACAAAGAATTTGAATAAACAAAGACTTGAATAAAACAAAGAATTTTATTGATCCTTGATTAAATACATGAGAAGGGAAAAATAATCAAAAGGACTCAAAATAATGCTTAAGCAGAGATTTGTGCTGGATACAACAGCACTGACAGATCTGCAGACGCGTGAGGTTATGGGATACGCTTCCCTTTGTGACGGAATGAAAGCGATTCTTGACCTCATAGCCGATGCTCGCCTGCAGTTTGGGATAAGTTGTTACGTGCCTTACCCATCGGTATACAAGGAAATGTACGAGTTTGCAAGCCGCAATGGCTGTGATAGGGAAGTTATGGCCAAGATAGACACCTGGCTCGTAAAAAAATCTCCTGACCGATACAGAGTAAATGTAACTTCGCAGATCTTCCACGAATACGTAGCTTATATGAGGGAGAGGATCAACCGGGGTATGGGAGTTGCAGAGGATGCAATCTGGGAGGCAGCTAGTGAATGCCTTTTCATGGAGAATCCTCAAAATAAGGAGAAAGAGTACAGGGAAGAGGTTGAAAGAGAAGTAATCGGAGGAATTATTGGTAAATTCAGAAACAAGTATCGAGCTGCGTTGAGATACGGAATTCTTGACAGTGCTCCTGATATCGATGTCCTGATTCTTGCCAAGGAGCTTGATGCCGCAGTTGTTGCAAGTGATTACGGGATTGAAAAATGGGCAGAACAGCTTGGAGTCCGCTTCGTGCCTGCAAACACTTTCCCTATGATGATAAAAGAATATCTGAAGCACCTTCCGGAAAATATAAACGAACCCGAGCTAGAAAAAGGAGACAAAGAGAAGAAAGGACCTTCTGATGAGCTGGAGTTCATATAAATTCAATAAGATTCGCTCACTTTTGAAAATTAGAGTTAAAAATCAGAGTTAAAAATCAGAGTTAAAATCAGAGTTAAAATCAGAGTTAAAATCAGAGTTAAAATCAGAATTATTTATTGGGGGGTAAGAGTTTGAGAAATATTGTTATCGAAGAGTTGAAGGCTTCAGAAGTTTACCGCCAGAAGGTTGAAGTTGTTGAGAGGAAAGGCCTGGGGCATCCGGACTATATCTGTGATGCCATTATGGAACAGATTTCTGTAAACCTTAGCCAGAAATATCTTGATACCTTCGGAACCGTTCTGCACCACAACATAGACAAGGGTATGCTTATTGCAGGGGAAGTTGAAGGGAAATTCGGGGGAGGAAGGATAGTCAGCCCTATGAGGCTGATTTTCGGAGACAGGGCAACCTTCGAAGCACAGGGGATCGAAATCGATGTTCCCGAGCTTGCCGTTAATACCGCAAAGGAATGGTTTTCGGAAAATCTCCGTTTTGTAGACGCCGAGAATCTACTTTATCAGGTAGAACTAAAAAGAGGCTCTGCAGAATTGACCGATATTTTCACAAGAGGAGGAGAAATTCTCGGGGCAAACGATACGTCAGCTGCCGTCGGATATGCTCCTATAAGCCCCACTGAAAGACTTGTATTCGAGTGCGAACGCTATTTGAATTCACGAAAATTCAAGAAAGAGTATCCAGAATCCGGAGAGGATATAAAGGTCATGGGCCTCAGGCACAAAGAGGATACACACCTGACAGTGGCAATGCCTCTTGTAGACAGGTTTGTTGAATCTGAAGAAGATTATTTTAAAAAGAAAATCGAACTGCATGATGAAATGGAGAGATTTGCGGCAGGGTTTGCAGAAGAAGCAAGAGCCGAATTCGAAGCCTGTATGTGTTTAAAACCTACAGTCTCCCTGAACACCCTGGATATGCCGGGCAGAGGGATGCATGGAATTTACACTACTGTCACTGGCACATCCGCAGAAGATGCAGACTGCGGACAGGTAGGGCGCGGAAACCGCGTAAACGGAATAATTCCCCTGAACCGCCCGGTAAGCAGTGAAGCTGCTGCAGGGAAAAATCCCGTAAGCCATATAGGAAAGATCTACAACCTTCTTTCCCATAGAATTGCATCCAGGATTTACAACCAGGTGCCTGATGTCTCCGAGGTCTATGTCTGGCTTTTAAGTGAAATAGGGACTCCTATTGACCAGCCTCAGATAGCAACTGCCCAGCTAATAATGAAAAAAGGGTCCTCAAGTGATGTAGAAAAGGAGGCTGCTGAGGTAATAGAAAAAGAGCTTGAGAATATACAGGCTTTTACTATGGAACTCGTTGCAGGGAAGTGCCCTATCTGCTGAGAGGGTAAACCCTGAAAAACATTTTTTGCCAGATAACGTTTTGCCAGATACCGATTCATTCAGGAAGAAATGCAACCTTGAAGATCGGAAGATTGCAGCCGGGAAGAAGAAATTTCCGAATCGGGCTGGCAGATAAATTTCTCAGATAGTTGCGGTGCTGAAAGAGTTATTAAAGCTTATACTCCGGCAATGAAAGCCAGAAGAGCAAAGAGCATTGCTATTTTGAACATTTTTGAAGATTTTTCTGGATTATTGCCGACGATAATCTGATATATCGCTACAAAGATAACCAGGTCTGCCAGCAGGACGATGTAGAGATAACGCAGCCCAAGGACCGACATAAGGAAAGGAAGAGGGCTTAAAACGACGGCAAGAAGTCCTATTAACGCTGCAAGGTAACCTGCTTTCTTTGCTCCTATCCTGATCGGGAGAGTATCTGCTCCTTCCGCCCTGTCTCCTTCCATGTCTTCAATATCTTTTACGATTTCCCTGGCAGTAATCGCAAGGGCAGCGAGCAGAAACAGTACAAAAAGAGTCTTCAGCCCTCCAGGGCCAAAAACAGAGGCTCCGAACAGAAAAGTAGAACCTGTAAGATAACCTATGCTCAGATTTCCTAACAGAGGGGTTCCTTTGAGAGTTTTTGCATAAATAATGAGCAGGATGGAATTAAAAAGGGCAATAGCCCCACAAACAGTGTTGATCGAAAAAGCCAGAAGAGTACCCAGGGTAAACAGCAGATAAGAAAAATAAAAAGCTTCCTTTAATTTTACCCTTCCTGAAGGAATAGGTCTCTCAGGGCGGTTAATAGAATCTATTTTGATGTCAAAATAGTCATTTATGGCATTTCCTGCACCTGAAACCAGAAATACGACCAGAAATACGAGTGCTGAATCAAGGAAAGGGAAGTCTCCGGAGTGGAGCGAGCCCATGGATTCGGATGTCAGGATATTGAAAGCTATCAATGTTCCTATCACAGCTGCAAACCCTGCCATCAGGCAGTTGCCGTACCTCATCAGTTCCAGATATGTGCGCACTTTTGAAGACATCAGAAGAAAGCAGCATTATAAAGTATTAAAAGTATCGGATTCATATGGAGAAAACCTGCTTTTCACATTATTAAAGGGGAAAGAATTTGAAGAGATCTGACTTCCCTTATTCTTTATTTTCCATTTCTATTCAGAAGAGATTGGGAAATATGTTACAAAGGACAAAGTATTAATGTTTTGGACAAAAATTTAATGAAAAATCCCCCAGAGTAAGTTTGCAAATTTTGTTTCTATGATTTATATTATTACCTGTAAATTACTTAATAAGGAACAGAAATTCTAATTATAGAAGTGCTGGCGGAGGCCAATAAAAATGAAAACTAATTTTTTCAGATCTTTAATTTATGTACTGTTTATATTGCTAGTGGTTGTCGGAAGAGTTCCCGGCATGGCATCTGCTGCAGATAATAGTACAGGAAGTTCTGATTTAGTAAGTCCATTCGGAACCGACACCGGAACAGACACCGGAACCGATACTGGAACTGACACCGGAACAGACACCGGAACAGACACCGGAACCGATACTGGAACTGACACCG
>CAZLNG010000183.1:0-6069 GCA_964560735.1 uncultured Methanosarcinales archaeon | reverse complement strand
GACGGAGAAGAATTTAAACTAAATCTTCAATGGGGGCTAATATTTTTGTTTGATATCTTTATTTAGTAAGTCTGGCTTTTCTTGAAAAACTTCTCAAAGCTAATGATTCTCATGACTCTTTTCTGAAATATTCTGTATTTTCGAGATGGCTGAAAATACAGGCTTTTGCAGAGATAACTGAAGATGAAGGTTTTCCTACAAATGAATCCGGCGAGAGCCTGACAGCAGGCAAGTTGCTCAGGTAGAGGCATGTAGGAAAAAGAACAAAGGCTTCAGGGCAGTAACGTGTTTAGAGTCAGAATGGGGTTTTAAATCGAAAAATGTTTCGAGAGGTGAAATGTTTTTATACTGTGATGAAGTTATATATCATCAATTTTTTTGAAATATTCTACAGTCATCCAACCTCCACAGGGACGTTACCGATGCCCAAGCACCAGCAAATCCAGTAATCCAAAAACCGGATTCCTTCTTTCAAAAGCAAGAATATACTCACGAATTAAATATGCGTATCAAATATTGTTTCTGGAGGGGATCGATTTTAGTTTTTATAAAAAATAAAATTCTATTAACTAGGTATTCTTAGGGGACTTTTGGATGTTCAACATCGAAAATTACTACTGTAGATCCTATGAATTTGTAGGGCGTGAAAGGGAAATAAAGTTACTTAATTACTATCTTGACAAAGCTAGAAATGGATGTACTCAACTCTGTTTCATAACAGGGCAAGCTGGTTCTGGAAAGTCTGCGTTATTACGTGAATTCACAGAAAAAGCCCAGGAAATCGATGAAAATCTTATAGTAGCTATTGGGAGTTGCAACGCTCAAACTGGAATTGGCGATCCTTACCTACCCTTTATGGAACTTTTAACACAATTAACTGGCGATGTGAAAGCAAAGCTTGAATCGGGAAGCATCACAGATAAAAGTGCCAGAAGGCTTAAGGATTTGACGAATATCTCTACAAGAACATTGGTTGAATATGCTCCTAGCCTAATAGGGGCATTTATTCCCGGTTCTTCAATTGTACTGGAAATCGCGAAAACCGCAGCCAAAGACGCAGGCTGGCTGGATAAACTTGATCAATGTCTGGAAGAAAACAAAATAAGTAATAAAATAGACAGGGATAGAATCCTAGAGGAGTATACCAATTTACTGGTTGTTCTTTCAAAACATTGTCCTTTGGTACTGATATTAGACGATATGCAATGGGCTGATACAGCATCTATCGACATGCTCTTTCATCTGGCGCTTAAATTGAAGAACAGCAGGATTTTTTTGATCGGAGCTTATCGTCCTGATGATGTTGCAATTGGAAGAAGTGGAAGTAGACATCCACTTACTCCTATTCTTAATGAAATTAAGAGGGCGTTTGGTGATATCTGGATAGACCTGGATCAAGTAGAAGATATAGAAAAAATGAGATTCGTTTCTTCGCTTATTGATACTGAACCCAATAGTATAGACAATGACTTCCGTAAAGAACTCTATCTTCATACAGGTGGGCACCCTCTTTTTACTGTAGAATTGTTAAGAGATCTTGAAATCCAGGGTATGCTTAGAAGAGATGAAAAAGGATCCCTGGTAGTTGTTCAAGAAATTAACTGGAATATTTTGCCTTCCAGAGTAGAAGGTGTTATTGAAGAACGTATAGGTCGTTTGGAAGAGGATTTACGTGAGATTCTGACCATAGCCAGTGTGGAAGGACAAAACTTTACAGCTCAGATCGTAGGAAGAATTCAACAGGTTCAGGAACGTGAATTACTCAAGAAACTTTCAAGAGAGTTGGAAAAATGTCATCTGCTGGTCAGAGAGGGAAATACTGAAAAGGTAGGAAAAAACTGGGTTTCTCATTACAGTTTTTCTCATGCCCTCTTCCAACAATATCTTTATGAAGAACTCACCGATAGGGAAAAAATGATATTTCACGGTGAGGTTGCAAAAATTCTTGAGGAATTGTATGCTGGACAGACCGAGCTTGTTTCTTTACAGCTGGCCAGACATTACGATCTTGCAGGGGAATCTGAAAGAGCAGTTGAATACCTAAAGCAAAATGGTATGCGCGCTTTAAAGATAAGCGCCTATGAAGAAGCACTTGATAGTTTCCGCAGAGCTCTAGAGTTGATTAAAGAGTTACCTGAAAACAACTTTCGAGATCAACTGGAATTGGAGATTCAAGTACCCCTTAGTACTGTTTTAAAAGCCATAAAAGGATGGGATTCTCCAGAGGTGCTCAGCGTTTATCTCCGAGCCCGTGAATTGTGCGATAAAATGGATATGAATTCTCAACTTTCTCCAGTATTATTTGGTTTATGGGCATATTATTTGACATATCTCGAACTAAACAAAGCTAATGACACTGCCAGAGAGTGTCTGGATATTGGAATAAAATCTCAAGACTCGGACATTATATTACAAGCTCATATAGCACTTGGAAATACAAAATACTGGATGGGAAGCCTGGAAGAAGCATGTGAACATATGGAGAAGGTGTATGAGCTTTATGACCAGAATCAGCAAAAGTATTACCTTCTGCATTATGGACAGGATCCAAGAGTTTTAGCTCTTATGTTTACATCTCTAGCTTCTTCATTACTTGGAAAGATAGATAGAGCCTCACAAAAGCAGATTGAAATGCTAGAGTTAGCCGAGGAGTTGTCTCATCCTTTCAGTAAAGCAATTGCCTTGCAGGCTGCTGCCTGGATGGATTACCATATGAGAAATCCAGATGCTACCTTAAAACATGCAGATATGCTGATAAAACTCTCAAAGGAGCACCATTTTCCTTTTTATCAGGGAGTCGGAATAATGTTTAGAGGTTGGGCTTATGGAATGATTTGCCGATCAAGAGAGGGAGTTTCGCAGATACAGGACGGTTTTAACAAGTTACTGAGTGGCAAACTGCTTCATTCTTTGTATTCTCTTCTTTTGGCTGAAGTCTACCATGTAGTAGGGGAAACAAAAAATGGGCTTGAGATTCTTGATAATGGGATTAAGGTTGCGTATGAGACTAATGAGCTATGTTACGAAGCTGAACTTCATCGTTTGAAAGGAGAATTGCTGTTTTCATTATCCTCCTCTAACATAATCGAATCCGAAGTAAATTTTCAAAAAGCTGTCGATACATCTCATAAACAGAAAGCTAAATTGCTAGAACTCCGAGCTATCTTGGATTTATGTCCTTTGTTAAGACTAAATGGTCATTCAAAGGAAGCTCGTAGTATGTTGCTAGATGTATATTCCTTGTTTTCGGAAAATTCCAGATGTCTGGATATTATAAAAGCGAAGGAGTTCCTTGAAGAATGTGAATCAGATGAAAGCCCAATGTACTATCTTAGTAGGTCTCAATATAAATTAAAGTGAGGAGTAAGTAATGGATAAGATAAGACATATTTTGCTGAAAAAGATCTGGAGAACCTTCTGAAAGTTCAGCCTCACTTGTGAATGGAGTATATACGTTCTAATAATTAGAAAGGATTTGACGAAATCTGTCTTGAGCTGAGTATCTGAAATCCTTCAACAACTCAACAGGCACTGATCTAGTTCGGTGCCGGAAAAAGAACTATTTCGGGTAAGATGACGGGCATGTCCAGAGACCAGGGCCACATCCGGCACCTAAAAATTGGACAAGGCCTCTAGTTTTGTACAGTAATGAAATTCAATTACTAAGGTGATAAAGTGACCAGTAAGAGATTGTTTAATGATGATTTGGAAAATATTGTGCGAGGGGCGTGCTTGCTTAGTAGTGGAGGCGGAGGCACCTATTCATCGGGGATGAATCTGCTGAAGGCATTCACAAAAGGACAGTATTATGATCAGGATTACGTGGATTATGTAGATGTGGATGAACTCCCTGACTCTTCTACGGATTGCGGTATTGTCGTTGCCTACATGGGAGCACCAGAAGCGATTAAAGATCTTAAGTATCCGGAGGCAGGAGTCAATGCTGCCAAGAAAGTGAAAGAATTGATTGAGAGTAAGGGGCAGAAGCTTGCCTACATCGTTCCTGTTGAAATCGGTGCTTTGAGTTCTATTGTGGCCTGCACTGTAGCCGCCAAACTGGGTATTCCAGTTATCAACGGCGACGGTGCAGGACGAGCTGTTCCAGAATTGATGATGACAACGTTTGCCGGCCATAATATCTCAACGAATCCCACGATACTTGCAACTGAAAGAAATCTTATCATTCGACTGGATGTGGATAGACCGGAGAATAACAATAGTGCAATCATTGCTGAAGCTATTCTGGAGGATGACAATAATTCGACCATTGTTGAAGCAGTAGCGCGACCAACGATCAGTTTGCCTATGTTTGGTCAAAAGGCCGGTTTGGCAATGTGGGTTATGCCTACCTCGAAAATTAAAGAAGTGGTAAAGATCACAAACACATTGGTAGCCTGCAAGGAAGTTGGTAAACAGATTGCGAAGTACCAGACGAGTACAGAAATCAATGTTGATGATCTACTTTCTCGTATCAATATGAGTTTAAATACTGAGGCGTATGAGTTGTGCTCAGGCACACTATGCAGTGCAGAAAATGTCACAGAAGGCGGCTTTGATCATGGCAAAGTGGTAATCAATGGAGAAGGTGGTAGGATCTTCACTATTGTACTTCAAAACGAAAACTTGTTGGCATGGGATTCTACATCTGGCACAGCACTTGTTATGGCTCCGGACGCAATTGCATATATAGTCCATAACAAGCAGGTTGTCTATTCCAATGGAGATTTGATAGGTTCGGACAACCACCTGATTCCAGAGCTAAAAGATAAAAGTGTGAGTGTAATCGGTATCGTCGCTCATCCGGAATTACGAAAACACGAAAAAGAGAAAAGAAATAAAAGGGACTATAAACCGCAATCAAATAGTAAGAATGAGGGAGAGATTATTCATAGTTTTGAATTAGCTTTAAAGAGACTTGGTTATTATGGAGCTTATGTTCCTCTTGGGGAACTACAAAAGTTTCATCAGAGTAGGAAATAAATTCTCAACACTTCTTCCTTGCCTCAGAAAGAGGCATTGGTCAGAAATATTTTCGTCTCTTTGCTGTTTCGAGTGAGTAACCACCATTTGTCTCTTAAATGTTAAAGTAACTGGCCTAGCTACTTTTGAACTAAATAATTTTTTTTCAGCCCATACAAAACAGCGAAGAGATACATTTAAAATAGTTTCTTTCTGTATCCCAATCAAAAGGAGGGTCATCAATGGAGAAAAAGTATAGAATACGAATTATTGTGCCTGCAAATATCACTGTATTTAATAATCGTATTCTGGATGCTGTGTGTAGTGTTATTCCACCAGATTTCGAGCTGGATGTAAAGAATATCAGCAGCGGCACTCCTTCTATAGAGAGCCGATGCTGCATTGTGGAGAATTCTCCGGCTGTCCTGCAACTTGCCCGAGAAACCGAGAAAGAAGGCTATGACGGAATCTTCGTTACCGACTTTGATTATTGCGGTGTGGAAGCCTGTAGGGAGGCAGTAAGCATTCCAGTCATCGGTGGTTTTCAGCCGAGTGCCTTTACAGCTATGATGCTTTCGAAAAGATTTGCTATTATAACGATTCTTGAAAGCGTTGTGACTATGCAGCTAGAGCATATCTATAGTTCCGGCATTGAGAACAACTTTGTCGGTATCCACCCAATTAACTGTTCTGTAACTCAGCTTGAAAATATAGATCTTGTTAGGGCTGCGGTTTTTGAGCAGAGCCTTAAAGCAATTCGTTCAGAAGGAGCGGAATCAATCGTACTTGGCTGTACTGGCTTTATTGACATTGCCGATGTTGTGAGTGAAATGTTAACGAAAGAAATAGGCAGTTATGTGCCCGTGATCGATCCGAATAAAGCGGCTGTGAGCTATCTGGCTACACTTGTGAGATGTGGTCTTAGTCAAAGTCGGCTTAGTTATAGCAAAGTGAACAGTCCGTAATAAGGAAAAGGATACGTTACATAAAAACTGTGTTGGGCGAGAGGCAATTGTAAGAGGCAAGTATAATAAAGCAAGAGATCTGGGAAAAGAATAATTTGCAGTTGCCTACTTTATGGTTAAGGGATATAGAACTAGAAAAAATAAA
>CAZLNG010000182.1:0-6081 GCA_964560735.1 uncultured Methanosarcinales archaeon | reverse complement strand
TGCTCTATATGATCTCAAACACAGGGCTTCCGGCTTCATTCTACCTTCATTCGGAGGAAACACTGGCAAGAGAGATAGAAAAACAAATTGGAATAGAAAAGGAAGCTTGAAGGCATTTTTCCTTATTTTTCCAGTTTTATCAAAACCAGTTACTCCCAAAAATAAAGTTTTTCCCTATCTGTTTTCTGCATAAATTTGAAAAAAATCAAAAGGTTTATATTAGAAA
Source organism: uncultured Methanosarcinales archaeon (assembly GCA_964560735.1). Classification (GTDB taxonomy): domain Archaea; phylum Halobacteriota; class Methanosarcinia; order Methanosarcinales; family Methanosarcinaceae; genus Methanosarcina. The sequence goes on along the minus strand of CAZLNG010000182.1, from coordinate 5,855 downwards.
TTGTTTAGATTCTTTTGCATAAAAAACGTTTTTTTTGTATTACTCTTGAATATTTCCGAGAATAATATTGTTAAGAGCTGTGTGGAGAGAAAGAATTAGGTAATCGAGATCACGGTTATTTTATCAACCCAGAAAAGAGCCGCAGAGATCTTTAAGAGAATCATTGTATCCATTTATGGTCCAGAAAAAGCTTAAACAGGGAAGGCAATGGGATGAGACAAAATCAATCTTTTACAGAACTGGGGTTCAGGTCAGAATTGAAGCGGCAGATGGCCCTTGCAATTCTCATTATTATCCTTTGTTCAAATCTGCTGCCTGCAGCAGCGGAACAGGAAAATTCCGAAAGTAACCTTACCGTTTCAAAAGAAGGATTTTTTGATCGGTTTATTACATACGTAAAGAGCCTGTATCCAGGAGAAGCAGGAAACCCGAAGGATTTAGAAACAGCTTCCGGAGCTGTAGCCGTAGATATGCAGCAATCAGCAGGTTCTGAAGGGAAAGTCCTGAAAATCGCAACTCCAAGCGTTATAAAATCTGCATCCTTTATTGGGGATTCAAATCTTGGGGTTTTTGCTCATCTTTCTAATCCCCCTCTAATGAAAATGGACTCTGAAGGGCATCTTACAGGACAGCTGGCGGAAAGCTATAATGTTTCGGAAAATAACACTTGCTGGACATTTTACCTTAAAGATGACCTTTACTGGAGTAACGGAGAAAAGGTAACTCCAGAAGATATTGAGTTCTCAATCCGCTACTATGGAACAGAAACACCCTGGGCAAGCTGGATCAATGATACTCTGGAAAGCTCAATGGTTTCGGACGCTGACAATTCTGTGACCTTCAAATTTAACAAGCCTTACACCCGCGTAAATATGGAGTTTGCAACTTACAATATTCTCCCTGCTCATATATGGAAAACAATCGAGAACCCCATGGAATATGTAAACAACGGCCCCTATATAGGCTGTGGCCCCTATTATCTTAAAACCATAGATATCAATGCCGGAAAACTAATTTTCGAGCAAAATCCCTACTGGAAAGGAAAGGCGCCGGAATTTGAAACTGTAGAGATCCACTTTTATTCAAGTGCTGACGTTGCTACTCTGGCTCTTCAAAATGGAGAGGTTGACACATTCTACAAGTATGCAGGATCATATCCCTACTCAGGTATTGAGCAGCTTGAAAAAACCGGAAACTTTGACTTCCTGAATAAAACAGACATCGGACTTGTTTTTCTGGCTCTTAATTTGAATAAAGCTCCTTTCTCAGATCCGGAATTCAGGGAAGCTCTGGCTGATTCCATTAACTACGAGGAACTTGTAAGGCTTGAAACTCTTGGGTATGGGGAAATTCCGAATAGAGGTTTTGTGCCTCCTACCATGGAGAATTTCAAGGAGACGGAAAAACTCGAGTACAATCCAGAAAAAGCAAGAGAAATCCTGAAAAAAGCCGGATATTCAGACAGCAACGGAAACGGAATACTTGAAGGAAAAGATGGGAAAGACATCAAACTTGAAATTCTTATCCGGTCTGAGTATGCTCGTACAGGTGAGCTTCTTGCCGAATATCTTGATCAGATAGGGATTTCTACAGACCTGAAAACTGTGGATGGAGATACCTGGATTACTCTTAAAGACAATTATGATTACGATCTGACAGTAACCCGCTCAACGCCCTGGGGTATGCTTATGCACGCTAGCTGGGGGAGCGGCTACTTTGATTCCAGGCGGACGGGTCAGGGAGTAATGCATATCGTGGAAGATCCTGTTTTCCTGCAGCTTTGTGATGATATCCTTGCAACCACAGACCCTGAAGAACTTAAAGTTTATGCATACGAGTTACAGGACTACTATGCAGAGAATTTGCCTGCAATTCCTCTCTACTGGAGCAAGTCGGTTACTCCTTTTAACAGAAACTTTGAAGGCTGGTATGCTGACCCTCTCTATGGCGTATATAACCTGGAGACTTTCGTAAATGTAAGTAAGGTAAAAGCATAAACGAATTTTCGAAAATAATTCTAGATTAGAAAAAACAGGAAAAAGAAATCTTAGATCGGAAAAAGGCCAGGAAAAGAAGTCTGAGGCCAGAAAAAGGCAGAATAAAGAAAAAAGATGTCAAAAAAGCCAGGGAAAAGAAGTCTAAGGTCATAGAAAGGCAGAAAAAAGGAAAAAGATGCAAGAAAAAGGCAGGAAAAAAGAAAAAAATGTCAGAAATAGCAAGAAAGGTAGCCAGATATTTCGCCTCATTCATGCTCATAATCGTCATTAACTTCATCCTTCCGAGACTTATGCCCGGAGATCCTGTAAAACATCTTATTGGAGAAGACGCTTATGTTTCGGAAGCAGTGACGGAAGAGCTAAGGGCAGAGCTAGGGCTTAACATGCCAATGACCAAGCAATTTACAGCTTACCTTTCAAATCTCCTGCACTTTGACCTGGGATATTCATATCATCTCCATGCCCCTGTAGCAGAAATCCTTCTCAATAAAATGAGCTGGACTTTAATGTTTGTAGGAGTATCAGTAATTCTCGGAGCCATATTCGGAGTTTTTTTCGGGGCTCTCGCAGGATGGAAGCCGGAAAGAAAAGTAAGCCGCCTCGCAAGTTTTTTATTCATTGTGATCTCCTGTATCCCTCCCTACTTTCTTGCCCTTCTTGTACTCTATATCTTTTCCTTCAAGCTGGGACTCTTTCCTTCCAAGGGCCTTTACGATACCCCTGAAATAGAAAGTGTACTGTATCATCTTTTTTTGCCCATATGTGTAATGTCTGCCTTTTCCACATCCAGAAATTTCCTGGTTATGCGCGGAAGCGTAATTCAGGAAAAAGAGCAGCTTTACGCACTTTATGCCAGATCGAAAGGTCTTCACAATACTGGCATACTTTTCAGGCATATTATGAAAAATGCATCTCTCCCGATTATTACCTTGCTTGCCCTGGATTTCGGATTTCTCTTCAGTGGAGCATTGTTCATAGAAATTGTATTTTCTCTCAATGGTATGGGACTCCTGATTTACGATGCGATTATGGGAAAGGACTACCCTCTGCTTCAGGGAGCATTTCTCGTAATTGCCCTCACTGCCCTGATTGCAAATATGATTGCTGACCTGCTCTATGTCATAATTGACCCCAGGGTAAGGAGGCCTGCATGAGCAACTCTAGCTTTATTGAAGGTTCCTGCATAACAGAAGCCTGCAGAGAGGAAGATCCTGATGTGCGGCAGGAAAAGTTCGGTTTCAAGCGATCTGGAGAGACTTTATTCAGGAATTTCCAAAAATATAAGAACTCTCTGGAACTATTCAATTGGGCAGGTATTTTTCTTTTTGTCTTTTTCCTTTTCATGGCACTTTTTCCGGCATTTCTTTCTCCTTACGCCCCCGAAGAGCGTTTTATCCCTTATGAAGCCCCTTCGGAAGGACATCTGCTCGGAACAAACGATATAGGAAATGATATTTTTTCAGAACTGATATTCGGGGCAAGAATCTCAATTACAATAGGTTTTGCGGCAGCCCTGATCTCAACTCTTACCGGAACTCTGCTTGGGCTCTGTGCAGGTTATTTCCGAGGCTTTATTGATGAACTGTTAATGGGGTTTACCGATATTGTCCTTATCATTCCAAAAATTCCCCTTATCATAGTTCTGGGAGCATTTCTCAGGCCCAGCATCTGGATTCTTATCCTTATTCTCGGTTTTCTTTCCTGGGAATCCACTGCCAGAGTTACCCGTTCAAAGACCTTACAGTTGAGGGAGACGGGCTATGTCAAAAGTGCCAGATGCATAGGCTTTTCCCCTTTTCACATCATGGTTTCGGAGATATTGCCCAATATTCTCCATGTTCTTTTTCCCAAGTTCATACTGGCAATAGCGTCAGCAATGATTTCCGAAGCCTCGCTCTCCTTTCTCGGACTTGGCGACATGAACATGAAAAGCTGGGGAATCATGCTCTCTTTTGCTTTTTTTCGGGGGGGCTTTATCCGGGATATGTGGTGGTGGTATCTGCCTCCCGGCATCTGCATCACTCTCTGCGTATTGTCTATCGCACTTATAGGATTCGGGCTTGAAACAAAGAAAAAAGAACATTCCGAAGAAGGAGTACGCATACAATGAAAGCCTATTCAGGCAAAACGTTGCTTGAAATAAAGGATCTAGATGTCTCTTTTCAGATAACAGAACCGGCAACCGTACTTTCAGGTATTTCCTTTTCAATCAGAGAGAATGAAACTCTGGCTCTTGTAGGTGAGACAGGTTGTGGAAAATCCGTAGTTGCCCATGCAATTATGCGTCTTTTACCCTCTGAGTCAAGAGTGAAAGGAAATATAGAATTCAGGGGAAAAAACCTTCTGGAAATCAACGAAAAAGAAATGGCAAAGATAAGAGGAAAAGAAATTGCGATTATTTTTCAGAATCCGTCTCTTGCCCTCAATCCCGTATATTCCATAGGGCACCAGCTTGCAGAGCCTCTGCGTATGCATCTGAAAGAAAAGAAAAAGGGAGCTCTTTTTAGGGCTGCACTAGCCCTTAAACATATGGGCTTTGAACATTTCCCTGAATGCATCAGTTATTACCCTGCATGGTGCTCAGGAGGGATGAACCAGCGTTTTTTGATTGCAGCTTCAACTATACTTGATCCTGCCCTTCTTATCGCGGACGAACCAAGCAAGGGACTTGACAGGAAATGCATGTCTGAATTGGAATCTGAACTTAATACTCTGAAAACGGAACGAAAAACTGCCCTGCTTCTTATCAGCCATGAGCTTGGATTTGTAGGAAGACTTGCAGACAGGATTGCTGTGATGTATGCAGGAGAGATAATTGAACTTGCCGATTCGTCGAGCGTTTTTGAGAGACCTTTACACCCTTACACCAGAGGATTACTAAATAGCCTTCCTGAAAAAGGTTTTATCCCCATACCCGGTTTTTCTCCATCTCTCAATAATCCCCCCTCAGGCTGCAGGTTCCACCCTAGATGTTCATTCCGGAAAAAACGCTGTATTCAAGATCACCCTGAACTTATAGATATCAATGGAAGGGCAGTGAGGTGTTTCCTATATCCCTAAGAGCGGATCATCTCTCAAAAGTGTACGGAACAGGTCTGATGAGTAAGGGGAGACAAATTTTCCGGGATGTTTCTTTTGAAATCAGGCTAGGCACGACTTTCGGGTTGATGGGTCAATCCGGAGAAGGAAAGAGTACACTTGGAAGAGTTATTGCCGGGATTGAGAAACCGACAGAGGGGACTGTATATTATAATGGGTATCCACTGTCTAATTGCCCTCCTTTTTCAGGAATGGAAAAAATAGGAGATTCATCTCTTCGGCGAAAAGTCCAGATAATATTTCAGGACCCAATGGATGCTTTTAATCCTAGTAAAAAAATAGGGCACTCGGTTTTTGAGGTTCTAACACTCCTGAAGGTTCCTAATATCGAACGCGTCTCTAAGACAAAAGAAATGCTTATGGCCGTAGGCCTTTCAGAAGAAGTACTTTCCCGATATCCACGCCAGCTTTCCGGGGGTCAGCTCCAGCGCCTTGCTCTCAGCCGGATTCTGCTGCTTGAACCTGATTATATTGTGCTTGATGAGCCAACATCTGCCCTTGATGTTTCGGTTCAGGCCCAGATCCTGCATATGCTAAAAAAGGTGCAGGCTGAGAAAAATATAGGCTACCTCCTGATTTCCCATGATGAAGCCGTTATCCGTTTTATGTCAGGCAGCTACGGATGGCTTGAAAAAGGGGAAATGAAAATAATTGATTAATAATCTTTCTTCAAAAAAAATCGAGTTATAAAGTATCCCGAATTCAAAAGAAATCCAGGATAGCTTCAGGATTTTCTAGCACAGTAATTCCCTGCAACCC
>CAZLNG010000181.1:0-6143 GCA_964560735.1 uncultured Methanosarcinales archaeon | reverse complement strand
TCTTACCTTGAAAACCAGTTTTCTGCTTTTCGTTTTCATGAGAATATATAACGAACTATGGACATGTAAGTTATTATCGTTAAATGAGTTACTGAAGCTGTTTTATATTGATATCATATAGAAGTAAGTTCACTTATGTAGAAGATTTCAAAATAAAAAAGGTGGCACCCTGTTTGAGATAAAATACTTTCACTCCGCCACCCCTTAGCTTTATTATATCCTCATTAGTCGTTCCATATATAGCCTCTCTATAAAAATAAAAATAACCATGAGGCTTGAGGTAGAACAATGAAGCAAACTGCAGAATTTATTAGAGAACGATTTTTAAAGCATGGCGTCGATGTGCCTCTGGAGGACATCGAAAGCAGACTCGACGAAATGATTAATAAATTTAAGGTGCCTTCAAACGAGGCCCAACGCAGTGTGACCAATTACTTTTTGAAGAAATGTTCTATTCCTAAAAATGAATTTTATACCAGACAAGCTGAACCCCAACTTACCAAAATTGTATATATATCGGAAAATGGACAGTGGGCAAACCTTAAGGCAAAGGTTATCCAGCTCTGGGAAAACACTCACGAGTCAATATCTCAGGTAGGGCTTCTGGGAGATGAAACAGGAATTATAAAGTTTACTGGATGGAAAAACGCTGAATTGCCTAATCTTGAACAAGGTGAAAGTTATCTTTTCAAGAGTGTTGTCGTTGGGGAGTACAATGGCAGGTTTCAGGTCCAGCTCAACAAGAACAGTTCAGTAGAAAAGCTGGCTGAAGACATTGAAGTCGGAGGTGGCGATTTCACGCCTACTTCAAGGGAGGCTGAACTCAAAAACATTGTTGACCTTGTAGGTGGCCAATGGGTTATACTCAAAGTAAAAGTAGTTCAGCTATGGGAGAACTCCCACGAAACAATCGAGCAGGCCGGACTTATAGGAGACCCTACAGGTGTTATTAAATTCACCAACTGGGCCAGTTCAGAACTTCCTGACATGGAAGAAGGTAAAAGCTACATGTTAAAAAATGTAGTTGTCAACGAATATGACGGTAAAGTTCAAATTCAGCTTAACAGGTCTAGCTCTATAGAAGAGCTCGATGAAGAAATCGAAGTCGGAACATCTACTTTCACATATATTGGAGCAATGGTAGACATCCAGACTGGATCGGGCCTTATAAAGCGATGTCCTGAATGTAAGAGAGCCCTTGTTAAGGGTGCATGTCCAGAGCATGGGAAAGTAAAAGGAGAGTATGATCTCAGGATAAAAGCTGTCCTTGACTCGGGAACTACCACTCAAGATATCCTTATCAACCGTGAACTCACCGAAGAGCTCGTCGGGCTATCTCTTGAAAGTGCAATTGCTATGGCTGCAGAAGCTCTAGATCCTGGAATTATATTAGATAATTTGAAACATGAATTGGTAGGCAGATACTATACCGCCAGCGGTCACAAGCTTGACCGTTATATTCTTGCCGATTCGATTACTTCCATTACATCTCTGGATAATAGACTTCTCGAGGAAGTGCTTAATGAACTGGGAATTAATAACAAACCAGAGGTGGAGTAAATGACAAGCTTTTTAAGGGAAGTATCTCGCAGAGTCTTTGCTCAGGAGCTGAGAGAATCAGACTTTGCCTCAAAGGATGAAAGTGACAAGTATGCTCCGCAGTACATCCTGACCCCTACAGGCGCTAAAGTAAACAGGATCTTCCTTGTGGGCGTACTTATCGAAAAGGAAGACATTGGCACTGATTCTGAGTACTGGAGAGGAAAAGTCTCAGACCCTACGGGTACTTTCACTATTTATGCCGGACAGTATCATCCAGAAGCTGCTCAGTTCCTCTCTGATTGTGAACCTCCAGCTCTTGTAGCAGTTGTGGGTAAGACCAGTACCTATACAACAGATGACGGGAATGTCCTTACCTCTATTCGTCCAGAATCTATTCAAGAGGTCGACGAAATAACTCGAGACCTTTGGATATTGGATACTGCAAAACAGACCCTTGAAAGGATAAAGGAAGTCGAAGCAGAGAAAGATCCTAACTCTAAACTTGCAAAAGAACACTACTCTACTGACACGGACTATTATCGCTTAATGGTTAAGAAGGCTATAGAGTCTATCTAATTAAAAGGAATAAAAAGTTGTATGTAGCCGAACAAAGGCTACAACATCCTTTATTTTTGAGTCCTAAATGACTCTACTATAAATCGAGAAGTTTGCATAAAACTAAAGTTGATAGTAATAAAATAATAAGTTTTAATTTCATTTTGGCTTAACCTAAAGATATCTAAAGCCAAGATTATAGCATTAATGACTTTTACTTTTCTAATCTCCTACTTCTTTTACTTTCGTTTATTCAATCATCTCGATTTTCTCTTTTTTTACAAAGTGTGTACTATAGTCTCTTACGTAAAGGTTTACACTCAACGTTCTGAACTGAGACAAAAATATATGCAATTATGGATTATCAAAAGAATTGCCTCTTTGATATGTGTAATAATTTGCGTAAATGACTATAATTTTCTCTGGCATGCAGCCCGGTCTGTTGCATATTTTCTTGCCTGAAATTATTTTCCTTCCTATAATATTAGGACTTACGCGGTTGAACTGAAAAACCAACGGCGTTAAACTTTCAACTGTCTAAACCATAGCTTTTACAGCAATGTCTATTGATCTTGATTTTGAACTTCAAGTGTGTAAGTCCTATCTTATTTTTACTAAACATAAATTTGAGTCTTTAAATACTAAGTAAACGTTTTTGGGTAAATACAAAATCATTCTTTTTGAAAACGAAGAGGTTCAGATGGCGTTCTCCCAACCCTGTCCAAAATCTATTAGAGGTCTAATTTCATAAATTTCGAAGGTTACCGAAGCATATATCATTTTTGCGGCTTCCTCACCGACGAAACTGGCTGCCTGGCTTCGGATCATTTCAAGCATTTCCCCAGAAGTCGTATATTTCTTCATCTTCATGTAAACCCTAATACCCTTCCAATCCATGACTGAACTTCCAGACTCCATATTCCCTAGCGTGGTAGAGTCAAGACATTGCTCCATGATTATGTAAACAGCATTTGGATTCTCCAGAAGATTTGCAAAGGTCCGGTTCTTGGCCGTTGCTATAACAACAGTTTTCTCATCGATCATTTGAGGTGAGCCGAAGATGGCTGAATCTACCTTTCCATCGCTGCTGGATGTGCTGAGAACACCAAGTCTCGGCGCTTTATTGAAATACTCCATCAAACTTACTGACATATTCTATCTCCTTTGCGTAAGTATTATCACACTTACCTTAAAAATAAAGTGGATTTTGAACAAACGAGAGATAGATAGTAAACTAGACTGACCGTTAAGCTACATTAAACCTTATAATAAATTTAGTTCCTCCTTTCCTTTTTAACTCAATTTTACCGTCTAACTGATCTACCAGTATATTTACAAGCTGTAGACCAAGTGAATCTGTACTTTCTAAATCAATTTTTTCGGGAATGCCTGCTCCGTCATCTGAGACAATTAGAGTGTATTCGGAACCTTTTCCAGTAGGGCATTCTTCATGATCCTGTAGCTCATTTCCTATTTTTTCTTCTTTATATAGTTTAATTTGAATTTCTCCCACTTTTCTGCCTAGAAACGCATACTTAAGAGAATTGGAAACAAGTTCATTAACGATCATCCCTAATGGGACTGCAGCATCCATATCAAAAAAAACATTCTCTTCAAGATCTAAATTTAAGTTGACATTAGTATTCCCAAGACTATATGTGTGAAAAAGGTTTTCAGCAAGTTTCTCAAGGTATAGTGAAAAGTCTAGCGTTTCTTCCCCTTGGCCCTCGTGAAGTTCCTCATGGATGAGTGAGATGGATAATACTCTGTCGTGACTTTCCTTAAAAGCTCTAAGAACTTCCGAATCTTTAATACATTCACGATTAGTGAACTGTTCAGCCTGAAGCTCAAGAAGGGACGAGATAACTTGAAGGTTATTCTTAATTCGGTGGTGAATTTCCTTTTTACGGGCAAGTTCTAGTTTCAAAAGAGTTTCTTCTGCTTTCTTCTTATAAGTCACGTCTCGTGCAATAGCTGAGATAGCTACGAGCTTTCCATAAGTGTTGAAAATCGGTGAGAGAGTGATTGAAACATTTATAATTGTGCCATCTTTTTTTAACCTTAAAGTTTCGTAGTGCTGGATCTTCTCTCCCAGCTTAACTCGCTCAACTAATTTTTTTACTTCCCCTTTAATATTATCTGGTTCTAGTATTGATATGTTTTTTTCCAGAACTTCTTCAGCTGAATAACCATAAATCTGCTCTGCACCTTTATTCCAGCCGGTAATGATACAGTCGAGGGACTCGGTTACAATTGCATCATTTGACGATTCCACAACATCCGCTAGTATCTTAATTTTCTCTTCTACTCTTTTACGCTCAGTGATGTCCTGAGCTGTACCTCTTATTTTAACAGGAATATTTTTCTCATCAAAGACGACATCCCCTTGTGCATGGACTATGCGCTCGTCTCCATTAGCTGAAATTATTCTATAATCGATATCAAAGGGCTTTCCATCAAAAGCTTTTCTAAGGGCGTTATTTATATATTCTTGATCATCTGGATGTACAAAACTTAAGTATATATCATAAGTCATTTCAATTTCTTGAGGCTTAAGCCCAAAAATTCGGTACATTTCATCTGACCAATATAATTTACTACCATCGAGTTTTCTGTCCCAATTTCCAAGACGAGCCATCTTTTGAGCTTCAGAGAGTCTTCTCTCATTTTCTCTTAGCGATTTATAAGCTTCTTCAAGTTCAGCTGTACGGGCTTTAACATTTTCTTCTAAATTTTCATGTGCTTTTTTAAGAGAATCTTCTGCTCTTTTGCGATCTGTGATGTCTATGAATGCAGAAATTGACCCTTTTGTTTTTCCCTGCTCGTCACACAAAGGACTGGCATTTCCCAAAATGTGTCGAACTGAACCGTTAGGATAAGCAATATCAAACTCATAGTTACGTATTTCTTTACCTGCAGCTGACATTTGCACCGGCATTTCCTCAGGTTGGAGCTCTATCCCATCCCTGAACATTCTAAATGATTCAGGTCTCTCCCCTTCAGGAGCAGATTTGGACACGTTAGCACCCTCAGGAAGTCTAAGCCATTCATAGGAAAGACGGTTTCCAGTTATATGAAGAGCCTTTGGATCATGTGTAACCCACACCGCAGCAGGCACGGCGTCTAATACCACAGCCAGCTCATTCGAACGAGCTCTTTCACGCTCTTCACTCTCACGGAGTTTTTTCTCAAGCTCCTTTTGGTCGCTTATGTCAAATCCGTAAATATTTACACATTCATCTTCTGGTAAGGGGTGAAACGCAATATGGTATGTTTTATTTCCAACTTTAACTTCCATTTTTTCCGGGCTATTCTGTAAAACTACCATTTGCGAAAAATCTTCGATGTGAGAAGGCACTTTTTCTCCAACTCTAACACCCCATTCACATAATAAAGGCTCTCCTGCACTATTTGAATAAAGAACTACCCCGTCTGTTCCAACACAAATCACTGGATTGGGGTTTTTTTCTGGGAAATATTCCATCCTTTTCATTTAACCTCTACAAGATCATCTTTTTAATCCGCGATCATTATAAATAAAGTACAATATTTAAATTTATATAAATATATAATTAGGTGTTAAATTTAAGTATCGTTTACTTATAAAAACTTTATTAAGTTGTTAATGGTCAATTTGTATTTGATTGGTAATATATATTAGAAATTATCTGTTTCTTATTATGGGGAAAAGAGGTCCAAAACCACAATTCATTAACGTTGCCTGTCCTAACAAAGACTGTAAGCTCTACGGTCGTACTGATCAAGGCAATGTTATATGGAAATGGAACTTACATAAGTCGTGGAAAAAAAACGAGAAGATATCTTTGCCATCACTGCAGCAAAGCGATTTTCGATTATACAGCACTTTTTATCATAATCTTCGCAAAGATGAGCAAACTATCGATTTAGCTCTAAAAATGTCTCTGGAAGGCATGAACAATGCGTAAAGTAAATGATAATATAATGCAAAACGTAGAGGTGCCAAAGATATAAATGGATGAACTATGGGTAATAATTCAAAAAAATAGTTCCAAGAATGAAAGATT
>CAZLNG010000180.1:0-6158 GCA_964560735.1 uncultured Methanosarcinales archaeon | reverse complement strand
TAGTAGCGCTTGAAAAAGTTCCACGATTGAGCAGGGAAGCTGTAAGCACTGGTATGGAATTCTTTATGACATTTGCCAGCATGCTCTCTCAGCTAAGCTACAGCAATATCAAGCTTGCTCAGTTACTGGTGGAACGCGATACCCTGGTGGATAAGTTAGAGAAGAACAGGGAAGATTTCAACCGTGCCCAGGCTGTGGGAAACATCGGAAGCTGGCATCTTGATGTATGCAAAAATGAATTAGAGTGGTCCGATGAGAATCACCGTATTTTTGGTATCCCAAAGGGTATTCCTTTGACCTATGAGACTTTCCTTTCGACAGTTCATCCAGATGACAGGGAATACGTTGACAAAGAATGGAAGGCAGGGTTAAGGGGTGAACCATACGATCTCGAGCACCGTATTATCGTGAACAGTAAGATCAAATGGGTACGTGAAAAGGCATATCTTGAATTTGACAAAGATGGAGCTGTGATCGGCGGTTTCGGCATAACTCAGGATATAACCGAGCGTAAAAGAGCAGAAGAAGCTGTGAAGTTATCAAATATATATAATCGCAGTTTGATTGAAGCCAGTTTGGACCCGCTTGTGACTATCGGACCAGATGGAAAAATAACCGATGTCAATAACTCCACCGAAACAGTGACAGGTTATTCTCGAGAAAAACTCATAGGTACCGATTTTTCAGACTATTTTACTGAGCCTGAGAAAGCTAAAGAAGGTTACCAGCGCGTATTTCAAGAAGGATTGGTAAGGGACTATCCCCTTGAAATTCGGAATAAAGATGGACATATAACTTCTGTTTTGTATAATGCCTCAATTTATAAGGATGAATCTGGAAAGGTTCTTGGGATCTTTGCTGCAGCTCGTGATATTACAGAACTTAAAAAGGCAGAAAAAGCTCTAAAAAAAGCACATGATAATTTAGAAAAACTAGTTGAAGAGCGAACATCAGAGCTTGAAAAAGCTTACAACTCTTTGAAGGAAAGCGAAAAAAGTCTTTCTGAAGCTCAAAGAATGGCTCATATTGGAAATTGGGATTGGGACATTGTAAATGATAAAATTTACTGGTCTGATGAGCTTTATCGTATTTTTGGAATTACCCTTCTAAAGTCTTTATCCTACAATGACGCTTTAAGTGCTATACACCCCAGCGATCGAAATTATTTGGACAGTGCCATTACGGAAGCTTTTAACGGGAAACCGTTCAGCATTGATTTTAGGGCTATCTTAGCTAACGGGGAAGAACGCATACTCCATTCACAAGCCGAAGTTATCTTTGATGAAAAGAATGTTCCTATTCGAATGATAGGAATAGCTCAGGACATCAGTGAGCGTAAGAAGACTGAAGAAGCTATGGAAAAAATACAGGAAATGCACATAAAAGAAATCCACCATAGAATCAAGAATAACCTGCAGGTGATTTCATCTCTTCTCAGCCTCGAATCCGAAAAGTTCAGTGATGAAAAAACGCTTGAGTCTTTCAGAGAGAGTCAAAACCGCGTAGCTTCAATGGCTCTAATTCATGAAGAACTCTATAAAGGAAACGAACTGGATACTCTTGATTTTGCAGCTTATCTTCAGAAGTTGACTGATGATCTTTTCAATTCATATAATCTTAGAAATGAAGATATCGGTTTGAAGCTGGACCTTGAAAAGATTAACCTTGACATGGATATTGCAATACCTCTTGGCATCGTTGTCAATGAATTAGTCTCAAATTCCCTTAAACATGCCTTTCCCGTTGGAAGAGCAGGCGAAATTTGTATAAGTTTACATAAAAACCCCTTTATGAGAAAAAATAGATTTCATTACATGCTTGCCGTAGAGGATAACGGAAGAGGGATCCCTGAAGAAATAGAGTTTACAAATACGGATTCTCTCGGATTCCAGCTCGTAAATATTCTTGTTGAACAGATAGACGGCTATATAGAACTCATCAGGAATCACGGTACAAAATTCGTTATCTGGTTTAATAATATAGAAACACAAACTAACCACGTTTATTAAAAAGGTTAAGTGACTATAGACTTCTCCTAATACAACTTTTGTAACAAAAGTAAAGTAATTCTATCTGCAATATTTCTTTCAATTTTAATTAGTGCTGGCAGTGCAGCAGCTGCAATTTCTTTCAAGGGTTGCTAAGTAAGGATTAAAGGATCAATAACGAAGAAAGCTCCAGTTATCACTACTTTCTTCTTAAGTTGTTTGAAAACTCTGGCGTTTTCCTTACTAGCATTTTCTATAAACGAATCCGGGACAAGAAAAAAAGGGTGAAATCAAGAAGTTCTAAAGAAAAAAGATAAAGAGAAAAAGAATATCTGTACTAAATCTATCCTTACCATCCTCTGGAATACTCATCATAACAGGGTATACATACTATCTCCCCGTTCTGCATTCTGGCGCGAGATTCTGCAAACGTCTCACCGCACTTTGAGCATTTTACCGAATTGAAGATCCTGGCCTTATGAGGAATTTCTACGTTTACGTGTTTTATGTCGAACATTTCTTCAGCAGGTGCTTTTCTCATATACTCCGAGATATCATTCATCCGTTTCCTGAATTCCACTGTTTCGGCTTCGGTGGCTGTTCCTGACATTACCTTGGGACGTAGCTTGCTTAACTCAGGATCAATACCATCGATGTTAAAGCTGGACTTCAGTACAACCCTGACAGCTTTGCCGCTGTCTCTACAGATAAAAGTAAAGGCCTGTTTCCCATAATCCCTGTAGATAAGGTTGCCTTTTCCAATAGTGCAGCCTGTTACAACCTGTACGGCATCAACTCCGCATGCGTCATTTTCCACAATAGTCACAAGTTCTTCATCAATATCCCTATCAACGCAAAGTTCTTCTATTCCGGTTTTGGCGGCCATATAACCTATAGTCAGTCCCGGACATACATGCCCATGGAACTTTGCGACTTCAGAAAACTGGGCTATTTGCTGTTCTACTGCATTTTCATTTGAACATACTCCAGACATATCGATCACAAACGTTACATATATTAATACTAGATATATTTTACTAAATAATATGTAGCAGATATTAACATAAAAATATAAAATATTAATACCAAGGCTGGAAAATGAGTTTATTAACTGCTTGAGTTTTCAGAGTAGGAATTACACAATTGAGAAAAAATAAGCACTAATAAATCTGTAACCACCCTACATTACTTTTTCATTCTGAATTCCACAACAATGAATCATGGGTAACAAGGAAAAAAGATAGCGTTGCGATATTTTTCGTGTCTTTCTGTGATTTCTGTAATTATCTCTTTAAACTTCTTTTTCTTCTTCACATATGGTATTTTTTTCATTTCTAATGAAACCTCTTGTAGTATATACGATCCGCTGCCAGTGGAGAATAACATGGATGACTATAAAAATCGTTATCAAGATCCCTACTCTGCTGTGTGTCCAGATCCAGGTAGCTTTTGTTAATCCCATATAGACTACATATCGTCCCCTGGGAATTCCTGAAGGTATAAAGAAATACGTGAATAAACCCGTACTTGCAACAACAAGAAATAGAATTGTCAGAATAAGGTCCATTAAGTAATTGATTTTCGTCCGGCTTACGTTTTCACCTCATTTTCTATTTTCTTGTAAATAACCCCCACAATTTTGGCATATACTGGTTTTTCGACTACAAGTGTCACAGGCACTTTATCCTTGATTTTTCAAGAATCGAAGATTACGATCCGGTATCTTCGGTAATATCCGTTTAATGATGCGAGCAGTTGCAAGTTCCATTCATTGATAATTCATGCAGCAATCCATTGTTATAGTCCTGGATTGCATTGGAAACCTTACCTACTGCGCCCGCAAATACTTTTATCTTATTTTCCGCAAGCGACATTAAAGGCCTTCCACCGATACCCAAAACTAATACAATATCGACATTGTGCGATTTCAGAATGATCGACGGGGCAGCGCAGTTGTGTTCCCCATCAGGAGAACTGTTTCTTATCGCTTTAATTCCCATAATACCTTTTTCCTGTACATCTACAATAGTAAAATATTCGCATGAGCCATAATGGGCACATACATCAGATTCCAGTCCAATTTCACTCATCGAAGGTATGGCAATTTTTGTCATTTTTTTCACTTCCTTCTTTAGTATTTACCACTGCTTTCTCCTTCTCTTTGGGGCAGCAGTAATCATTGTCAATAAATCTCTTTCCCTTTCCGTCACCGCCGATGCGGTAAATTATTATGGATTCACACTTCGGACAATCTGTAGGACGCTCTTCATTATTCTGTAACTCCCAAGCATGCTCACATTCTTTGCATAGGAATTCGACCTTACACTCTCCGCTATTTATATACTCTCCTCCAGAGATCTCAATTGCTTTGCCATTGACGAGGGCGTCAACCACCTTTTTTCGGGCTTTTTGAAGATCGTTCCAGAAAGTTTTTCGAGAAACTCCCATCAAATCAGCAGCTTCATTTTGCTCTATATTAAGGAGATCACAAAGGCGGATAGCTTCAAGCTCTTCTATGGACAGATTGATAATTTCGAGATCGCAGAGCGAAACTTCCCTGGGCTTGTAATAGGTGGCCTTCGGGAGACATGAGACTCTGCGCTTAACTCTGTTGACCATCAAATTACACATATGAGCTGTATTATATATAGTTTTTGGTAACGATCGTCTGCTTTGAAACTTCTTAGAATTCTGACCTCGAACGCATCATTGATGAAAAGGGGGAACACAAAATACCATACAATTGGCAATAGTGCAAACCTTCAGGAATTGGCATGAAGAAAAATCTAAGTAGAATACAGCATCAGGCTATTTTCCATGTAAATACAACTCAGGATGAGTCCTTCGACCAACTTCATTGAACACTTCAAGCCCGCACTCATCCGAACTTCACTTTTTATCAAGAACCTCTCTATTTACTCCAGTTATTAAGTTAAATTATCCGTAATCAACTGATAACTCATAATAGATAACACTGTTTACAAAAAAGTTATTGAAATATAAGAAATAAAGAGAAAATTTAGTTAATTTTATGTAATACTTTTCCACTATCAAATTAGAGGAAAGTAACATGAAAATATTCACCGGTATTAAGTTGAATAAAATCGTGCTCATAGGATTGCTTATTGCTGTCCTCCTTACAAGCTCAGGATGTACGGACAAATCCGCATCTTCTGAGGAGGAAAACGACGTAGCTCCAGCAGAGTCTTCCAATGCCACAATGAGCAGTGGATTAGAAGAGTCCGCAGGAATCGCAATAACCGATGGTTTCGGAAGAAACGTCACAATACCTGAAAATACAGAAAAGGTAGTCTGCTCAGGAGCAGGCAGCCTTCGCTATCTTGTATACCTGCAGGCCCAGGATTATGTGGTAGGGGTTGACAGTATAGAGAAGGAAAAAAGTGAAATCGAAGGCCGTCCCTATGCTCTTGCAAATCCGCAGCTTAGAGACTATCCCCTTATTGGCGAGTTCAGGGGCAAAGATGATCCTGAGAAAATAATTGCTATTGACCCCCAGGTAATCCTCAAGGCCGGTGCAACTGGCCAACCTGCAGCAGCAAATGCCGCTGATGCCGATGCGCTTCAGAATAAAACCGGTATTCCTGTCGTCATGTTCCCTTACGGATCTTTAAAGAATGAGGAACAGAAAGCTGAGATGTACAGCTCTCTCAGGATAATGGGTGAGGTAGTAGGCAGGCAAGAAAGAGCAGAAGAAATAGTTGCTTATATCGATGCTACCATGCAGGACCTTGAAAACAGGACTGCAGATATTCCGGAATCCGAAAGAAAGACTGTCTATGTAGGAGGGGTTAGCAGTGCAGGAGCTCATGGGATAATTTCCACAGAACCGGCTTATCCTCCATTCCTCTGGGTAAATGCAAATAATGTTGCAGCAGGCATGGGCGCAGATCACGCGGATATTGCCAAAGAAGCTCTCGTAGACTGGGATCCAGAGTATCTATTTATCGATATCGGCACCATCCAGCTAGGTAACGAAGGGGCCATAGGAGAACTCAAGAACGACACAGCTCTTGCAGGGCTTTCAGCTGTAAAGAATAACAAGGTCTATGGAGTGATCCCATACAATTACTACAGCACTAACTATGAATCAGTGCTTGCAAACGCTTATTTTGTAGGTAAAGTGCTTTATCCGGACAGATTTGAAGATAT
>CAZLNG010000179.1:0-6193 GCA_964560735.1 uncultured Methanosarcinales archaeon | reverse complement strand
TCACTGGTCTCTTCAATTAATATAGGATTAAAATTTTCATATTGTGTCAAGTCACCATGACATCTCTCATTTTTAGTATTCAAAGTAACGGCAAGGAAAAGGCTTTGTCCTTGAACTGTGCATTATAAATCTCTTGATCCAGATACACGTAATAACCGTCATTTTCTTTGGCAATCAGATATAGAATTGCGAATCCCCATCGGATTACGCCTTCTTTTATAAAATACTTTAATAGGACGAATGAAAATTTTCAATATCTCGCTTTACATATGTCTCTGCTCAGCTTGTAATGATATCAAGTATTAATGTGATTTTTTGCCTTCTATTATTGCATCCTCAAATGTGTTGACTCGACCTCTATATGATTTTTTTGTGGAGAGAATAGCCGCGAAAGTCGTGTAGGAGTCCGGATTAGTTGTCGGTTTAGGTCCAGGATATCCTGACTCATCAGAGTAAGTGTCCTGATCAAAGTCTAAAAAACTGGCATGGAAAGCCTCATGCAAGATAATTGCGGTCTTGAATGTATCATCTTCTACATCAAAATTTGCCACATAGATATCAATTTCATGTGATCCCGGCTTGCTCGAAGCAGGTACGGGCCGTCCTCTTCTACTCTTCCGGTTTGTTGTTGAACAATAGAAAACCAGTCCGCTCAAGTCAACATTCCTGAAGCTTTTTTGAATTTCATAGCTGGCACTTGCGAACCTTTCGAAATCTGTAATGTACATGCGCTCTTCAGCATTAAGAGGCAATGTCCCTCCTTTTTTATTGATACTTTCATTTATTCCGAAATGCTGGTTCAGAAGATGAAGTTCTTTAAAAACTTTAAGTCCTACAGGGCTAAATCCTCCTTCAGTTTGAGGCGTCTGTTTCCTTATATTTCCAAGGTGAACGTCCAGCCATTCCGAAGCTGTATTCCTCCATTTCCTGGCTTCGTCAAGTGCATTATTAATTGAATCCATGTGATGTTTATCACATTCCTTTTTCTCTTCAATCTCCAGCATCGGAAGTGGTACATTTCCTTCATTCGGAGCAGATTTATTTGTTTTAAAATCTGTTGCGTTTTCTTTTAGTTGGATTGTTTCTTCTTTCCCTTCTTCAATATGTAGTTGAACCAGCGGAGTCATATGATTAACCAATATCTTGGTCTGAAGAGGTCCATTTTCCCCCGGGATTTTCTGTCTCTGAACTGGTATCTGTTGAGCTATAAAAGGGAGCCTTCCAATTCCTGAAAGAAATCTGCCGACTTCCTGATTCCCAATAGTACGTTGGAGTTGTAAAATGTCGGCAGCTGTTATGGATTTTGGATTGATTCTGGCACGCTTGACAACAGACGAAGGATTTAATGCATGGGCTTGAGTTGTAGGAGGTTTTTGCCTTTGAGAATAAGTTTTCTGCCTTTTCGATTGGTGAACTTGCTGCCGTTCGGGCATAATTAAACTCCCTTATAGATTAATGTAGTACTGTATAAAATTTTGAAAACTTGGATAAAATGTGATTCAGTACATAATAAAAAATTGCATATTCTTTAATTTTTAATTTGAGAAAAGAGACTTCGTATCAATTATTATTTAAATCTTCAATTGTTTTTTAAGTATTGGGAGCCACTCAAAGTATCGTATTTTTTAATAGTTTTGAGAAAAAAGCTTAATCAAAAGCTATAACCATCGAGAACAGAAGCACGGAAGAAACATGTTTTTCTAATTCCGTGTCTTCTGTGCTTGAGTGATTTTAAAAAAATCTATTTGTTCACATATTGGAATCGATGCAATATAGGACCATTTTCCATTTTAATTGGCCTACAGTTTCTCTGGATTTTTGCCTGTATATTCGGATATTTCTCCGATATTACTTTCGGTTTCTATTAGTTCTTCAAGCACCTGAATAGCACCGCTTATGCGCAGCAGTGTATTGCGCAGGTCCATCTGTTGAGATTCAAGTTCAGCCAACGCATTTTGACCTGCTTCAAATTCGGCTCTGAGTTGTTTGAGACGCTGCTCTAATTGTTGTTTCAAGAAATAATTCCACCTTTATTAGTTTTCAGCATTTTTACATCATCAATTAGCGTTTCAATTGTTTTTTGTTGCTCTTTAATTACCTTGGTCAATAAGGCAACGATGTTGTCATTGATTATTCCTTTTCTATCAGCGGTTGCAGCAAGGTCAGGAACCTCTTCAGCTATAAACCCAACCTGTAATCTTCTTTCTTTATCTTTTTTCATTACGAATTTTACGGGATTAAGGTTTTCCAAAGCTTCGAAAGCCTCCTTGATGGATAAGTCATGAATATTTTCCTTTAAGTCCCTTGAAGAACCCTTTGTTAGCATGCCAAAATATTCAATCTTACCATTTTCACTAATGATTAACCTTCTGTCGCTGAAAATTTGTGAATCATTCAACATTTGATCGCCATTAACAGCATTATTTGATGGTACAGTAACAAACACAAGAGCACCATATGGAGTTGAATAAATTATAGTTCCGCCGTTATTTGAGGTATCGGTGTTAAACTTCCATCCGCTTTTAGTTCTTCCTGCATTAAAGCCAATATAGGAAGAACCATACGCTAGATCACGACCTACCGCAGAGCCGATAACTAACTTAGCAATTCCACTTCCAACATGGAAACTATCTTCAGGTGAAGTGGTTCCGACACCGACGTTGCCAGAATAATCCCACTTAAGGGCAATTTTTTGTCCGTTACAAACTGTTCCTAAAGCACCGCCACTACAACCGAATACTGCGGGACCATCAAGATTCGTGTTTGCAAAAAGTTTGCCTAAACCATACCATCCGATTCCATGATTTTTGTCTGTACTTCCTCTTAGCCAGAGGTCTTTATCGTTGATCCTAATATCTCCTTGAACATCCAGCTTAGTCTGTGGTGTAGGTGTTCCGATACCGACATTGCCTTGTACGAGTAGGTTTCCAACTCCAGGTTCTACATCCCACCAGCTTCCCGTCGTTATTCCACGGTGAAAATTCGCTCGATAATTAAAATGGGTACCGCCTGGAAATGCATTATCTTGGTTAATTCGCAGGTACGAGTCGCCTCCTTGAAATGCATTTTTTCCATAGAGTCTGATAGTCCCCGATACATCGAGCCTCTCGCCTGGATTCGTCGTCCCTATGCCGACATTCCCAGTAATATCCATACTTCCATTAATTTGCAGATAATCCCATAAACGGACATTTCTTCCTTTCGGAGTTCCTGCTCGCCCTAAAATCATCAATGCTCCATAATCAGCTGCATTCTCAATTGCAGCAAGACCAGCGGTATTTCCAATTCCTGTATGATTATGGTCTACCTTTGTAAAGTAAATATCAGAATTCCCAGCGCGAATATCTCCTCTAACATCCAACTTCCCACCAGGTATATCTGTTCCGATGCCAATTTTGTCACTAACTTGAAGAATCCCGTTTATAGTCCCTCCAGTAATTGGCAGGGCTCCCACATTTGTTGCTGTCGTTCCATGTGGATTTCCAGACTTAGTCATTATGTGATCATTCCAGCTTTTAGCCAGTGAATCACTCACATGTTTATTTGAAATAGTATCTTGAGAGTTTGTATTGACTGCAAGAATATTATCAAGATTGTTATGCGAGATTTTGGGCCCATCACCAGCAGCACCAGTATGCTTATGCCCTGTGAATACGTTGAAAAAACTTGATATGTCCACTCCATCTACGGTGCCAGTCGTTCCTATGTTACCATTAACTTGAAGAGAGCCATTTATAGTTCCTCCTACATTAGGCAGAGCACCTACATCTATTGCAGTCGTTCCATGCGGATTTCCAGACTTCGTCATTATGTGGTCTTGCCAGCCTTTGGCCAGTGCATCGCTGATATGTTTATTTGTGGCGGTATCAATTGAGTCTGGATTGACTGGTAGGGCCTCGTCAAGCTTGCTATGAGAAATTATAGGCCCGTCACCTGCAGCACCTGTATGCTTATGACCATTGGTGGGATCAAAACGACTTTCCCTGGAGATTGTAGAAGGAATCCGGGAATCTTCAATAATGCCAGAAGTGATTTTTTTGCCATCAAGAGCAGTAATTTCAAAGCCGTCACCCATGAACGCTATCGCTTTGACTGTCCCGCTTACTTCCAGTTTTTCAAATGGGGAAGCTACTCCGATTCCGACAGTACCTGCAACATATATGTTCTCAAAATTGTCAGTAGAGCCGGCTTCAATACTCCTACCTGTTCCAGAGAGTGCTTCCTGGGCATTATCTTCAATATTACTGGATTCCTGGATTCGTACTTTTTCGGCGGATTCACTATTTGATGATGAAGAACCAAAATTTATTTTTTCTTTAACTGCTTCTTCTGTCATTCAATACCTCCATTTACTTTTGGGATAGTCCAGAATCAATTTACAAATTAAGATTTAAGATAACTTATTTTCAATTATTAGCACACAATTAAAGCTTAATGTCAAAAAATAGCTCTTAAAATCAAAAATTTAAATAAATTAGTAAGATTTATCTCTGATATCACTAAAAGAGGACTAAATCTTGATTTTTGAAAAAATTAAAACTATCTGTTTTACAGATTCTTATTTCATTTTTCAATTTCTGGTTTAACGGTAGAATCAAAAAACTAATAATGTTAAAAAACCGTAATCATTTAGCTCCCAGGACAAAAACATTGATGCGAGTTTTGGTTCTCGAACGTATAGAATTGCCAACTCGTTTAAAAATGGAGATTCAATTTCTGGTTTAACGGTAGAATCAAAAAACTAATAATGTTAAAAAACCGTAATCATTTAGCTCCCAGGACAAAAACATTGATGCGAGTTTTGGTTCTCGAACGTATAGAATTGCCAACTCGTTTAAAAATGGAGAAACACAATCTATAGCCAACAATTAAAGAAAATGAACTCAAAAAATTTGTCCGATTAACTTAACCAAAATACCACTGATGTTGTTTTTACCGGACTGAATAGTTATAAAGAATATATATAAACTTTTTAAATAACTCAGATAAATTCGATTTGTATGCTGGTATCTATCAAGTCTGCATCGGCGTTGAAAATCTTTACAGTTGCAACACGTTTTGCCTTTTCCGAGACCAGTCGAAAAGCAGCTTTCCCTTGATTTAGATTTATTGAACTTATATCTTCTTTTCCATCAACACTTTTTAACGTTCCATAATCCGTACGAAGATAAAGCAGATCATTGTCATCTTTTTCCTGTTTAGGAATTCCGAGCTCATTAACTTTTTGCACGGTGATTATGGTAAATGATTCCCCGTCAGCAGCGATTTCAGGAATACCGTCAACCGCATGCACATCAGGCGCATCACTTTGAAGAATTAGAAAAGATGTATTCGGCTCTTGGATGGTAAGACCTAGCATGCCTTCATTTTTTTCCTCAAGAACTAGTTTATCAGGCGGGGAGGTAATGAATTTGAACGCCTGCTCAGGGTCTGTGACCTGGATTGCATCATATTCGTCAGGTGAACCATGATCCACGAGGCCTTTTACTACTTCTTTAAGAGCAAAGTTCTTTTCAAGATCTGGTCCACTGCTAAATGCGCTCATGCCTACTATTTTCTGATCATTTTTTTGGTAAATTATCCACATGTTTCCTCCAAATATATTCAAATATGATTATCTTTATTTTATAAATTTATAAGTTAATTAACTAATACCAAGTAACGCCAGATAAATAGTAAAAGAGTCCAGAGGATCACAGTTGTTGATTATAGTTCTACTTAATGTCACTGTCATAATCCCCTCTGCCGAAAAACTAATAGCACCATAAACAGTCTCAGCTTTTGGTTTTGTCATTCCAGTACTAGTATCATTGTAGTAAATATAAATATAAAATGGACTAGCTGAGTAAACGCTATAATTTTGTATATATGTGGAGGAGCTTTTAATGACGTATGGAGCTGAACTAACAGCTGTATTGGAACACCAGAAGCCTGAAAACGAACTTCCGAGTGCTGTCCCTCCAAGATTTGTATATAATCCTCCTCCAATCAGTATCAGCTTGGGTATAAATCCTAAATTTGCCGTTTTTGTTGCCCCATTGGCATCAGAATTAGAAAAAGTAAGTAAAGCCGTGCCTCTTTTTGCTAGATAGTCGCCTAACTGCGCTGCAGTCGTCCCATGTGGATTTCCTTTTGTGTTAATATGGTCTTGCCAGCTTTTGGCTAGTGCATCGCTGACATGCTTTGTTAAAGC
>CAZLNG010000178.1:0-6251 GCA_964560735.1 uncultured Methanosarcinales archaeon | reverse complement strand
AGATAAGTAGTATTATAGAGGTTTGAGAGAATAGAGGCAACACATTAAAAGAAAGCTTGTCCCTAATACAAGAAAACAAATTCAAAGAAGTTTTCAAAAAAATTGAAAATAATAGATTTACTTTACAAATTGAGAGATGCTAAAACTGCTTATTCTCTTTAGAATTTGACAGGCTCGGGCCGCTCTCCTTCTTCGAGAGTTAAAAAGCTCCGTTAAAGATACTATTTTCCATTTCCGGCAAATAGGAAATCAAAAATTCAAAAATAAGGGAGTAGAATAAGTAAAAATTCAAAAATAGGGGAGTAGAATAAGTAAAAATTCAAAAATAGGGAAATGGGATAAGTAATTTTACTAAGAACTCAGTTAAAATTTAGTTAATGCAATAATTTACCCGGCTTTATGTAAGGTTGTCCATCATTATCGGTTGATGTTTTCAGGATTAATTTTCCAGTGATAGAAATGCTTATGTTTCGTGCATCAAAGCATGTCTAATATAACCTCACCGAATAACCTCACTGAATTACAAAAAAGATCTGATGAGACATTAAGGGTGTTTTGGAAATAACATCAACTAACTAACTAACAGTGCACGACCTTATGTAAACAGATCGAAAATATTCCCTAACATGCTGCTGTCGGTCTGGTAGAATTCGGTGTATTTGCAGCGCTTGCAGGTGACGTGGGTGAATTTTTTGTTCTGGATGTCGAGAAGTTTGCTGAGAAAGCCACCTGTAGTGCGGATCTCTCCTGTTTCGTAGGAGTTATTTCGGCATTTTGGGCAGATGA
Organism: uncultured Methanosarcinales archaeon; assembly: GCA_964560735.1. GTDB lineage: Archaea > Halobacteriota > Methanosarcinia > Methanosarcinales > Methanosarcinaceae > Methanosarcina. Next base: position 5,465 of record CAZLNG010000178.1, on the reverse strand, counting down.
AATTGATATTTTTGCTCATTTTTATGGCCTCGTTCTGGTTTTTCAGATATTTTGAAGGATCGCAATAGCTTTATCCTTGCAATATTTAATGGTGTTGCAGCAGATCAAAATATATATACAGAGATAAAATATCTGAAATAGAATGAGCTGCAATATGCAAACAAAAATTTTTGAGCACAAAAATCGGCATACTTGAAGGAAGAATTAAGCGGTATTCAGCTTTGCAGGGAAGGGAACCAGACACAAAAATATTTGCAGGAAAGAAATATTAGAAAAGAGGATTATTACTGAGTAAGGACCATGAAAATAAAAGCTATAATTGCAATTGCTCTCATCATCTCGGCTGCTTTAATGGCTGCAAAAGTATCTCCATCAACCAACAGCGAGCAGTTCAGGGAGGGGAGATACATTCATGTAGATAGTATGGTAATTCAGTTTAAGAACGCTGATGCGGCTGTCGGTATGAAATACCATCTAAGCCCCTTCGCTCAGGCATATATATTCCTGTTTGGAAGCAAAAACCTGGAACCCAAAATTGAAGAGATCTTTTCTAAATTTCAAGAAGTAGAAATTATGAAAATAGGAAGGTCAAGTGCCACTCTGCAGATAAAAAATATTTCCAGAAAAAGTGATGAATATTACCTGCATGAATCTGAAACTCTGGGGGTGCAGACGGATGTCCTTACAATTGTTTTTCCTGACGGCACCAAGAGAAATATCGAACACGCAAAAGAAACTCCAAATACCTTTTACATATGAGAGGATTTTCCAGAAATTATCCTCTTGCTCTGATTTTCTTCCTTTTTCGACCCCCATCTTTTCTGTTAATATAATTTTTTCGCTCCTCCCCCTTTTCTGTTAATATATCTTTTCCGTCACTCCTTCTTTTCCGTAAATCTCCCTTTGCTGTCCCACCTCTCGCTTTACAGTTCTTCCCGGTTTTCCTTTAACTGTTTAATTTATTTTCTTCGTTTGGTTCACAAAATAGAATAAAATTCTTCCTTCCAGAAAAGAAGAATATCCTGATAAGGCTATTGATTCAGAAATATGGCACAAAAAGGGAGTTTTATTCACATTTCAGGAATATATATTTAACAGTAGAAACCCAATTTTCTTTGATAGCAATGGGAAGATTCACACTGAAATGCTTGAAGTGCGGAACAGAATATGGCCAGCAATACAGGCTTACCTGTGATAACGACGACTCTCTTCTGAGGGCAGAGTACTCCGAAAAAAGGCTGGAACTGAGAAAGCAACCAGGCATCGGAAGGTTCCATTCCTGGCTTCCGATCCAGGAAGAACTTACTACTGATGCAGGGCCCATTACCTACAAAAGTGAAGCTCTTGCCCGAGAGCTAGGGCTTTCAAACCTTTACATAGGGTTCAGCGGATACTGGCCCGAAAGAGGAGCTTTTATTAAGACCTGCAGTTTCAAAGAACTGGAAGCTTACCCTACCATGCAGCTCCTCAAAGAAAGCGGAGGAAAAGCCATAGTTCTCGCTTCTGCAGGCAATACGGGAAGAGCGTTTGCCCATGTTTCGGCTTTGACGGGAACGGACGCCTATATTGTAGTTCCTGAGTCCGGAATTTCGAAACTATGGCTGCCTGAAGAGCCAACCGAATCCATTCATCTGATCGGCATGAGCCCGGGAAATGACTATACTGATGCTATCAACCTGGCTGGTAGGGTTGCAAAATTGCCTGGCATGGTTTCCGAAGGAGGAGCCAGGAATGTTGCCAGAAGAGAAGGTATGGGCACGGTAATGCTGGATGCGGCAGTAACTATAGGAAAAATGCCTGACCATTATTTCCAGGCAGTGGGGAGTGGTACAGGGGGCGTTTCAGCATGGGAAGCATCATTACGCCTGAGAGCCGACGGACGGTTTGGACAAAAGCTTCCTAAACTTCAGCTTTCTCAAAACCTGCCTTTTGTCCCCATGTATAACGCCTGGCAGGAGAGAAGAAGGCAGATTATTCCCGAAATTGATATGAAGGATGCCAGGAAACAGATAGAAGAAACGTATGCTACTGTTCTTACCAATCGGGCTCCTCCCTACGGCGTTACAGGTGGGCTCTATGATGCACTTGTGGATACTGATGGGAGAATGTATGCAGTTACTAAAGAGGAAGCCCTTGAGACCAAAGCCCTGTTCGAATCCCTGGAAGGAATCGATATCTTGCCCCCCTCTGCAGTTGCAGCAGCTTCCCTCTTAAAAGCCGTAGAAGCCGGAAACGTCGGAAAAGACGAAAACATTCTCCTGAATATTGCAGGCGGAGGATACAAACGCCTTAAAGAAGATTTCACGCTTCACCAGATTAAGCCGGTAGCTATTGCCAGAAATCCTGATATCCCCTTAAAAGAGCTTAATCTTTGAATGCCCTACTAAAAGTGAAGGATAAAGAAGAGACATAAGAAATAGAGAATAAAAAACTGAGGAGTTACTTGCATGGCAAGTCCGGAAGAAAAAGTAATAGAGATTATGAAAAAAGAAGGTATTGACCTTGCTGCAACTTTACCCTGCGACAGGATCAAAAACCTCCTTCCCCTCGTTTCGGAAAACTTTCCTGAAATCAAGTTAACAAGGGAAGAAAATGGTGTGGGTATCTGTGCCGGGGCTTACCTTGCAGGAGGAAAGCCCATGATGCTGATCCAGAGCACAGGGCTTGGAAATATGATTAATGCCCTCGAGTCCCTGAATATAATATGTAAAATTCCCCTGCCTATCCTGACAAGCTGGCGCGGGGCTTATGGTGAAGGCATAGAAGCACAGGTCCCCCTTGGAGTCCATCTCCCAGGTATACTTAAAGGTGCGGGGCTGGAATATACCATAATTGAAGAGCCTGAACAGCTTCCCCTAATTGAAAACGTAATAAGAGATGCTTTTGATAACTTGCGCCCTCATATAGCCCTTATTTCCCCGAAAGTGTGGGAAAAATCTGAATGCTGTGCCTGGGAAGCCCAGAAAATTCCAGATATGCCGAAGAAAAAAAAGGTCTGCAAATTCCGCCTGACCCAGAAAGTCCTCGAACCCCATATGATCCGGAACGATGCGATCTCTGCCGTGGCAGCCGAGCTGGACGGAGAAATCACAGTAACAAACCTCGGAGTCCCCTGCAAGGAACTCTACGCTGCCAGAGACCGTGACCTTAACTTTTACATGTTCGGGTCCATGGGGCTTGTTTCCTCAATAGGGCTCGGCCTTGCCCTGCGCACGGACCGTCAGGTTGTGGTCTTCGACGGGGACGGAAGCATCCTGATGAACCCAAACGCCCTCCTGGAAATCGGCAAGGAAGCTCCTGAAAACCTGACCATCATCGCCCTTGACAATGGTGCCTACGGTTCTACAGGCTCTCAGGAGACCTGCGCCCTTCGCTACATTGACCTGGAAATCCTGGCAAACGCCTGCGGGATCCAGAATACGCATAAGGTCAACACGGCAGAAGAGCTAGTATCCCAGTACAAAGATTCCCTGAACGCCAGGCAGACCTCATTAATCCATGTGGTCCTGAAGCCAGGGAATACCAAAGCCCCAAATATTCCTCTGAGGCCGGAAGAGGTCACAAAACGTTTTAAAAAAGCATTGGAAGCAGATGGGAAATAAAAAATTCAAAGTTAAGAACATTGAGTCAAAAATCAAGAAAATACAGGAGGAAAAAAAGGAAAACTAAAAAGAAAATGTTTCTAACGCCTCTTCAGGGCAGCGCTCTCCCCCGTATTCTTGATACCTTTATTCCTCAGCTTTAATTTTTCAGCTTTTGAATAGTTTAAGCTTTTTAGTTTTATTCTCTCCAGCTTATTTTTTCTACAGGCTCGCTTAGTCTGAACTTTCCTGTCAGGATCTGGCCTTTGAGTTCTTCAGCAGCTCTCACAGCCCTTGCACGATCAGACTGGCGAAGCGTTACTTTTATGTCCCTCAGACAGCCTCCGGTTGTACATTTTACCGAGCTAAGGTTGGCAATGAATGCTTTTCCCCTGCACCTTGAGATACAGAGCCCACAGTTAAAGCAAAGTTCCGCACTGTGAACAGCTCCATCCTCTCCCCTGCTTATCGCGCCCATGGGACAGGCCTCCAGCACGCAGCAGTCTTTACAGTTGATACATTTTTCGGGCTCATACTTTATACTCAGGTCTGTGTTATCCCATACATCCCCATAAGTAATCTCACATAGAGGGATTCTGCCCGCAAGGTCTACAAGTTTGAGCGGGATTTGCTTATCCAGCTTCAGGATATTTTCCAGCATTCCCTCGTGCAGTATTGGAATGGGAACAGCCCAGGTGTTGATAATCTCCGGACCTCCAGACGTTGCAAAGCCCCCCATGTATTCAGGAATCATTTCATGAAGGTCCGCAAAACCCGTCAGGTTAGGATTATCCGGAGCGCTTCGAGTTCCCGAGCCTGTAACAAAACCTTCTGCACCATTGAGAAGTACTCTTGTCCCTATTCCTATCGTCTCAAGTTTGGGGTCATTTTCAATCGGATTTAATTCTCCGCAGCCGCAAAAAGTCATCTCTTTAAACTCACCTTCAAATGGCAGAGCGTGAAAGATGGTTCTGATAGCTTCTTTTCCCGGATTTACAAATGCGCGGTAATTCTTGAAAGCATGCCTTGTTGCATGGAGTTTTGCAAAGGGAATTTCAGAGAGCCTCGTCTCCACTGAAAATTGTTTCCTCTCAATGGTGGTTACGTCCACTGTGATATTTTTTCCTTCAACCATATCCCTTAAAAGATGCCCCCCTCCATAGCGGGAATCTGACTCGCTGTGAGCTGTTCCGAGTAATATAAGGTCTAAAATTCCAAGTCTCTCATTTGGGCAGGGGCCCACAACTGCCGGCACTCCATTTAAAAGAACTCTGGAAGCTTTAATGAAAGAATCAGGTTCGGAAACTTTGAAAGAAAGGACGGCGTAAGTTCCGCTCATTATACCGCGGGTTGCAGTAGTTACCACATCTACATCTTCAAACCTTATCTCCTCTCCTGCGCGAACCTTTGCGCTAATTTCTGCAGCAGTAAGAACCACCGCATCCCCCGCATCAATTTTATTCTGGATTTCCGGGATAGTACGACAATTCCCTGTAGAGTCGAATGTTCCGTTCATGTTACCCTCAGCCGAAATATTGCTTTCATCCTATTTTAGAGGCGTGTTCATTCTATTTTAGATGACAGGATGCTGAACGAAGTAAGAATTGAGACAGGATTTTAGATTAATAAACTCGAAACAATAAACAGAAAGAAATACGGAGTTTTAGGCATATAACAGAAAAAGATTCTGAGGAAAGATTCTGAGGAAAGATACTGAGGAAAGATTCTGAGGAAAGAGTTAAGAATTTAAAGGAAGAAGGAAAATTTAGGTATACAGGTACAAAATATTTGTAATTTTGAAGGCTGATTCGAGTAGAAAAAGTCCAGACCACCCAAAACTTATATAAATGATGATGCGTACTATGGAGTTGCACTTTGGTGCGA
>CAZLNG010000177.1:0-6257 GCA_964560735.1 uncultured Methanosarcinales archaeon | reverse complement strand
TGGCTGGGCATCCCAGCACACTGTTGAAAGTGTTTACCAGGAATCCGTGATAACAGTAGAATCCATTGGAAAAACTGTCCCTCCTTCTCCATTCAGTAATCTCCCTCCCCTAGAGATTGTCAAGAATATGATTATTTATGTGATCCTTATCGGCTCACTTCTTGGGATAACCATAGGGCATAGTATAGGGACCAAAGACCAGAAGGCAGGAGTTGTAAGGATCTTATTTTCCAAACCATTAACCAAAAAGCAGTATCTGATAGGAAAAGTCCTATCTCTGGGTTTAGTCCTCTTTACAATTCTGACAGTATCGCTAATAATGAGTGTTGTCTCGGTAGCAGTATTGTCGCAACTATCTTTTATTTTGCTATTGAGATTGATAGGATTTTATGCGATTTCATTTTTCTATATGCTGGGTTTTGGGTTTTTGGGATTAGGTTTCGGGCTTATGAAAAAAAACAGTGCAATAGCCCTTCTTACTCCGGTTATTATCTGGATAATCATAACTTTTGCCTTGCCGGAAATGAGTTCTGCTCTTTATCCGACTAGCTCATTGAATCCTGTCTTGCCTCAGACAGACATTCTTAACAGTCCTATATTATCAGCAATCCACAACATATTCTATCCATTTTCAATCTCTGAACATTATAGAGTGCTCTCTTCGGAAATATTGAATCTCCAAAAAATGACAGGCACTCTATACTCAAATTATTCTCCTTTTGTCTGTGCTCTTATATTGGCTTCCTGGGTGATAGTTACATCTGGAGTTTTAACCTATGCAATGTCCCAATTTGATACTTCCAAAGGAGATACCTATGAATAAACATTTTCTTATTGCAAAAAAGGAATTTCAAGATATTTTTCGCAGTAGAACATTTAACATTATGCTTGGGCTACTGTTAACTCTGACTGTAACATCAATTCTGGTTTCAACTTTAATTTTTAGGAGTCAGGTCACTCAATACGAGAACTCATTAGCTGTACTCCAGTCACTGGGAAAAATACCTGCAGAAGCGGCTCCCAAATTATTCCCTCTCAACCTGCTGAGGGGTGTTGTAGACTATATGGAAATTATTGGAGCGATAATTGGAATATTATTAGGATATTTAAGCGTTTCAAAAGAGAAAAATACAAAAACACTTAAACTTCTCCTTTCAAGGCCGATTACTAAAAAGGACATTTTTGCCGGAAAAATATTCGGAAACTTTTTGTTTGTAAGCTTGATGGTACTCTTTGTAGCTGTTGCCATCCTAGCAAGTTTCTATGTAATTGGTGGAATTACCTTAACTGCAATAGAACTCATCAAAATATTGCTTTTCGTAATAATTTCTATTGTTTACATCATGGTATTTTTCACTCTTTCTTTCTTCTTCTCTATACAACAAAAAACACTATCTAATGCTCTTACTATTTGTTTTGTCATCTGGCTGGTCCTTGTCCTTATCCTCCCTCAGATAGGGGACACTATGGATCCTGATAACCAGGTTCCTGGAGGATTCTTTAAAAGTATGGGTTTTGACAAACCGCAGGAAGAGGCAGTAATGGCAAAGTTTAGTGGTTATGAAAAAACTAGGGATTTTATTGAACAATTATCAGTAACAAAACATTATGAGAGAGCAGGGTTTGCATTGTTTGGGATTAAACCGAAATATAATGAGATGATTCTTTTGGAAATCCTTATTGACCAGTTATTCAATGTCGCATCCCTTTTTGCCCTATTAATTATCGGTATCTTCTCAGACGCTTATATTATGTACAAAGATAAAAGATTATTAGGAGGTTGAGTTTGTCGGGAAAAATTTATTGGCCACCAGTTAAGGAATTGCAAACAGTAATGTGAATATAGGGATTTATCTAAGTTTTTTTCACTAATCTAAGTGAAAAGAATAAATGTTGGAATGAGAAGATTTTTTTCAGTCAATACTGAGATAGATCTTTTTATGGAAGTGTTATTATGGATAATTTAAACTATTTTATCGATCTGTTCATGCATCTTGACACGCATTTAAGCGCGATAACAAATGAATATGGTCTATTGACATACTTACTGTTGTTTGTCATTGTCTTTTGTGAGACTGGCTTGGTGGTAACTCCTTTCTTACCGGGTGATTCTCTAATCTTTGCAACTGGAGCTCTGGCGGCCAGTGGCTCGTTCAACTTACTCACTATACTAGCTGTCCTATGTCTTGCAGCTATTGCAGGTGATACTGTCAATTATCAGATAGGTCATTTATTGAGAAATAGGGTTGAGGGACACGAAAGCATTCGATTTATTAAACAGGAACATCTTGACCGTACACATGTATTCTTTGAAAAGTATGGGGTGAAAACAATAATTATAGCACGCTTTGTCCCTATTATACGCACCTTTGCACCATTTGTAGCAGGGGTCGGAAAAATGCCATATTCGACATTCGTCAGCTATAATGTCTTTGGTGGAGTTGCATGGGTGATTTTGTTCTTATTTGGAGGATATTTTTTCGGAAACTTGCCTGTTGTAAAGGATAACTTCAGCTTTGTAATAATTGGAATAATTTTTGTTTCACTACTTCCAGGTATTATTACGTACATTCAAAGCAAACGTGATCCAAAAACACATAATTAAGTGAAGAACTAGAGTACACTCTTCCTAGAGTACACTCCTAAACTTGTTCTTTATCATTAGGCTTTCAAAGGTGCTTTTTGGATCAAAATGATGAAGATAATAAAGTAATTTGTTTCCAGAGCTTGGCTACTCCATTGTTGAACTATTTTTTAAGAGTTAAAGAGGAAAATTATCAGGACACCCTGGTTTTTAGCTCTAAATCAATCAGGTATTGGTGGAAGGTCAAAGTTTTGAGTTAGTCTCTATCTGAGTCCTACTTCAATGGTTGTGAACTACCCCTCCCTGCTTTCTGACGAAAGCGAGGAAGGGGACTTCCCGCCTTAAAGTTAAATTTTATTGAGACACCTTGGTTAGTTAAGGTGGATAATCTATATAATGTTCAAAATACGCTTGCACGAGAATGTTGAATTGTGAGCTCAAATTTCATTAAAAAGGTCAGCTGAATTATACATTTTTAAAGTCGACCGGATAAAATAGACGAAAACTTTTATTGAGCTGGTTTCAAAATTCCGATTATTCATGTTTTTGACCAAAAACATGTATTTCTTCTAGTTCTATTGATCTTGATCATCTACTCCGAAATAGTGGCTATAGGGATTGGAAATGATTTTGAAACAAGCTCATTTACTAAACAAAAGTTGAAATTATTAAGGTGGCGGGAAACATGGAGGAGACTTGAAAAACCCGCCACATTCTCCTATGGAAGAAGGTTCCGCCACATTCTCCTAAGGAGGAAGGCTCAAAATATTTTGCAGTGTTGATCCCGACTTTTCACCACAATAACCTTCAGTTTTCAGTCTTCATGAGGTATAATAACGATTATGGTACATTATTCGAAAAATAGTACAATCGTCGAATATTGGTACAATATTCGAAGAATTGAAGTTCTATGAAATTTACGGGTTTAATCTTATAGTAATGTCTCAGCTTGCCGAAAATTTGCCAAGCTCCATTAGACTGCATAAGTTTAGGACCAAAAAAGATTTATAAAACACTAATTTTATAAAACGCTGTAGACCTATTTTCGGGACGAAGAGAAATTATATGATCTTCGGCAATTGACGTACTATTTGTATTCGATTGATGAAGATTTGTGAATCCCTTCATTATTGGTCCCGATAATTCTTCGTACATAATCTTAACAAATATGGAGGATACAAAAAATGAAGAGATTTGCAGCAAGTGCACTGGCAGTTCTCATGCTTCTGACTGTATTTGCATCCGCCGCAATGGCTGATGACAATAATACAACCTCAGCAGTGAGTACAAGTGAGATCCGCGGCCCTGTGTACAATGGCTCAAGTATAACCGACATCCTTACAAATACTGCGTATGGTAACGGTACAGTTACAATGGATGCTAACAAATTTGCAGCATTCTATTACGATATTAATAGCAATGTGACGACAGAATCTCTTTCCATTAAGGACGTTGCTGGTACTTCCGGCAGGACTATTGGAGAGAACGGTTTAGTATATACAACAACAATCGGGCAGAGCGAATACAAAAATAAAGATATCGGCTGGGGCAACTACAGCGTGATTGGCTTCTTTGCTGACAAGTATATCCCGCTGAAATCCAACGATGCCAGTAAGCTTGCCAAGCTCGTTATTGACAGCGATACCAAGCAGACCCTCAGAACTGGTGAAACTCTCGACCTTGGTCAAGGCTACACTCTCCAGGCAAAGCAGGTAGATGTTGATGGTAAGAAAGTCTGGCTTGAACTCGACAAGGATGGACAGTATGTAGATGACGAGATTGTCGCAACTGATTCTGGCGACAAAACCTGGACTTGCAAACTTGACAATATTCAGGGTGAAGACAATGTACCTGTCCTGAAAGTCCATGTCAACCAGGTCTTCCAGGGCGCAGTCGACAGCATTGCACAGATAGATGGTCTCTGGCTCATTGATTATGCAAACGCCATGAAGATCGACACTAGCGATGAATTCGGAAAACTCGACAATGTAGACCTCAACGGTCCCACAATTACCATCAGCAACAAGGATACATTCAGTCTGACCAGAGACTCTGATCAGGAAATCGGACAGGGATTGTACTTCAGGGTTGCTGACTCTGATGCTCTCAGGTTCTATGCCTTTAAGCAGCAAACAACTCCTGGAACCTATGATATAAGAGGAACTGTTGTTTCCGGCACTCAGTCTTATGCATGGACTTCAGACAACTTTGCTGGCTTCTTCTATGACCTGAATAAGAATGTTGGAACCGAAACTTTGAACGTTTCCGGCGTTAGCGGAAGAACTATTCCTGAAAATGGCCTCAAATACAGCACCACTATAAAGAGTGTTGATTATAAGGCCAGTGATGCTTTCAATGGAACGTACCCTGTTCTCGGTTTCTTTGCACAGAAGTATGTCCCGCTGAAATCCAACGACGCCAGTAAGCTTGCCAAGCTCGTTCTTGACAGTGATACCAAGCAGACCCTCAGAACTGGCGACAACCTCGATCTTGGCAACGGCTACAGTCTCCAGGCAAAGCAGGTAGATGTTGACGGTAAAAAGGTTTGGCTCGAATTAGATAAGGACGGACAGTATGTGGATGACCAGATCATCTCAACTGACTCTGGAGATCATATTTGGACCTCCCAAATTGACAATGTTCAGGGCGAAGACAATGTACCTGTCCTGAAAGTTCATGTCAACCAGGTCTTCCAGGGCGCAGTCGACAGCATTGCACAGATAGATGGTCTCTGGCTCATTGATTATGCAAACGCCATAAAGATCGATACTAGCGATGAATTTGGCAAACTCAATAATGTAGACATCAACGGTCCCACTATTACTATCAACAACAAGGATACATTCAGTCTGACAAAAGACTCTGATCAGGAAATCGGACAGGGGATGTACTTCAAGGTCGCTGACTCCGATGTACTTAGATACTATCCATACGTTCAGCAGACCCTCGGTAATGAAACAGTTAAAACCACAGAGGTAACAACATCAAGCACCAACAACACAAGTGAAACTTCAACTCCAGTTACGAACATTACTGAAACCCAAAGTATAAACGAGAGCACTCCTACAACCACGGAGACCACAGCTACAACAACTCCAGCTGCGCCAACTGCTACAGAAAACACCAGTGAAACAAAGAGCACCACTCCTGGCTTTGAAATTGTCCCAGCAGTCTTCGGATTGCTGTTAGTTGTCTACACTGTCAGGAAGAACAGATAAATTATGTGAGTGAAGGATTTTCTTAATCCTTCTTTCTTTTAATTTTTTACTGAGCTCGTCCCAAAGTTTTCTTGCTTGCAAAGAATTATACAACGCTTCCCACTTAATTAAGAAGCTTCCTTATCTCCCTGAAAACAATCCCATCCCCTTGGAAACAGGATAATAAAGGCAGTTCAGCCTGTGCAGGCTGGGAAATTGAATTGAAGGGGGTTTGTGACCCTCCACACTTCTAATGTAATAAAAAAGAATTTAAGTTGCTATTTTATACAGATTTCCGTATTTATTATCCCAGAATCTATTTCCTGAAGCTGTAATTTTGTGCCTTCCAGACAGGTCTACAAGGGCATAACCCGAAGCTGTACCCGGATAATTACCTTTTCTTGTGTTTGCAAAAACGTTTTTGTTCACTTCAACCTTATAGCCTGATCCTGATGCATTGGCACTTACCCAATCAC
>CAZLNG010000176.1:0-6287 GCA_964560735.1 uncultured Methanosarcinales archaeon | reverse complement strand
TAGGGGCACAAACTGCTGAAACCAGCCTGAAAGAAGAACTTGAATGAAGATAATCAACATGCCATCTGGGATTTTTGTCTTTATTCCTGGAGAAATCCATATGCCTTTTTACTCTTTTGAAGCCCCCAGTTCCTAAAGCTGAACCAATATACACATAAAAACCGGAAGGAAACGAAAACTCACCTTTTTTTCCAATCTCAAGCTCACATTCTTGGTTTTCAAATATTAGACAGTAAACCCCTTTTTCTGAAAAATCCATCTCAGGACCTCATTTATTATTCCAACAATCTTTAAGCCCAAGAGCGTTTTCACAGCATGAAACCAGAAAATACTTTTCGAGCAGAGGACAAACCATTTCTTCCAGTATCTCTTTATCCCTGAGGGCTTCAATCCAGGAGACAGGCACTGCCTCAATTCCCAGCTTCGCTCCAAGAATACCTCCTGCAACACTGCCTACTGAATCTGAATCTCCGGTTATATTTACTGCAGTTTGCACTGCTTTTTTATAATCATCAGGGTAACGCAAAGTACAGAAATATGCAAGCGCAAAAGTCTCATCTGCATACCAGCCCTGTCCCAGCTTCTTCAATGCATCTTCATCTCCCAGTTCGGAATGAGCCATTTCATAAGATTTCTCCAGCGTATCCGTGAATTCCTGAGAAATCCCTTCAGTTACCCTGAGAAGAGGTTCAAACATCTCTTCAGGTTCAATTCCATCAAGCGCCAGTTTCACAGCATACGCCCCTGCAATGGATGCAGCATCTGAAACAGGATGGCTGTGAGTAATTCTGCCTGACAACAGGGCAGCTTTAATCAGTTTTTCAGGATCATTCTGATAAATAAAACCAAGGATTCCAACCCTCATAAGGCTTCCACATGTTTTTGAATTTATTCCTGACCTGCTCCAAGGAATTCCATCCATGAGATTGAGGGCTGCACCTCTGGTTGTCGCTCCTGCTCCAAGGTCAGGTTCGTCCAACCACAGGACAAGTTCCTCTGCAATCTTATCCATAAGTTCGGGAAGTTCAAATTCTGCTCCATGCAGAAGCCCTCTGGCAAGAACAAGCATCAACTGGGTATCATCGGTCCAGGGGGATTCCGGGGTAGGCTCAAGAATCCCCTGTTCTCCATACCTTTCTTTAATCTGGTCAAGGGTGAGATGCTCTACCGGACGCCCGAGAGCATCTGCACAAGCTGTGCCGAAAAGATAGCCTAGGAGCTTGCTTTCAAGATCTGGAGTGGCTTGTGTATTTATTTTATTCATGGCTACAATTCCATAACTCAAATGAGAAATGCAACTATTCGAGTATGGTTAAGTTTACTCATATAGGGTTGAATTACAGAATTATATTAAACTGGTGACAAGTAATTTGAGGATAGTAAAAAAACTGATCTAAGAGTATAAAAAAAGTGAGCTGAAAGCTCAGTATTCCTACGCTCGAACGCTTGCCTCATATTACGTCGTTTACGAATACGGTAAAGGTGGTATATTAGGCACACATCTGTTTTCAAAGCAGTGCTCTCCTCCAGTATTAGGGTCTATCAAACAATTGTCCACGTGACAACGTTGAAACGGTGGACAGTCACAAGGAACATATAGTTTGGGAGAGGGTTTGATACCTCCGATTGTTTGAGCTCTACGCTCGGCTTTCCTTTGAACAGGTTTTACCTGCATTGGTACTTTCATGACAATTTCCCCCTTAGTTTTAGTTTATGGCCGCCCTGAGGCACTCATTTTTGGCAATCAAAAAATGAGGATTTGGATAGATTACAACCGAGACGGCCGAAGTTATCCATCACCTTTAAGCGGTTTATTTCATTTCTGTAAGTAATAAATCGTCTATCTTATAGTTAGATACACTGTGGACAGTTGCTTACAGCACAGGAAATAGCACCAGGAATATTACCTGTAACTATATTTATTGCACATGGTGCGCATTTAGTAATTAAACACCCAATGTTAACCGAGGAGTTTACACCTCTCTCGATTTTTCCTGTGTTGACATTTCTCATAATAGGTTTTGCCTGCATTGGTACTTTCATGACAATTTCCCCCTTAGTTTTAGTTTATTACCACCTTGAGGACTCATATTTTAGGCTACCAAAAAATGAGTGTTTAGATAGCTTGCAACCAAGAAGATTGAAGTTATCTATCACCTCTAAGCAGTTAATTTCATAATTGACCAAATAATCAACGGCGGACATGCATGCAAAAAAGCACGAATAACTGCCCCAGATTACATAGGTATTAATCCACAAATTGTCCGTACTACGGAGTTTGGCATTAGAGGACCTTGCCTAGGCCGGTGCATGCGGCTAAGCAAAGGCTCTTTGCTGTTGCATTTGGTATTAGGTTGCAGCCCATTTCACAAAGACCAGACTGACCGATTCCTGCCTCAATTTTTGCTGTGCTGACATTTCTCATAACAGGTCTTGCCTGCATTGGTATTCTCATAACAAATTCCTCCTTTATTATATCCTAACCACTGTGAGGCACCCAATTTTGGGCTACTCGAAAAATGAGTATCTAGATAGCTTTCAACCAGAAAGATTGGAGTTATCTGTCACCTCTAAGCAGTTAATTTCATAAATTGACCAAATAATCAACGGCAGACATGCGTGCAAAAAAGCACGAATAACTGCCCCAGATTACATAAGTATATAATCCACAAATTGTCTGTACTACAGAATTCGGCATTAGAGGACCTTGCCTAGGCCGGTGCATGCGGCTAAGCAAAGGCTCTTTGCTGTTGCATTTGGTATTAGGTTGCAGCCCATTTCACAAAGACCAGACTGACCGATTCCTGCCTCAATTTTTGCTGTGCTGACATTTCTCATAACAGGTCTTGCCTGCATTGGTATTCTCATAACAAATTCCTCCGTATATCTTTTCGTTCATTCCCCAAAAAGGAGCTATTCTGTCGCCACACAAGTGACTACTTGAAACAAACTGTTTCTGCTTATTATCACCATCCTCATCATAGTGACAATATGCAAATTCGTGAGTGCCACCAAGGTGATGAACTCCTTTGGTGGCACGTAATCAAAATATTCTGGCTTAGTAAACCGCCCAAGAACGTATCTCTCCAATTGAAACAGGAACCACGTCACTCACATCGATTGTAAAGCGAAATGCCTTTCTGGCTTCTGTATCACGCTTATGAGGGTTAAAGAGTGTTAACTTTACATCCCAACAATCTGAATCTGGCCGGCAGATAAGACTTCGTTCAGTCTCAATTTTATCCAACTCCAGATCCTCCTTACCACTTGCAAGAAGAGCAGAAAATGCCATATATGCATTTGTCCCGGCAAAGTTCAATGCCCTATCCTTTGAAGATCGGCCTAGGTTCATACAATCGTAATACACACGATCCAAGAAATCAGAAAGTCTCTGTTTTATTTCATCTTGATCGGAATTTCTGAGAGTCTTACTTATCTCGCGGTCATTAGACCCCATTTGAACCAAATTAGATATCATAACATGTTTATTCCAACTCCACATCCCACGCAATTCTGGTTTGATAATCGGAACCTTCTGGCCTGAAAAGAGGGTTACTTCTCCAGAAATAACTCCCGGAATCGAGATCCTTTCAATTTTTTTGCTCTCATCTTTTTCGAGATATTCTTTCAGAAAATCACGAAGCCGCATGAAAGCATACGAAGCAAAAGGACCTTCAGGTTTGATTGCATAAACAGGTGCACTCTCTATATTGAGGGTCCATATGAGCGACTCAGCACATTCTGGCTTTTCATCTAATAATTTCAGCAGCTTCTCATCAAATGTCGGTTGGTCTTCATATTGACTTACAAGTTGGTAAAAAGCATCTCGCCTAGCTTCACTCCCAAAATCGTAACTAGGTGTGCCAAGTGCATACACAATAGACAGTTTATTTACAGCTCGTGGTGCAGGGGACTGCGCAGGTAAGACCGACGATGTAACTACCTCTGTGTTTACCATCGTTGATTCTGTATTTTGTACATCAGATGCATGGATCTGGAGCGGATTTTTCCCAATTATTTGATCTGTAATTTCATTTTCCATCTTCTTACTTTTTGAACAACCACATGTTACTTCTGCATTTTCAGCCATATTATTCTCCTGTATCTGATTTTTCTTTTGTTTGTTTTTCTTATCTATCGATTTTGGCTCAATAGAATCAGGATTTTCCAGAGCCTTCATCGCGTCTAGGGTAGAAATATGAGTAGAGGACGCTACTATCTCTGGATTAAATGTTGTAAATTCTGAATTCTGCACGTCAAGAACGGGCAGTCTTTTGAAAGATTCCATCATCCCTATGCCCACAGTCTCTGGAATTTTTGAGGATGTATAATGATTATCAGTCACAGACTGTTGTTTTTTCATGACAAGATCATATGCCCCTCCAACATTGAGACGACCCCTTAGATAACGAGAACAATCCAAACCTTTGGAAGAGATACAAGGGTGAGCGCTCTGGAGAATGGCATCCCTCACAGAGTGTGGATCAGGTTTGTCTCCTCTTTGTCTCTGGATGCTCAACAGCAAAGCAACAATACCAGTAACTATAGGAGTGGAAAAGCTGGTTCCACTTTTGGTGGAAACTCCGCAAGTTTTGGTGGCAACTTCGCAAGGGACGGCCCCCAGTAATTTATCACCAAGTGCGAGAATACCATTATTTTGATACATCTGCCCCCAATTGCTAAAGTCAAGTGGCAGCCCCTGAGCATCCATTGCCCCTACCGCAAGAGTCGAAGAAACGGATGCTGGCACATGGAGGCATGGGCACCCGTCATTTCCCGCAGCAGCAATGATTAAAACATTGTTTTCAGCGCAGAGACGAACAGCCTTGTCAAGAAAAGGGTGAGGCTCGCCAGAGGGAACTAGTTCACCACCACTGATGTTTATGACATGAGCTCCTTGTTCAACGGCTTGTGTGATGGCTTGAGCGAGTTCTAACTGAGAACAAGGCGCAATTGAACCAGTGGACTTATCATCCCCAAAAACAGGAATGATGAGTCCACGACAACCAGGCGAAACACCACGAATAGAGCTATCACGCTGACCAAAGATTAAGCTCGCAACATGAGTTCCGTGATGTGCACTTGGCCCATCGTCAGCAACTCCTGAAACTAAAGCCTCTAATTGGGTTATTTTGGCCTTGTTGAAACAGGGATGATTTAGATCAACCGGACCATCAAGGACTGCAATGCAAATATTGGCATCTCCTTCAGTCTGCTTCATAAGCTCTGTTGCCTTCATGATAAACACCTAAAATTTCTACATCGACTGTATAAATCCCATAGCAATTTTCTGCTGTGAACAAAGCTAAAATAGAATACGCAAGTAAAAATAGGTAATCCAGAAAACGTATGTGTGTGCCACACATAATTCGTTTAATATGTGGATAGAAAAGTAAGAATTTAGTCCTATATAATTATCTTGCGTTAACTGATATAGAATAGAATACTCAAGAAAAATAAGTTATCAAGATATACGTGTTGTATGCGTATAATTCGTGAAATATACGCATAGAAATCAATTAAGAAGGTGTCTGAGGTTCGGGGTGAAATAATTTGAAAACACACCGAATTTCTACCACAATTTCGCAGAAGCACTGGGAATTACTAAAAAGAAATGCAGAAAAATATGAAACACAGCAAAAAGCTTTAGAACTTGCACTGGAAAATCTGGAAAATAATTCAAGACAGATTCCAGAATTGAACCTGGAAGAAAAATACTGGATGCGCCTTAGAAGGGCAAAATCATTAGTTATTATTGAAAAAACCGCTTTTAAATTACTAATAGAAACTGCTGATATCCAACTGCTAAGTGAGCTTTTTATCAGGGATAAAACCATAGAATATACAATAGAGCTCTACTTTCAGAAGTCTCTTGATGAGTGTAGTCTAAAAGAAATTGTAAATGGGCTAGCCGTCAATCTCAAGATAACTAATTGGCTCGATACTATAGATCACACAGATTGTGGCAGCCATTATAAACTGATAATAACCCATGATCTTGGCTTTACTTTTTCCAAACTGCTTACAATATGGATTGATAATATGTTTAAAAATAACGAAATAAAGGTAGAGAGCATATATTCCACAAAAACGATTTTTACGAGAATATTTAAAACTAGCAAGGAATAACCTTAGCTCTACCGATCTTAGGAAAATCAATTCAACGATTTACTCTGTTTTTGAGCTTAACTGCAGAACCTAAATACAAATAAAAAAGCAAAAAACTAAAAATAAGGAAAAGTGCTCCGATGGGGATTTGAACCCCAGTCGCAGGAGTGAGAGTCCTG
>CAZLNG010000175.1:0-6297 GCA_964560735.1 uncultured Methanosarcinales archaeon | reverse complement strand
GTTTGGATTATGTCCAATTTTTTTAAAGTCGGACCTAATTACTCGTTTTTCAATTTGATTTTTCTGATGAACTGCTGTTGTCTTTGCAGCCGGCTGTGCTGAAAAGACAGAGAACGCAGAAAATGTTACTGAAAATAACACAACTGAAAATAACATAACTCAAGCTAATGAAACCGCGGAAACAGGGCAGGTAGTAACCGATGCTGACAATGGGACGAGCATCAATCTCAAAAAGGGAGAGAATTTTACCCTCCAGCTCAGGGAAAACCCGACTACCGGCTATTCCTGGCAGCTCAATCTTACCGAGGGGCTAAGTATTCTCAGCGACGAATATACTCAGGATGAAGCTCCCGAAGAAATGACGGGTGTCCCCGAAACTCATTCATGGATTATTAAAGCCGTTGACCAGGGCAGCCAGCAGGTAAACGGAATATCTAAGCACCCCTGGGAAAATACAACCGGAACTGAAGATAACTTTACACTCACTGTCGAGGTCGTCTGAGAAGTGTTTTTTCTCAGGTTTTATTTCCTTTTATTTTATTTTATTAATTTCTGTAATTATAGAAGAAAATAATCTTTTATAAGAAACAATATCTTCCCTAAGCTTCTTGGCTTCTTCATATGTGAATTCATAGTCTCCAAAATATAGTTTGTTTTCCTCAATTCTTTCAGGCTCATGTGCTAACTTATTTCTTTTTCTTTGTATCCTTTCTTGGTACTCAGCCTCTTCAAAGTAGTTATTTAAACCTATTTCCATTAGTGCTTTAGATATAGCTTTTCCTTTCTTGTCTGAATCAAACAAAAAATCATTTATAAATCTTCCTTCATTGTATGAAGAATATACATAATCTTCTTCTTGAATTTTTATTCTTTTACCAAGGTATTTTTTTGAATCCTTATGCTTTTCTTCACACCAGGTTGTAACGAGAGGATATACACTAGTTTTGAAGAAATTAGAGTTAACAAGATTTTTTTTCCATATTAAATAAAGAATTTCCTTTTTGAGTTTGTCCAATTCGGACGTTTCAGACATGACCAGACCTCGGAGATTATTCAAATCAAGGACCTTTTTAATTGAATTCTTGAAAACTTTTCCAAATTTGTTTAAAAGAGCCCCTGATTCTCTTCGACAGCAATATACCCCCTCAATTTGTTCTCTTGAAACGATCCTTAGTAAATCCTCCGGACCTTGAGTATAAAATATAACCTCCGTATAATGTTGGCATTCACGTATGTTTTTTATGATATTTTGTCCCTTTTCACGACCAAGATCATAATCTATCAAGATTATATCGTAATCGTCATAGTTACCTGAAAAATCGGATTCTCTTTCACAACTGATTATATCTTTTTCCAAATCAATTATGAAACCTTCATCTTCAACTATTTCCGCTAAATCCTCCTTGATACCATTTACCCATCCGGGTTCATTGTCAAAGATAAGTATCTTGTACCTAAGTTTCATTTTCGAATCACTACTTTGAATTTTATTCCCCTTGCCACTCTCTTTTCGACCGAAATATGACCCCCAATCTCTTCGATGATATTCTTTGTATGATATAAGCCATAACCGGTACCTGGATTTCTTGAATACCTTACACCAGGTTCAAAAATTGATGAAATATCGGCTACTTCTTCAGGTATCCCTTCTCCATCATCTTCGATATCTAGAACTAGTGAGTTATCTTCCGAAGATACTGAAAAATAAATATTTTTTGCATTCGCTTTAATAGAGTTACTGATAAAATTATCGATGATAGAACTTAAGTGAAATGGTTTAAAAGTCTTCAAAAAAGCTTTATCTGGCCTCTCAAATACATGTATGTTAATTTCTCTTGTATAGGGCTTGCAAATGTTTACTAGATATTCATAGATAAAACTAATAACGTCTATCTCATGGTTTTTGAATTCTTCAGTAATTCCACCTTTTGAACCAACGTTTGAGATCGTATAAATTTGAGTATTTACAAAACTTATTTCTCCTAACCTTTGGATAATTGTATCTGGGTCTATATTTTTTTCTTTATTAATTTGCCTTAGAGTTGAACGTATGTGACCCTCCAGAGCCTGTGAGTACGTGCCAATTTGGTGTAAATAAGAAATCAATTGATCCTTGCTTTGGCTCTTTGAATTTTTTAAGAAAAAATTTTGTGATTCTAAGTTTTTGATTTTATTGTTTGCATTATTTGCTTCTTCTTGCGCTTTTTCCTTCTCTTTTTTCTCTTCTTCTGCTTTTTTCTGAGCTCTTTCCTTCTCCTTTCTCTCTTCTTCTGCTTTTTTCTGAGCTCTTTCCTTCTCCTTTCTCTCTTCTTCTGCTTTTTTTTGTGCTTTTTCCCTCTCTTTTTTCTCTTCTTCTGCTTTTTTCTGAGCCCTTTCCTTCTCCTTTTTTGCTTTTTGCTCTAATCTTTCAGCTTCCTTTCTTGCTCGTTCTTCTTCCTTTGCTTTTTGTTCTGCTCTAAATTTTTCAACCTTTGCCTTATTCAACTCATCTTCTAACCTTTTACTTGTTTCAATCTCATCAGCAATTTGTTTTGATATAGTATCTATTTCTTTTTCTTTCGACTCAAATAGTAAATTAACTTCTTTGATCACTTTACTAGTGCTGGAATTGACAAGTTGAGGATCTATCTTGTGAAAGTCCTGAAATACCTTCTTTACTTTTTCTTCTTTTTCAGTTGCGAGCGTCTTAATGAGGTCTTCATTAATATAGAGTTCCAGTATATTTTCGGGCTTTACGTTCAAGATAGAATATAGTAACTCAATAACCCGACGATCTTTTTCTGTTTGTGTCTCTCCATACATTTCTTCTTCAGGGTCATACTTCCAATCTTTATTATCCATCACCTTCGCTTCATAAGCCTTGATGAACTTTTTTACCTCGGAATCTGTTAATTCTCCAAAGTCCTCGTCTTCATCTTTCTTCTTTTTTGAAACCCTGTCCCAATCAAGTCCACCTACTACATATTTTTCGAGTTTCTTAAAAACCTCCACAAAGTAATTTTCACCACTACCAGTTTGTTCATTATAACTACCGCCGACCAGCTCATTGTAGTAATTATTTTTGACTATACCCTCGCGGCTTGATATCACCTGAAAATCATTGTTATAATCTGTGATTTCTATTCTCCCAATAAGGTCTCTTGTGCCCAAATTTCTTGCATGACCTTGTCCTTTCCTTACTTCCAATCCCAACCAATCATTACCTGCATCACCAAAAGGGGGAACTCTAAAGCCGTTTCTGAAAAGGTATACGGAACCGAAATCAACAGACCTTACACCTGTCTGCCTCCTGAAATAAACTTTAGCATACTGGTTCAGGTAAAACAAAACAATCTTAATATTTTTTAAATTAAGGAATTTAGTATTTTTTTCTCTTAATAGGAAAATAACTCTTCCTTTATCTTTTAATTCAGTAATTATTTCACTACCATCTTGTGAGATTTTTGATTCGATGCTTGTAGTCCTGAAATCTAGCGTATCAAAGATCCTGTTCTTTATTTTCCCATTAATCTTCTTATTATTTTCAGTCAAAAGTTCGTCTTCTGATAGAAGTTCATTCGCACATAAATAAATCTCGAATGTGTTTTCGGAATTCCCTTGATAAGGGTTTATCAGTTTTTCAAGGTCCTTCCTGAGTTTAATTATTTTTTCAAAATTCCAATCCCGTGTTCGAAACTGGAATGAAGCCCAATCGTTCCTTAGTTTACTTATTTCTAAAATAGTCCCACACTCAAATTGTATTCTACCTGTTTTCTTAAAAAAAGCCTGTTCAGACATTTCCTCATGAAATATCTCAACATCTTGGATTTCTTTACCCCCATCATTTTCTCCTTCAAAGTCACTCCAACGAATGTATACATGCTGGATAGGATTATTCCTTTTTCTTGAATATAGATCGAGGTACTCTCCCAAACGATCACATGAGAAGCGACCTACTCCTTTAGAACCTGCGGAAAACTGTCCATCTTCTTCTTGCATGCCCCTTTTTTCAGAATATGCAATATTAAGCCACTTATTATCAATATCTTCCCAATCCATTCCCTTTCCAGAATCGGAAATAATTATTTTTGAAGTACCTGAAAGATCTTTGTCATTGCCTACATGAATGAAATTATCATTTTTACTCTTTAGATTCCTGAATTCCACAAAGATTTTTGGAGATTTCGCATCAATTGAATTTTTCACTAATTCAATTACTGCAATGCTATCGTCATTGATTAGGTCCTTACCAATGATGCTTTTTAGTAAGACATTAGTCCTGAAGTGTGATATCTGATTAAGTGGCTTTTCTTCTGGCATTGAAGTGACGTCCTTCATTCATTAAGTGAATTTATTAAGATATTCTATTAGAACTGTGCCGAATAACTCAACAAATAACGGAGGAATAGCATTTCCAATTTGAGTGTATCTGGGTACCTCATTAACCCTGTTCTTTCCTCCGGTGGTGTATCTCCCCTTAATTTCAAACCAATCGTTAAATGATTGGATTCGAGCATATTCACGAACAGTAAGAATTCGAGGTTCAGTGTAGTGAATATAATCGTCAGGAAGAGTTGTTAATGTGGGAGATGGAGATTCAGAATTAAGAGCAATTAAACATTTTTTATTAGTACCAAATTGATTTTTTATATGTCTCGCAATGTTTTTATTTCTCTCACAATTCCTCAAGATAAATTCAAATTTATCAATAGTGCTTTTTTTGTGCCTCGCATACCGATGGCTATCAGGGAATTCATTTCTGTTACAAGAGTTTCTAAGATACTTCTGGTAGTTAGATTCCACTTTACCATACTTACCTTGGAAAAAATGATTGGATTCTTCAGAATTAACCTCACCATGTCTTCGCTCCAAGTCTGAAATTGCTTCCCTAAGAGTGACGTGTGGCTTAAGACCTTTAGCTAAAAGGAACTCGTCCTTGGCAAAAGCCATTTGCTCAAAAATTTTTTTGGGATCGCCGTTGAGAACACCAATAAGTATAAACCTCTTCCTGCTTTGAGGAATTCCATATTCAGAGAAATCGATCACATCATGATGGACTGTATAACCGATTCCTTTCAATTTACCTTCAACGTAATTCGAATATGCCTCATCCCTACAACCGTTTTCTTCGAAGGACATGGTAAAACCTTTTACATTTTCGAAGAAAACTGCCCTTGGCATTACTTTTTCGATGAATTTTACATAGGAATCTACTAATTTATTTCGGAGATCATTCTTGTTTCTTTTTCCAGCCGTCGAGAATCCTTGGCAAGGTGGACCTCCTGCTACTAAATGAACAGTCCCTCTTATTTCCTTTAGTTCCTTTTCATTATCTTGGAGAATATCATTTATGTCATATTCTTTTTTTTCCAGCCAGGAAGGCCAATCAAATTGGTTTTTCTTAGAAATTAGGTTATACCTTAAAGTTTTAAATGCATCTGCGTTTTTTTCAATCGCAAAAACACCTTTCCAACCGGCATTGTGAAGTCCAAGGGAAAGACCCCCACAACCTGCAAAAATATCTATATATCTAAATTCAGGTTGTTCTTGCATATATTTTGTAATATGCCAAAATATATAAAAACTTTCTGAAAAAGATACAAATCTAAGTTATTTATGTTAGAAGATAAGGATTTATAATATATTATTAAAATATAATTGACATATATATGGTAGATATATTTGCTCCTGACAAAAGGAAAAAAATAATGACCTCAATTAAGGGTAAAGATACGAAAATAGAAACTCTTTTGAGGAAGGAGCTTTGGAAAAATGGCGTCCGAGGTTACAGAGTTGGGATGAAAATTCCAGGTAGACCAGATATTGTTTTTCCGAAATACAAGGTAGCTATATTTTGTGATGGAGATTTTTGGCACGGGCATAATTTTGATGAGTGGAAGTGCCGTCTTTCACCTAAATGGCACGATAAGATTAAGAGAAATATAGAAAGAGATAGGGAAAACGACTTGAAGCTTTTAGAACAAGGTTGGACTATTCTACACTTTTGGGAATGGGAAATTCTTGGAAATCTTGAAGGTTGTTATCAAAAAGTGCTCGACACATTAAATGGAAAGGGATACAAAAAAAATTAAGCTAATATTTGACAAAAGATAATCAAAAATTGTTTAAATCTCAGACTACTACTTCTTATTTTAGAAGTTGATTTCAGATATGTAACTAAAAAAATTTTTTTGGTCTATTCGTTGAAAGAATGTGAAATGATTAGCATAAAATATAAAGAGAATCTTTTTTCTCCTTCTCTTGAAACTACACCTTTAAATCTCATACCTTCCTTTTCTATCCCACAATATAACTTTT
>CAZLNG010000174.1:0-6395 GCA_964560735.1 uncultured Methanosarcinales archaeon | reverse complement strand
AGGCCTGTAACATGATGCCCCATTTCTGCAAATAGGAGTCCTATCTCGCAGGTTCCGCAGCCGACATCAAGTACTTTCAGTCTTCCTGGGGGAAGCAGACCTTTGAATACGTCTTTCCAGGCTTCTTTTTCAATCTTGCTCTGGATTCCATGTCCTTCATGACTGTCGTAGGTCTCGGAGGAAATATCCCATATTTGGGCAATATTCTGTTTTATCTTGTTTTCCTGAATGCTCATGTATTAATTCCTCTACTTATGTTTTCGATTGAAGCAATAGCCCCGTTTTCCAGGTAGGCAATTCTGTGGCAGACTTTTCTTAGCACCTCAAGGTCATGAGAGATGAGAAGGTAAGAAACTCCGGTTTCCCGCTGGAGTTTTTGCATAAGTCGCAGGATCTGAGCCTGGACTGAGACATCAAGCATAGAAGTGGGCTCATCAGCAACAATAAAATCAGGAGATAAAGCCATTATTCTGGCAAGCACTATCCTCTGGATTTCCCCTCCACTTAGCTGGTTAGGATAGCGGGCCAGATGTTCGGGGAGAAGTCCTGTAAGCTCGGCCAGTTTTTCTCCTTTTTTCAAAAGAGCATCTTTCTTGAGCCCTGAATGAAGTTTCAGGGGTTCTATGAGGTTTTCAAAAGCTTTCATACGAGGATCAAGAGAAGTCTCAGGATGTTGAAAAATCATCTGGACTTTCGGCCGCAGTTTCCTGAATTCCTTTTTGCTCATGCCCAGAATATTTTGTCCTTGAACCCGGATTTCTCCATCAGTGGGCTTTTCAAGACCCACAATGCACCTGCCAATTGTAGTTTTCCCTGATCCGCTTTTTCCAAAAAGACCGAGCGTTTCCCCTGGAGCTACTGAGAAGCTGACTCTTTTGAATACCTCAGAATCTCCAAACTTCATTGCAAGTTCTTTTACTGTAAGGACTGGAAATGACACCTGACCCATCCTCCTTTATGGTTTTTAATTTCAGGATGTTTTCTGTAGCACTCAATTCCTGAATTTCCACATCTCTCATGGAAAAAACATCCTTCAGGTAATTTCATTCTGCTAGGGCTTTGCCCTTTCAAGGGAATGAGCCCGTTTCGAGGTTGAGCCCTGATAAGTCCTTTTGTATAGGGATGTACAGGCATGTTCAGAACTCTTGAAGCCCTGTCAAGTTCTACAATCTCTCCTGCATACATTACAGCTATGCGGTCGCAAATTTCAAGAGCCAGATCAAGATCATGCGTGATCAGGAGCATTGTTTTTCCGTACTCTTTTTTTATTTTAGTAAAAAGCTCAACCGCTCCTGCCCGCGCCTCAGGATCCAGTCCTTTTGTAGGCTCATCGGCAATCAGAAGTTCAGGCTCAAAGGAAAGAGACATACAGGCTATCAATCTCTGCCTCATGCCTCCGGATAATTGATGAGGATACAGGTCACAGAGTTTTTCAGGCTCTCTCAAAAGGAGTTTTTTCATAAGTCTCAGGGATTTTCTCATCCCCTCCTTTTTATCCATTCCTCTTTCTTCGAATACTTCCTCAATCTGAAGCCCGTTTTTCAGGACAGGGTTCAGGGCACCGGCTGGGTTCTGAGGCATGAGTGAAATTTTTTTTCCTCTGATTTTCCTTAGTTCTAAAGAATTAAGAGCGAAAATGTTCTGTCCTTGAAACCAAACCTCTCCAGAAAGCTTTGCATTTGCCGGGAGAAGCCTGAGCAGGGCAAGACCTATAACTGATTTTCCTGATCCGCTCTCTCCAATTAGCCCGAAGGTTTCTCCTTCTTTTATGTCAAAAGAGGTGCAAGAAACTGCTTTTACGGTATCTTCTCCTGCAGGGAACTCGACAGAGAGATCTCTTACTTCCAGCAGGCTCAATATATCTCACCTTCTTCAGTATTTGGGTCAAGAATATCTCTCATTCCATCTCCCAGGATGCTGAAAATGATTACAAAGAAAGTTATTGCAAGTCCGGGAAAAATCGTCTGGTAAGGGGCAGTTCTCATGAATTCTTTTCCTGCGGAGAGCATTGCTCCCCATTCCGGAACATCTGCAGGAAGTCCTATCCCCAGAAAACTCAGCGTGGCAATGGAGAGGATTACGTGTCCCAGATCAATTGTGGCGATTACAAGGAGAGGAGCAATAACATTGGGTACTATATGTTTTCGAAGAATGTGAAAATCGCTTGCTCCGCTCGTAACCGCAGAAAGTACAAATTCCTGTTTTTTAAGAGAAAGAACCTGTCCTCTCATTAACCTTGCATATTTTGCCCACTGGACTATGGAAAGAGCAAACATCAGATTAAAAACTCCACTTCCAAGCACCCCCATGATGGCAAGAGCAAAAATAACCCCTGGAAAGGCAAGAAATACATCTATTACCCTTGATAAGCTTTCGTCTACAATTCCTCCATAGTAACCTGCAGCGCACCCAAGGGTGATCCCTGCAAGTAAAGAAATTAGAACTACCCCGAAGGCTATTGAGAGAGAAGTTTGGGCACCTATCAGAATCCTGCTCAGAAGGTCTCTTCCGAGGTAATCGGTACCGAGAAGATGTTCCCCTGAAGGGCTGAGATTCTTGTTTCCAAGATCAATTGTGTTTGGATCGTAAGGGGAGATCAGAGGGGCAACAAGGGCAAGCCCGGAAAAAAGCAAAAGTGATATCAGAGCAAAAAGCATATCTTTTCTTTGCAAGACTCTTTTTGCAAATTCGCCTCCATATGTCTCAGGCATCGAGAATTTTTCTTTTTTTAATCTGTTAGCAAACACATTATCCATAAATATCAACCGTACCTTATCCTCGGATCAAGAAGAGTATAGAGCATATCTACAAGGAAATTTACAACGAGAAACATAGTAACAATAGCAAGTACACAGCCCTGCACCATTGGCAGGTCTCTGGCAGAAATCGAATCCACAAGGAGACTCCCTATTCCTGGCCAGGCAAAAATCTTTTCAATCACAACTGCTCCTCCAAGCAGGCTTCCTATTTGAAAACCAATGACAGTGACTACAGGGAGCATGGCATTTTTCAAGGCGTGCCTGCTTATTATTCTCCATGTTGGGAGTCCTTTGGCTTTTGCAAACCTCATGTATTCCTGCCCAAAAGTTTCAAGCATGCTGGTTCTTGTAACTCTCATAATGGCAGCAACTGAATGAAGGGAAAGGGCTGTAGCTGGCAAAATCAGGTTTTCCAGGCTTCCGTATCCTGATACAGGGACAAGTTTCAGCTTCAGAGAGAATATCAGAATAAGGAGCAGGGCTACCCAGAAACCGGGCATGGAAACTCCAAAAAGCGTAACAATCCTTAGGAGATGGTCTGAAATCCTATTTTCCCGAAGGGCCGAATAAATTCCCAGACTCACTCCTGCAAGCGCTGCAATGACCATACTTACTCCTGCAAGCTGGATGGTTGCCGGCAGGCGTAAAGCCAGGAGGTAAAATACTGGTTTTTTAAATACATAGGAAGTCCCTATATCTCCTGTTATCAGGGCTTCTCTAATCCACCTGAAAAACTGCAAATAAAGAGGGTCATCGAGGTTGTATCTGCTTGAGATCTGATTAAGCTGTTCTTCGGTTACGCTTTCTTCAAGACCCACGAAAGTATGCTTGATAATAAGCTCAGCCGTTCCTCCTGGAATTACATTCATAAGAAAAAATGTAAGGGCACAGACTGCAAAAAGCGTAATCACCATGAAACCAGCCCGTTTTAGGAAATATTTCATGCTTCCTCCTCAATTTGAACAGGTAGCAAAACTTACCTGTCTTCGTTATTTTGAGTGGAAGAAACTCAGGAGTACAGGCTTGGAACCTGTCCCCTTTTGAGAGTCCCTTCAGTTTTTCTTTTCCAAATACATATCTGCATTTATGCGGTAGTCGTGGGCTGTAGGGTCGAAAACGTATCCTTTTACATAGTCTTTCTTTACGATCGCACAGCCGTAGTAAGCTACAATGATCATGGGCTGTTCTTCGTACACGATAGCTTCAACCTCATTGAACTTTTCATAGCGCTCTTTCAGGTCCGTGATTTGTCTGGCTTCCTTTATCAGGGAGTCTACTTTCGGATTGGAATACCCAGGCGTGTTATCAGTTCCATTTGTCATGTACCAGTTGCTGAGGATATATTCCGGATCAGGAACCATTGCAATGTTATATGCGGCCAGATAGAGATCCCAATCTCCTTTTTCTTTCCTATCGTCTATCGACCCCATCTCCAGCACCTCGGTTTCGACATCTATGCCTGCTTCCTTCAATTGGGCAGCTAAGGCTTCAGCCATTGGAGGAAGTCCTGGCCTTGCGGAATAGGTCATCAGGTTGAGCTTCAGGTTTTTTCCATCCTTATCTCTTATTCCGTCCCCGTCGGTGTCTATCCATCCTGCGGCTGTCAAGAGCTCATCAGCTTTCTTAAGGTCCTGACTGTAGGGTTTCAGGCTTTTATTTGCCCAGACCATTGTTGGCAGGAAGGGACCTGCAGCAGCTTCTCCTACATTATAGAGTACGTGTTCTGCAATCCCGGATCTGTTAATAGCATAGGACATCGCCTGCCTTACTCTAGCATCTTCAAGAGGTTCGTGTTTCAGGTTCAGGTCAAGCTTGTAAACTCTCGGAGTTTTGTATTTCTCTACGGTAATTCCATCTATAGCGTCTATTCTGTCTGTTTCACTATAGGGCACATCAACTGTAAAATCAACTTCTCCATTTTCGATCGACATCGCTCTTGTGTTCGGATCAGGTATCCCTTTAAGGATCATTTTATCGAGCCCAACTTTTCCTCCCCACCAGTTTTCGTTCTTTACAACCGTCAGGACTCTGGTCTGTTCATCAAAGGACTCAAATTTATACGGGCCTGTTCCTACAGGTTTTATAAATTCTCCTTTTTCATCATAAGAAGATGGGCTTATTATGGCAGTATCTGGATAGTGGAGAATTCCAGGAAGAATAGGGTTAATTTCTTTGGTTTTGATTTTGAGGGTATAATTGTCAACTACTTCCATGGAATCGACTTTTAACATGGAAGCAACCCTCGAATTTTCTGAAATAACTTTTTCCAGCGTGAACTTTACTTCTTCTGCAGTCATCTTGCTTCCGTCATGGAAAGTAACATTATTTCTCAGCTTGAATTCCCAGCTATTTTCATCAAGCTGTTCCCAGGAGGTTGCAAGGCCGGGCTTAAGGGAGAAATCTTCATTGGCACCAACGAGAGTTTCGGTTATTGCGGCTTTCTCGCAG
Organism: uncultured Methanosarcinales archaeon; assembly: GCA_964560735.1. Taxonomy (GTDB): domain Archaea; phylum Halobacteriota; class Methanosarcinia; order Methanosarcinales; family Methanosarcinaceae; genus Methanosarcina. The sequence continues at coordinate 1,188 of CAZLNG010000174.1, read as the reverse complement.
ATCAGGGTTCCATCCCCATTAATTGGATTGATCGAGTCTATCTCCCACATTTCTCCAAGCACAAGCGTATTGTTAGGTTCAGAAATTACTTCTCCGGTTTCATCTCCTTTCGTGCTGGTGCATCCGGAAGTCATTAACATGGCACAGCTTAGCAGGATAATTAACAGTATAAGCAGTGGAGGGGTTTTATTTTTCATTTTGGGATCTCCTTTCCGGTTTTTTCTTTTTCTGTTTTTATTTCCTGCCGCAGATGAGATAGTACTGATAACTTCGTACTACCCGTTCAGAGAGCGGCATTTTTTCTTTCTGTGCTTCCTTTACGTCTTTCAGATCAAAAGTCTGGATCTTCTCAAAACCTGTACTCGACAGGTACCCCTTAACTTTTTCAAGTGGGGCCCCTCCAAAGTTCGGAAGACTGGCTTTGAGTTCCTCTGAGTATCTCCCGTGGCCTTTTCTGGGATCTTTCCTTTCAACAAGAAGTTTCAGAATGTCGCTTGAAGTCATGCGAATCTTTGACTTTATACTTCCATTATCCCAGACTCCATCAATAATTACGACCTTACCCCCTTTTCGAAGTACTTTTTTCCAGTTTTTCACAGCCATTTCAGGGTTCGGGAGAGTCCACAGAAGGTGGCGGTTAAATACAATGTCAAAAGTAGAGGCATCATACCCCGGATTTTCAGCATCTCCTTCTTCGAAAATTATGTCAGCTTTACAGGTTTTAGCTTTTATTTTTGCTACTTCTAGCATCTTTTTTGAGATATCTATTCCAGTAACTTTATGCCCCATTTCCGCAAGAAGTATGCTTAATTCTCCTGTGCCGCATCCGACATCGAGAATTTTTAAGCCTTTCTCAGGAAACACTTCTCTGAAAGAACTTTTCCAGGCGTCTCTTTCTTTTTTACTCTGGATCCCATGTCCGTGGTGAGTATCAAAAGTACCGGATGCAAGATCCCACTTATGAGCTACAAGCTCTTTAATCTGAAATTCTGGCGCAGACATTATTCAATACTAATTCTTTTAGTAATTAATAATTTTCTATTTTGTATTATTAGTTATAATAAAATATTTTTTTCGTAACATTAAGTTGCAGTGAGTTCTTTTATTTGTTTACTAAAATGATAATAATTCATACGAGAGTTTTACTTGGAGTTCTTGTCAAAATGAAATCTTTTTTCTGGATATGGT
>CAZLNG010000173.1:1740-6462 GCA_964560735.1 uncultured Methanosarcinales archaeon | reverse complement strand
CGATGGTAATTTTTCCATCGGATGCGAGAAGCTCGATGTCTCCTGCAGATACTATTGAAATTTTGTTATTAGCTGAATCGATGCTAATTTTATTTCCCTCAGTCTTGTCTATGATCTCAATTTTCTCGCTTCCGTCCGTGTCATCAAGTTTTATTATGTGACCGCTTCGGGTTTTAATCATCTTGATATTATTTTTTCCTTCACTGTTTGCTTCCGGAGGCTTGTCCTGATTGTTCCAGAGAGCTCCGATTATGTAAGGAGAGTCTATATCTCCGTGCTCGAATGCCACAAGCACTTCATCGTCCACATCCGGGTAGAAGAAGGTTCCTCTCCCATTTCCGCCCATTAAAGTTGCTAATCTGGCCCAGTGCAATTCTTCCTCCTCCTCTTTTCCTCTCCAGGGAAAAGTTATCTGCACCCTTCCGAGACTATCAGGGTCCTTTGTACTCTTTACAAGAGCGAGTACAACGCCGGGAATCTTATTTTTCGTTTTCTGGGATTTAAAAAATCCATCGAAATCCATTATCCACATCTCCTCATCGTCAGTGTTGTGCTGTACCCTTTTTGATTTATAGAATGCTTCGTTTTTTCCACATAGTAGGTTCCGCTAAAGCGGTCACCTACCTTCTCTATTTTTACGGTCATTCCTGGACGAATAGACGGATTTCCGATACTTACCAGATCACCTGTTATCAGGTTCTTGTTTCTTTTTTTTAACTCTGCAACCGCACGGGAGTTTGCTTCTTCTGCGCTGGATACATTTACATTTTCCAGAATTATTTTCTTGCCTTGCTGGCTTGTTAAATCGAAACCAAAGGAATTTCCCACCTCTTCCTGTTTAGCAGTTTGCGGACTTTTTTCCTTCTGGTCACTGCTCCAGAAATTGATCTGCACTTCACTAACATAGGCTGAAGTATTCGTTTCCACAGAAAAACTTACAATATTTATACCATTTGTAAATGTAATACTTGCATTTTCACTGTCCTTTGGTTTACGGAAGTAAAGGGACTCTTCTCTTGCAAAAAATTCATAATTAAGTTCATTTGCAAGTCTCTTTATAAACTGATAATCATCTTCACTGGAGTCCCTGGAAACAGATTCATAAACCGGTGTGGAAGATTCGATCTGATCCTGCTTCAGTCCGTATTTTTGAGCTATATCTCCAACGATTTCGGAATAACTTTTACTCTTATAAATCCCCTGTCCTTTACGGCTTCTCATAAGGTTACAGGACAGATCATACCCTCTTATTTTCAACTTTGCACTGCCTCCAGGCTCAAAATTAGGAGTAATAGCCTGGAGGCTGCCTATGAACAGTAACGTATTTCCTCCCGAACTCGCCGCGTTCCCTGAGCCCTGAGCGTAACTGAAAGAAATCTCAATACGAGTTCCGATCTTTATGCGGGCATCATCAAGCCATCGAAATTTCTGTTTTTTCATATCCAGTATATCGTTGAAAGAAATTACACACATTCCTGAGTTTTCAATCTGCTCATCAACCTCTAAATCGGTTATATCATCGGTTGGAATTTTCTCGCCTCCCAGCTTGACTGTAAAGGTTGGAGAATAGACCGCAATGCCTGATGATGGAAATGTCATTAAAGCTCACTCCAATGGGGGGATTAACAGCTCAATACCGAGTTCAAGAAACCTCGGGTTTTTTATTCTGTTTTTGTCCGCAATCGGCCTCCACATGGAAGGGTCCCCGTACTTTTCACTGGCAATTAACCACAAACTGTCCCCCCTTTTTGTGACATAGGTCTTTGTTTTGTCAGGGGATTGTTTGCTCTTTTCTCGCTTATTGAGGGCTGTTTTAAATTCTTTAAGTGTAATATTGAGTCTAGCTCTAACGGGTATCCCAGTCGATAAAAACATTGTATACTTCGTACTGACTTTTTCAAGGACACATGTAAACGGTTCTGTCGCTGGCATTCCCCAGATAAAACTTAAAGGTGGGGGGGCATGGAGTTCCTCATCTATGTTCAAAAGGTCTGATATTTTTTTAGTGTGTACTCGGACATCGCTTTGGTCCTCAAAAGTATCGTAAAATATCTCCATTGAAATACTACCTGAGTTCCCTTTCGAGTACTGGATATATGGAGTTTCAAGCCCTGGCACACTTATTTCCGAAAATGTATTACTTTTTTCCATACTGTATTCGGTAGGAAAATAAAGAACCTCTATCTCTGTATCTTTCTTACTCCCTTCCAACACCTTGATAAGTCCTTTAGTCAGAAAATTCCCCTCCTTTCAGCTTCGATTTTCAATCTGTGGTTTATCGCCTGCATAATTTTTTCTGACATATCTTCAATATCCATAACCTGTTCGGGCTTTCCTGTTATCTGTGGCATATGGGATTCCAGGTGGTCTGCGACTATTTTTCTGGTTTCAAAAATAATTCTCTTGAATTTTTTCATTTCCTCAAATAAAGGTTCCGAAGTTCCATAGACAAGATCTTCTCTTTCGGTTTCTCGATTACTGCCCTTTGCATACTCTAATTCGGAATTTACTCTTCCGGAAGGCCAAAAAGCCGTAGATTCAGAGGGCTTGCCTTCTCCACGTGCCTTAGAAAACACAAAATCAGTGCTTTCCAGCCCTAAATGTATACGAGAGCTTGCTGCTTTTTCGGAGGACTTGAGCATGGAAGCTTTGAGGATGGAGGCCTTGGGGATTTTAGACATGAATAAGAATCCGTTAAAAGTATTCTGTATTTTTTCTAGGGTTTTCTCTGGTTTGTATGTCGGAGAAATAATATTCTTCTGCCTCATTCCCTTTATGAAGTCATATTTGGACGAGAGGACAAAATCCGAGAAAAGGCGCTGTCTCACTTGTGCTTCTGCTGGAATGTCAATATTTTTGTTTACCCGAATCTTATTGTTTTTTCTTTCCAGAGAATTCAACGACCTACTCTGCAAGAAAGTTTCTGTACTTGCAGATTTCTTGTTTCTGCCTTCACGGCTCAGATTCATCCTCACTGTTTTCCAGTGAGAAAACTTTTGCCCATCAGGTTTTTGTGTCCTGGAGAACTGCGATACAGAAGCAGGTTTGTATCTTAAAGTAAATTTATATTTTGAAGCAGGTTTATACATCAGACTTTCGGAGCTCGAACTTTCTATTTTGGTATTCGATGGAACCCCAAATTTTTCAGCAAATACAGGATTTTGGGAAATAATAGAGAATGCGTATTTCAAAGAATTAACAGATTTCAAAAAATAAGTAGGCTTCAAAGAATTAGCAGGTTTCAAAGAATTAGCAGGTTTCAAAGAATTAGCAGGTTTCAAAGAATAAGCAGATTTCAACAGGTTGTATACTGAAGCGGTTTTCCCAGAAGACATGCCAATAGTTTTTGATAACGAAAGAATTGAAGCACTGATCAAGGGCATTCCTGAGAGGAATATATTTGATGAAAGACTATTTGCAAGGATCAAATTCTGTATCTTATTTAAAATTGAACGGTTGTTTGCAGTTGTAGCAGGTGTATTCATTCCTGAAGCAGGGTCCAAAATCCTGGAATATTTCAGAGTTTCTTTTCTGGGGAGAACTGAGAAAGATTTAAAAAATGAAGGGTAACTTTGCTTACTGTTTGTTGGGGAATTTAATGTCCACGTAACAGGATATGTTTCTGCGTAAACAGATATATTCTGAATTATGTAGTTCTTCCGGTATTTTTCTACTTCCATCAAGCCGAAAATTGGAGTTTTAATGCCATTTAATGCTATGTTCTGCGTCCTGGGGGATGGTAAAATCTCTGGTTTTTTGAATTTGTAGACAATCGTATCCGGAGGCTTGAGGAACACAGACCAAATGAACTTGTTTTGCAGTTTTTCTATCTCAGTAGTCGGACCAGAATACTCTTGTTCTCTTTTTTTCTCTCCTGTATATTCCGTTTTTTGATTATAGGTTAAATAATGGACAACTTTGGTTAAATAGTGAGCAAATTCGGTTGAATAACGAGCAATTTTGGTCGAATAATGAGCAGTCTTATCAGAATCAAACAAGAGATAGCCGTCTTTCAAGTAATTGCTTGTACGAGGGAAATTGGGTGTGGAAATTCTTTTACTTGAGGATTTTCGGTCCTCAGGACGCCTATTCATCTCGGAAAATGTACGAGTTGCTGTGTAATTGAATGCATGGAAGGACTGCTGCAGATTCGAATAAATATCTTTAACGCCGGTTGTACGAACCACCGTTGAAGAATTAAAAATATATTTTTTTATTAAACTTGATTTCAAAACCACTAAATCCTTGAATATTCGGGCTCTATTGAGACTGAGTAAGTAGATTAACGGCTGTTCAGGTGTGTAAGTTACTATACTGTCCGGTTCTCGGAGGTTCAATCCTCGGAGTACAGACATTTTTTGTGGATAAGCCGAATGTTCACCTTTAATAGTTGTTCTGCTGGAGGGAAGCGGGACTTTGTAAAAGTCAGATATTTTCTGAATCCAGGCAAATCGGGAGTTGAATTTTCTTTCCTGTAAAGAATTTACCGGCGAGCCAGTAATATCTATTCCATATGTTCCTAAACTTCCAGTTGTGTGACCTGGCTTATTTCTGGCTAAGATTCTGTGAACATTAAGTCCAGAAAATAATTGCTTGCTGGCTGGCTTTGTTCCAAGATGGAAATCTTGGGTGAAAAATAAACTTTCTGATTTCAGGTCCTGGGTGAAAAATGAGCTTTCTGGTTTCAGGCCCTGGGTGAAAAATGAACTTTCTGGTTTCAGG
>CAZLNG010000173.1:0-1640 GCA_964560735.1 uncultured Methanosarcinales archaeon | reverse complement strand
CTTTCTGGTTTCAGGCCCTGGGTGAAAAATGAACTTTCTGGTTTCAGGTCCTGAGTGAAAAATGAACTTCTCTGTCTCGGGGTCTCCTGCCAACTGAGTGGAAAAGCTGCTATGTCTCCGGAAGTGATTCTCAATCGATCCGGCTGGAATCGATATTTATTCTGCTGGAAAACTGTAGATATATTATGTGTGAGGGATGTCAGGCAATTGAATATGTGAATAACCATGTTTTCTAAACGATTTAGGTTATTTGATTTCCGGCTTCGATATGACCTTACTTTTAGAACCGACTGCAAGTTTTTGTTTGTTTCCACAACTGAGGGAACAAACGTTTTTTCAAAAATACCGAGTCTTGCCTCAGAAATGGTCTCAGGATATTGATAGAGAATATTGGTGAGCCCTGCAAAAACTCTTCTTTTGGAGCTTTTACGGCCCATAGACATTTCATGGCTCATGGATCTGCTACTTTCATGATCTCCTAATTTGCTGGTAACTCCATGGCTGGAAACTCCGGCCCTGAGAATTCCGTTGTCACCAGCTAATAAAGAGCTTCTGATTAAGGTAATCGGTCTGGAAGTGAGCTGTTGTATGTAAGGGGTTTGGAAACCTGGAATAGTTTCCTTTAAAAATGCTCTCTGGAAAACTAACAAATCTTTACTGAATTTTACTGGAATATTTTTTCCAGTAATTGCTTTTTTTGCTGACAATCTTCTACCTGTTAAGAGTGTTTTTTTGCTTTTTTTATCAGAATACGGGAATGCAGCTTTCCTCTGCGGATATTTGAGATTCTGGCTCATTCCGGGTTTTTCAAGGTCAGTTAAAAATTCGTAGTCGAGAAGAAGCGCAGTTTTCTTCAGGAAATTTTGGATCAGAAATTGAACCGAAGGAATGAGGCTCATATTCCGGATTCCTCTTAAAGCAGGTGTTTCTCCATGTCCTGTGTCCGCTTTTCTTCCAATTGGAGCCTGTTTAATCAATATTTTTAGTTTTGGCCGATCCACAAGTGAATATTTTCTTCTCAAGATGCTTTTAACCGCTTCTTTACTAATTCCCGTTTTTCTTTTCAGGCTATAAAGGTTAAAAAGAAGGTTAAAAACTCTGCTTGACGGTTCCAGTAATTCGTCAGAAGTCGTGAGGCCTGTGGTTTCGGTGCTGGACTTTTTAGCCGGAGCGTCTTCATGGAATAAGAAGTCTGTATCTGAAAGATTAATTTGCCCCGTTTTTCTGAAAAGTTTACTGTGGATTTTATGGGGAAAGGCATTTTCTGCAGGAATATGAATCAAGGAATGAGTCAGCAAGGAATGAGTCAGAAATTCTGCAGGAATAGGAATCAAAGAATGAGTCAGAAACTCGGCAGCAAATCTGGCCTTTTGGAAAGTATTCTTCTCATAGCTGAACAAAATTGCTTTTGCCCATTTTAATCTATATGCAGTTATTTTGGGGAATTTAAAGAAAAAATGCTGGTCAAGTCTGTTCTTTTTCCTGTTTATCTGGATAGAGTTATGTTTTTTCCAATACTGTACTCTTTTACTATCATTCCTCTTTAGTTGATAGGCTTCAGTATGGTTTGAAGTGAAGAGTACCTGCTGATTAAGTTGTGAAATAATTTCTATGCCTTTTTTGACCGCCGTTAGCCAGTT
>CAZLNG010000172.1:0-6488 GCA_964560735.1 uncultured Methanosarcinales archaeon | reverse complement strand
TCATAGAGAAAGCCGTTTATTAAAGAGAAATTTACGTTTTAGAATTTACACGTAAGGTTTCCCAATTCTATTGAAAAAGTTTCATAGTTCACCGAGTAGTTGATAGGGCACTCGATAACAACTACTTTATTTAGGGAAAAGGCTTTTTCCAGAACCTCTGCAAGGTTATCACCTTCTTTGACTTTGATGCCTGCAGCTCCGAAACTTTCGGCAAAGAGAGAAAAATCAGGGTTTCCGTAGTCAAGTCCGAAATCTTCAAAATGCATTTTTTTCTGCTTCCATTTGATAAAGCCAAAGGCATTATCATTGAGGATAAGAACAACTATAGGAACTCCATAACGGATTGCAGTTTCGAGCTCCTGGCAGTTCATCATGAATCCCCCATCTCCGCAGATTGCAAGCACCCTGCGTTCCGGATAAAGAAGTTTTGCAGTAATCCCGGAAGAGAGCCCTGCGCCCATAGACGCAAGAGCATTGTCAAGAAGGACAGTGTTGGGAGCATAGGTCTTGTAAAGGCGGGAGAACCAGAGCTTATAAATCCCGTTATCCAGTGTAATTATGTCCTCTCTCCCAAGCACTTTTCTGACATCCTGAACCACTGCCTGTGGAAGAGGAGGGTAACTTTTCCTTGCAGGAGCATTTATTTTTTCTTCAATGAAACACCTTGTGTGCTCAAAGATCGGAAACTCTCGCTTTTCCGAAATGCTTGCTGCAAGTTCCCTTATTGAAGAGGCAATATCTCCAATGATTTCTGCTGTTGGATTAAAGTATCGGTCAGGCACGGATTCCACGAAATCGATGTTTATTATCTGCTTGTCCAGTTCCCTGTTCCAGAGATAAGGAGGGTACTCCACTATGTCATATCCAACCGTAATAATCAGGTCTGCTCCGTCAATTCCGCAGTTGACATAGTCCCTGGCGTGGATTCCTGTGGCAAAGAGACTGTAGACGCAGTCATCTGGAACAACTCCTTTTCCCATTTGAGTATGCACCAGATAGATGCCTGTCCTTCTTGCAAAATCTTCAAGCTCTTCAGTGATTGCTTTTCGGTTTGCTCCTGAGGAAACAATGACAAGGGGATTTTTCGCCTCACAGATCATAGCAGCTGCCTTTTTTACAGCTTCGGGATCAGGATAAGGAACCTTAATTTCACTTCTCTTTTGAATTATTGCATCTGTTTCCTCGTGAGCTACGTCTTCCGGAAGTTCAATATGTACGGCTCCAGGCCTTTCAGCTTCTGCATGTTTGAAAGCATTTCGGATGACTGTAGGAATCATCCCGGGATCGCTAATTGATACGGTCTTTTTGCAGAGTGGTTCCATCATCCGGACAACATCTACAAGCTGGAAACGAGCCTGCCAGTTATCAACAAGGGCCTTTTGCCCGGATATTGAAATGAATGGAGCTCCTGTGAGCTGTGCCTGGGCAACTCCAGTAACCAGGTTAGTGGCTCCCGGCCCCAGAGTTGAAAAACAAACTCCCGGTTTACCTGTAAGTCTCCCATAGGTTGCAGCCATAAACGCTGCAGCCTGCTCATGCCTTGTTACTATCAGTTTGATTTTTGAGGTTCTGAGAGATTCCAGAAAATCCAGATTTTCTTCGCCTGGGAGTCCGAAAACGTATTTAACGCCTTCTTCTTCAAGCTGGGCAACGAAAAGATCCGAAGCTTTCATTAAAAAACTCCAAATATTGCTCGATATTTATCAGTTAACTTAGGGTTGAATTAAACTTGTTTTTAGTTTGTTAACTAACCCTAAATTAAGTTGTTCATTAAGCTTTATTCATTTGAATCCTCTCTGAATCCACTTTGAATTAATTTTTAATTGATTTCAATTCATTTTGAATTACTTTCTACCTAATCTTGCCTATACAGCTTGAAAAAGTTCTCTTCATCGAGCTTAAATAGTTTTCAATAGAAGGCTCCAATAAGGTCTTCAGATCTTCAGAACTTTATTTATTGACCAATTTATTTATTGATCACCACAGTTTTTATATTCACGAATTCCTTAAGCCCGTAGTGAGAAAGTTCTCTTCCGATCCCCGATTTTTTTATCCCTCCAAAAGGCAATCTTGGATCGGACTTAACCATTCCGTTAATAGTTACAAACCCTGATCTGATTCTTTTTGCAAGTCTTTCAGCTCTTTTCAAGTCTCTGGTCCAGATTTCTGCCCCAAGTCCAAATTCGGTAGAGTTTGCTATTTTTATTGCTTCATCCTCGTCCTTTGCTGGAATTACTGGCGCAATAGGCCCGAAGACTTCCAAATTGCAGACCTTCATGTCAATAGTGGCGGCAGGAATAAGAGTTGGATTAAAGAAAAAGCCTTTTTTCTGTTCTTTTCCGTAAATGTGAGGTTCAGCTCCCTTCTTTTTCGCATCTTTCAGGAACTTTTCGAGAGTTTCAATGAATTCTTTCTTTGCAAGGGGGCCTATATCGGTTTTCTCATCCATCGGATCTCCGATTTTCAGTTCCTGTATATGAAGTTCAAATGCCTCGATAAAATCTACAACTACATCCTCTACAACAATAAATCTTTTCGCAGCAATACAGCTCTGCCCGGCATTCCTGAAGCGGGATTTTACTGCAACCTGTGCAGCTTTCTCAATCTCGGCGTCCTCAAGCACTATGAATGGATCGGACCCTCCCAGTTCCAGCACCAGAGGTTTGACCATTCCACCGGCAAGTTCTCCTATTTCTGAACCTGCAGGCACGCTGCCGGTAAGTGAAACTCCGTCTACCAGATCTTCTTCAATAATTTCCATTGTGGTTCGCGCGTCAATTAAGAGAGTCCTGAACACGCTTTCCGGGAATCCGGCTTCTAAAAAGACCTTTTCAATCTCCAGAGCTGATCTGGGCACGTTTGAGGCGTGCTTTAGCACACAAACATTTCCCGCACACATTGCAGGTACAGCAAATCTGAAAACTTGCCAGAAAGGAAAATTCCAGGGCATTATCCCGAGAATTACTCCAAGAGGCTCAAAAGTTACATAACTTTTCTCAGCCCCGGTATCAACAAGTTCATCTTTCAGAAAATTAGCCGCATTTTCTGCGTAATAGTCGCAGAGCCAGGCACATTTCTTAATCTCGTCTCTAGATAGTCTTATGGGTTTTCCCATCTCTTTTGTAATTATTTCTGAATAAACATCGGAGTTCTTCCTGAGTGTTTCTCCAGCCTTTACAAAGTACTTTGCCCTTTCTTTCGCAGACAATGAGCTCCACTTCGAAAAAGCAGTCCTGGAGCTTTCAATTCGCGTTTCACACTCTTCGAAAGAAAACGCATCGTACATCCAGTTTACTTCTTCAGTATAAGGATTAATGGATTTGAACTTCATAACCTTCCCCCGAAATATCGTCTTTTAATAATATTGAAACTCTATCTATTATAATTTTAGGAAAAGTAAATTCTTAAAAGAGAATTGTTTTGAATTAATTGCATATGTCACTTTCAGCGCGTTTGACCAGTCAATTAACTGAGTAAAAAGAAGTTATGTTCAGAATTTAGCAGTAATTTTTATAAAACTTCAATATCAATTATATATCATTTATTATAAAATCCATTCTGTAATGGGGGAAATTATGAGAAAAGCACTGATTATCTTGATAGTATTGCTCGGTGTATTCCTGGCAATAGGTTGCGCTGGTAAAGAAAAGGGAGCTCCAAATGAGACCGCAACTCCAGTTAAAGCAGTAACTCCGGTTGAAGCAGTGACTCCAGTTAAAGAAGTAACCAAGACCACTATAAAAGACAATAATACTACTGTAAATAGAACCACTATAAAAGGTAATAACACGACTGTATCTAAAACTACTATAAAAGACAATAACACGACGGCGAATAGAACTACGATAACTAAAAATTACTGACGAAGCGGTTAAAGTAACTCTTGATAGGACCTCTGAAGAAAAAATGACTGAAAACAAGACCAGGGCAGAGTAATTTGACAACTTTGAGTAAAGGTCTGCTCCGTTGTTGAAATGAGATCAGGACTCTGCCCAAAATATAATATTTTAGCTTATGTTCTGGACAATATTATAATATACTTTTAAACGTAGCTTTAATGAGAGGTCTTATAAGTCATTTCTTTTTTTGGTTATACTTTGTTTCCCCTAATGAGATTAAATTGTTTTTGCTAATCAATCATCGAATTGAAACATTTAATATGATACAAATTTTTGAATTTTTAACACTTTAAATGAGTTAACATGAGAGAAAAAAATACTTTTGAATTGATTTTTTACCAATTTTTCAAATTTTCGGGTACTATACGCTAATCATAAGAAGAACTGTACTCAGAATCTAGCAGTAATTCTTATAAAACTTCAATATCAATTATAAAGCATCTATTATAAAATACCATTTTAAATGGGGGAAATTATGAGAAAAGCACTAGTTATTTTGATAGTATTGTTCGGTGTGTTCCTGGCAATAGGATGCGCTGGTAAAGAAGGGGGAACTCCAAATCAAACAGTAACTCCTCCAGCCAATGAAGCAACTCCAGCCGAAAAACCTGTGACTCCAGCTGAAGCAGTAACTCCAGCCGTAGAGCCTCAGCCTGTTGGGAAAGGTAAAATCGTCGAAGTTTCCATTAAGAATTTTGCCTTTGAACCAGCGTCAGTCAATATATCAAGCGGTGACACCTTAAGATGGACAAATATGGATTCAGATATCCATACCGTTAGAGGACCGACATTTGAGTCCGATAATCTAGAAAAAGGAGACACTTTTGAATTTCTGTTTACCGAACCTGGAGTCTATAACTACAATTGTTCGATCCATCCTTCTATGAAGGGGACTGTAACAGTTACAGAAAAGAAATAAAAATTTTAGAATGGGAAGTGTATCGAAGTAAAGATATCGTTTTTGAAATTTCCATTTAAGGAGATTTTTAAAAACGCTTTTTTCAGTCAAATACCCCGTAGCTTGCAGGCTGTCCGAAATGACTAGGGGTAATATCCAATTTCCTCTTTTTTCAATTTAAAGGCCTTATACATCTTATTTATTACACGTTTTTGCCCTGAAATTGAATTGTCGGAAAGCCTCCTTTCTGCGGGGTGCGCCAGAGCAACTTTGATTAATCTTCGCCAAAAATTAGTCCTCTTAAGCGAAGCGAAAAGTACCTAATGCTCCGATGCGAAACTCGGGAAGAGGGGCGAAAAGTACCTAGTGCTGTTTCACTTTCAGTAAAACTCCCAGAAAATCGAAGATTTCTGCGATCCCGAAGAGAAATTCGAGCCGAAGTGGAACTGGGGTGGCGCAACAGGAAGCGCAATCAGGAAATTAATAATATATTTGAAAAGATAAATTTGCAAAGTTATATACACATCCAGGTTTTTTATACGCAAGTGGCTCTGTATTTGTGCCACTTTTATGAAAATAACTGGAGTAGAATAAATGAATATGAATAAAAGATCAAAATTTATCATTTTGCTTTTAATGATCCTGTTTTTTGGGATAGTGCTTTTCTCGGTAGCAAGTGCCACTCCGGAAAAATCAGCCACAGAGAAAAAGGGGGACCAATTGAATTCTCCTGATGATCCAAAATGGAGTAAATGGAAAGAGGCCCATACCCTGGAAGTTGAGGTAACAACAACTTATGAGTACAGAAAAGATGGAACAGTTAAGATCACTGAAACTTATTCTGGGGAGAAGCTTAAAGATAAATTTAAGGTAGACAAACTCACAAGATCACAGACCTATTCAGCCACTGAAGTAGAAGAAGCTGCTGCCAGTTTAGAGGGTGGGAGCTTTAAACTAAAGCCCGGAGAAAAGAAAGAATTCTCAACCAAGGAGTCTGTAGTGCTTACCGCTGAAGATGACTCTTATGATTGGTGGACCAGTACCGCTTCAACTTCTTTCGCTTATCCCCAGTGGACTTTCTCAAAATTTACTTTACTTTCCAAGAATTATTACAAAATGGAAGACCCCATAAATCTTCTCTGGGAAAAGAACTGTATTAAAGCAGTTAAAAGTGTAATCCTCAATCAAAGATGGGTTGATAACCCCGTAGAGTATACCCATTATCTCCCATATCCTGATGGAAGCTGGGTTGCTGGAGATGGGGCGGCAGACAGCAAATACAGGATTTCCGGGGGCTACCATTCAAGGTTCTGGGAACTTCCTAACGGGAAAGTCGTTTCAAATGCCCACCACGATGACAATATTTTCATTATTCCGGGACATCAGGTAGACGGTTATGAAAATGCAGAATCCAAGGTTGCCGGATTTTTCGAAACGGCACCTGGTATATATTGGCTTGACAATGTTTGCTGTAGTAGTTTCTATAACGCCTATAATGACGGATCAGCAACATTTTTTTGAGAGTTGAAAAATATAAAATATGTAAATCTATGATACTATAAATCGATGCAAAAATAAAAACTTTGGATCAAACAAAAACTTTGGATAATTGAAAAATATTCCCTGCAACGTTGTGTCACAGATTTTGTGAACTCTGCACCTGGACAAATGCCTGTCTAAGGTTTTTTATT
>CAZLNG010000171.1:0-6515 GCA_964560735.1 uncultured Methanosarcinales archaeon | reverse complement strand
AGAAAACTAAGGAAATTTGAGAAAACTAAGGAAATTTGAGAAAACTAAGGAAATTTGAGAAAACTAAGGAAATTGAGGAAATCAAGAACAGTCTGACATTTTACTGAGAATAGCCTGCGGGCATTCTCAATCTGGGTTTTTCTGAGTTTACCCGCGAACATCTCTTCTGGCAGGCGTAAGCTCACCAGACCTCAGTACAAGCTTACTCAGCTTACTCAATCTGAATCTTCCTTTCGGTAGCCAGCTTTGTTTTTGGTAAAGTGACTGTTAAGACGCCGTTTTTAAGCTGGGCAGTTGACCCTTCTTCGGTTACGCCGTCGGGAAGAGGAATTTCACGGTAATAGCGCATGAAAGACCTCTCTTTTCTGAGATAGCCTTCTTTTTCGGATTCTTCTTCCTTTCCTTTCTGTGCGCTGATTACGAGGACATTATCTTTTAGGCTCAGTTCGACATTTTCTTTGTCAATGCCTGGCAGATCGGTTGTGACAAGTACCTTATCGCCTTCTTCTGCAACATCGATCAGTGGGGATAAAGTTTCGCCTGCAAACCGGCTTTCCAGCGCAGGGAATGTCCTGAACATCTGTTCCATGTAATCCTGCATCCTTCTGACCTCATCAAACGGGTCCCAGCTGTACACATCACGGGATGGTCTCTTTATTGGCAGCTTCATGTAAGTAATCCTCCTTTATGATCTCAGATTTTTCCTGAAAACAATCAAATTCCAGTTTTATTTTTAACTTGAAATTTTTAATTTGAAACTTGAGTTTTTACTTAATCAGGTTACTTTCCTTTTAGAGGTGCCTGCAAGATACGAGAATCCGTTCAAAGATAGAGCGGGTTCTTTTTGGTTTTATCCTTCCGCCTCTCACAGGCATGGTAGATAAGAGTTCAACTCTCATCCTCTTTTTTCGGGGGATCTGTTTTTCGGAGGTGTATCTTTTGCTTTCTGTCTGTTCGCACACTTGTTTACAGATAACTGACGGACGTCATCTCACAATCACTACTCCACATGATACTGTAAGATGGTTATGTTCCTCAGTTACTACCCTATAGTTAGTACACATAATATTTAAATTTTTTGATAAGAGCATCTGATTATAGTTCACAAAAAACAATTTATTCGGACAATTTAGCATAGCTATTTTGTAGTACTTTTCACTTGAGAAAATTAAAATTGAGAAACCTAAACCAATGGTAACGCCTTTTCCAAGTAAAAGGCAGAAAATCAGTATTTGTCTTTTGGAAAACACAAAAACTTATTGAATCAACCTGAAAATGGCTTTTATATAATCTTAAAAATGAGAGTATTATTTAGGCTTCTTCCTTTAATTTTTTCCTTTCTTTTGTTTTCGTTTCTCTATTTCTTCGTTTTTTTTCTTTTCTGTTAATTCCCGACTATCTACTAATTTTTTCTTTCTCTCTTTAAGTTCTTGTATTTCCTGGTCGAATGCTTTTTCCAAGTACTCTTTTTCAGCCTTATTGGTTGCTTTATTTAGTGCTTCCTCTTTCTTTTTCTCAGCAAATTCTATAGCTTTGTCGAAATTTTTTTCTGGTTCTTTCATTTCCCTGGTCACCAAGTTATGAACCCCTGTAAAGTCGTTTACACAGATAAATAATAATTTAACAGTGCGATCTTATAAAAAAGTTTCATTTTTTCCAATCGATTCCCAGAATTTTCTTAGTTTTTCGAACATTTATGAAAAATTCAGACTTCCCGGTTTGCTTTAAACTAGGCAGGGCATCCACAAAGGAGTATCTAAGAACGTTTTAATCTGGCAGGCGGGTTTGAGAACAGTTTTTTTGAAAACAGGAAACCGTATTAGCAAGCTTTTTGGTGTCGTGTCCGCTTGCAAGCGAGCGGCCATTTCCTTGAAAATAGTAATATACAAGATTAACGAATGAAGATATTTTGAAGTTTTTATCACTCAAAACGTATCCTATTCAAATAGTATAGTAAAAGTAAATTTCGAATATTTGCTGAAAATATAAAAATGTACCCAGGTCTAAAAACAGTATCAATCAAGGCATTCTACACTAGAAAGTTATGACACAATTATTGCATATTTTTCCGGTTGAAAAATTTTCCCTTGAATTTGAAGAGGATATATTTCTTTCTATACCATATTTTTCCAATATCTTCGAAAGGCCGCTTTTCGAGCGACAGAACACATTTGAGACAGCTATTACAGCTGCCCCATTTTTCGATTAGCTGAATCTGCTTTTTCCAGCCCTTTGTATCTACTTCTGCCACTGAAAAGGCATAATCTCTCTAGATTATGGCGTGGAAGACCATTGTATTATAGGATTACCATCGAATAAAGTCAGTTTATTTTCGTGGTCAGGTCAAGAAGGTTGGCTCTTAACACTTCTTTCATTGGATCTGAAAGGTCATCGAGTTTATCAAGACATTTCAGAGCTTTTTCAAAATAGAATTTTGCAAGAGCAGGGTCTATCTCGATGTAGGCTCCACCCATGAAAACGTACAGGTAAATGAAATCATCATATTTTTCAACAAGCTTTCTGTAAAGTTCCTGGAGCTTTTCAAATTCGCCTTTATCTGACAGCTCTGAGATATAAAGGCCAACGAGTTCATAAAAATCCGGACCGTTTTCCAGCAGGAAATCAAATTTTTCGGCATCTGTCAACGAAAGGAACTTTGTTTCAATTTCAGCTATCAGCTCTTCTTCAGTCAACTCTTCTCCTTCATTTTCGCCTTCATCTTCCCCATAATTCTCTACGAATTCGAAATAATCTTCCTCATCCCCTTTCAGGAGAATAAGGTCTGCGTGTTTGCTAGACATGCCCAGTTTGGCGACAAGCTTTTTGATGTTCTTTTCATACTCTTCACTCTCTTCTTCCGTGAAAAGCCCCATAACGTAAGTGGCCCACTTTAAGTACGCCTGTTCATCTTCCATCCAGGACCTGTTGTCGATAACCTCTAAAACATAGTCAATTGCCAGTTTGAACTCGTGATGGCTTATTGGCTCACCTTCAAGAAGTTCTATCAGGGTTGCGATAATTTCGTTTTCAAGGTCCCGCTTAAAAAAAGAGATATTTTTGTCGGAGTTTTTTCTGATATTCTTCAATGCTGATACTGCATCTTTGTCCTTTATTTTTCTGTCATCCTCATAAAAATACCTGGCAATCGTATATTCAATTGTTCCCAGATAATTGCTGTATTCATACTCCTTTCCTTGCAGGCTTTTTATTTCCTTTACTTCCTGGGTATCCGGCACAAGTAATTCAGACAAAGAAAAATCATCTTTAACAATTCTATTATTTTTATCAGAAATCATAAACAATGCCCTCTGGTTGTAGAGTCTTATTGGTTCTAATAATAAGGCTGGAAGAATATAAATTGTTATTACGTGGTTAAATTCGATAGTTTTCCTCCGACCAGCCCCTTTTTTTCTCTTTAACGGGGCTTTTTTGACTCTGGAACAGGGCCAAACAGGACTAAGCTAAAGGACAAACTGGTTATTAATATTGTTTTTTAGGGGTCAATACGAATCATATTTTTTTCAAATTCCTCACCTTCGTCCACGGTTTATTCAAAAACCACATAGCAGCCTGGGGTCAGGATATAATCGTGCTTCTTAATTTCATCAAGGGTTACAGCCTTACATAAGCCTGGGATATCTTCGTAATTTCCACTCTCAACTTTTTCTCCGCGCCAGGTAGTAAGTATCGGCAATCTTCCGGACTTATTCATTCGTGAGTTCACGGGAGGTGAGATCCGAAAAATTCCCATATTCCAGGCATCGATGAAGAGAACTTCGCCGCGCCGGTCCCGAAACCGCCGTTCTCTTTGTTGCGGGCAAGTAACCAGAGACATGCCTGGATGGCGGTTTTGTAGAAAAGCTGGCCTTGAAGAGCTATCATGCAGTCCACAAGATCCTTTTCAATGATATTTTTGAGGATCTTTCCTTCGCCGGAGGTGTTTGAAGATATAAAGCCTTTTACAAGGACGAAACCTGCAATTCCGGTCTTGAGGAGGTGGTGGATATTATTCTGAACCCCAGAGAAGTTGGCGTTGCCTTTTGGCGGGATTCCGAACTTCAAGCGGGATCTTCAGAAAGGAGTTAGCTTTTCCAGTCTTAATCGCTAAAAAGAGGTTTTGAGAGGATAAAATCAACTTTCAGGTCTTTTTGCAGGTCTTTATGGAAAGAGTCGCTTCATTTGATTCCATTGTTGTCTATCTCGAGGATGGCAAGGTTCATTTTGCAGAGGCGCCAGGTTGTCTGGTTTGATTCCTTGAGTAAATTGAAATGTTTTCAAGGCGGAAGTCATTGTTTCAATGAATTTTTCTCTCTGCACAAACATTCCGCCCGAACTGCAGTAAGGGTCATAAATCCTTCCGCTTGTAGAGTTCGATCATTTCAACAAGGACTCTGAAGATACTTATTGGAGTAAAAAACTGCCCTCCGCGCTTGCCTTCAGCGTCTGAGAACATTCTGAGGAAATACTTGTAAGACTCTGCCGAGAACATATTTACTGCGGCTTTCCCTGTCGCCAAGGCCAATTGTGCCCACAAGATCAATCAGTTCACCCAGGAGCGGCTTGTCAAGTCCTTCTCTTTCATAGTTCTTAGGAAGCATGCCTTTAAGAGTTCTGTTATCCTGCTCGATAGCAGTCATGGCGTCGTCTACAATTTTTCCGATTGTAGGCTTCTTTGCACTCCTTTCCAGGTGACTCCAGCGGGCTTCAGAAGGTACCCGGAAAACATTTTCTGCAAGATATTCTTCTGACTCCTCGGGGTCAGCCCCCTCCTCAACTTCTTGGAGCAGTTTTTAATACATCTCCTCAAAAGCATCCGAGATATACTTCAGGAAAATCAAGCCGATTACCACATGCTTGTAATCTGCCGCATCCATATTATTCCTGAGTTGTCTGCTGCCTGCCAGAGTTATTCAAAACCTGAATTAGCGCCGTTTGAACCTGCTGTGTATTTTGCTATGAATGATCAACATTTAAATGACAGCTCAATTAAAAATAAAGCAATTTGAACGATGGTTAAATTTAACCGATAGTTCAATTTGAATGATAGCTCAGGATCGTTTCTGGATTGTGATAAAATTGTTGATTTAATTGTTGCTCGCAACTTTCTACAATAAAATTAAACAAAAATAAATCTCATTACCATTCCATCACAATTTGTACGCAGCCTGTAAACTCGTCAAGCTCTTCTCCGGCTTCTGCAAAACCGCACTTTTTATAAAAATAGAGAGCACGTTCGTTTTCTTTGTAAACTCTGAGAGAGAGCTTTCCTTTTAGAGACTTTGCATGTTCCAGAAGAGCCCTGCCGATTCCTTTGCCCTGCATTTCGGGCTCTACAAAAAGGGCGCAGACTCTGCTGCCAATAAGGGAAATGAATCCTGCAATAATTCCTTCATATTCAAACACAAGATTTTCGGCGCGTGGAAGATATTCCTCCCTCATGGCACTCTTTTGCGAAGCCCAGAAAGAAGCCGGAATAAAGGAATGAGCAATATCAGAGGCTTCGTACCAGATCCTTACCATATCATCCAGATCTGTTTCCCTGTAATTTCGGATCAATTTATCAAAGTCCAGTTTTTGAAGATTATTCTGTTTTTATAAAGGTTTTGCTGGTTCAAAGTTAAAAGTATATCCCCATAAATTAAATTCTCCATGGACTGAACTTTAAGGTATCATGGACCTGAAAATACATTTTATTGAAAGAACAAATAACGGTAATTGTATTGAAAGAATAGGATGATGGGAAGCGTATTGAAAAAATAGAATTACGGGAAGCGTATTGAAAGAATTGGAGAATGAAGAATCATATTGAATAAAATCGAATAACTGAAACCTTATTGAAATTCTCGAATCACAAAGGCTTTATTGAAAATACAGTGTTGCGAGAACTGTATATAAAAAATTCAGGAAAAAGGAAGGTATTTATAGAAAGAAAAAAGTTTAAAAATGGTCAGACCGAAAAGCCTTCGGCCTGAAAAAGGGATTTCATGAAAATGGGTCCGAATTAAAAATAAAAAGTCGGAGAAATTTTTAAAATTTTATTCCATTGACTCGATCTGGTGAATCAAGTCACTGGTGTACCTTTCGGATAACTCCACATGTGGACTGCATGAAACGACCTTTACCAGCTTCCCATATCTGGATACGTACATGTCAGGCCCATGTGAAGTTTTCACTTTTGTAAAATTATATCCGTTCACAAAGGTCATTGA
The DNA here is from genome assembly GCA_964560735.1 of uncultured Methanosarcinales archaeon. Classification (GTDB taxonomy): domain Archaea; phylum Halobacteriota; class Methanosarcinia; order Methanosarcinales; family Methanosarcinaceae; genus Methanosarcina. The sequence continues at coordinate 306 of CAZLNG010000171.1, read as the reverse complement.
TTTAACCTCCACTATTTATTATGTACGGCATTCTATATTAAAATTTTTTTACTTAATAATCGTTATAGATTCTGCCTTCTGTGACTGAATCTTTTCTCAAAACACATCTCAATTTAGATATAATAATACACTCATAATACACCCCGTAAAAAAAGGTGTTTTCAAATTATCACAAATATAAAGGTCAGATTTATAACTCAGTTAATAGGCCGGCTTCACTGCAAGAAATATAGTTTGAAACATAATTAGAACAACGCTTTTAAAATAACGAGCTAAAGATAAAAAAGATTCAGAAGAACTAAAGAT
>CAZLNG010000170.1:0-6603 GCA_964560735.1 uncultured Methanosarcinales archaeon | reverse complement strand
AGACATTATTTATTAGAGTAAAGGGAAGTGTCCCAATTGCATTTTATGGATTAATTTTAGAAAAAGAGTTCAACAGTGAAAAAGACAACTATAGAAAGTTTAGAAATGAAATATTAAGTTCTCTTTCCTTAGATGATGTAAACAAACAAATCATTCCATGTATAAATGAGATTGAGAAATGTAGGCCCTTCCTTGGAGAATATCTCTGGACACTTTTTAAGACGTATGGAATATTAATTAGTCGAACTATAATTTTGCTTAGCGATGGTCGATCTAAAAATGACATTAAATGTTGGCACAAAGATGAATATACACGTTCAATTATTAATGAAGTCTTTTCTGAAGATGAACAAAGCTATATTTACTCAATGAAAATAGATTCATTAAAAGCAGCAACTGAAATTCTCGAGAGAAAAATTCTATACGAAATAGCAAAAATAGTTTCAGGAGAACTAGCAGCAGATAATAATTTTGAAAAGGCAGTAAAAATACAAAAGTTGTTAGATGAAGGAAACAAAGAAATTAAAATAATCTAATACCAGTTAAAACAGAGGACAATAATTATTAATTAAGTCCTTCAAGTTCCTTTAATATCTGCTCACAAAAGTTAATTATCCTTGTATCCTCAATCAACTTGCCAATAGCAAGTGACTTCTTCAAAAACTCAATTGCTTTTTTTGTCTCGCCCAGATCACTATATACGCTTCCCAGATTACCAAGACAATTGCTTTCTCCCCGTCTATTGCCTATTTCTCTTGCAATTTCCAAGGCCTGTTCGTAGTATTCAATTGCTTTTTTTACTTCGCCCAGATCACTGTATGCTATCCCCAGATTGCCAAGACGATTGCCTTCTCCCCGTCGATCACCTATTTCTCTTGCAATTTTTAGTGCCTGCTCGTAGTAATCAATAGATTTTTTTGTCTCGCCCAGATCGCTATATGCGATCCCCAGATTACCAAGACGATTACCTTCTCCCCGTCGATCACCTACTTCTCTTGCAATTTTCAAAGCCTGCCCGTTATAGTAAATTGCTTTTTTTGCATCGCTTAACTGATAGTATGCATTACTCAGATTGCAAAGACAATTGCCTTCTTCCCGCCTATCACCTATTTCTCTTGCAATTTTCAAAGCCTGCTCGTTACAATCAATTGCTTTTTTAGTATCGCCTAGATCACTGTATGCGTTACCCAGATTGCCAAGACGATTGCCTTCTCCCCGTCGATCACCTATCTCTCTTGCAATTTTTAGTGCCTGCTCATAATACTCAATTGCTTTTTTAGTATCACCCAGATTCTTATATGTGATCCCCAGACTTTCAAGCTGATTTCCTTCTACGTGTCTATCACCAATTTCTCTTGCAATTGTCAAGGACTGCTCTAGATAGTCAATTGCTTTTTTAGTATCGCTCAGAGAACTGTATGCATTACCAAGATTGCCAAGATGACTTCCTTCTCCCCGTCGATCACTTATTTCTCTTGCGATTATCAAGGACTGCTCGTAGTAATCAATAGATTTTTTTGTCTCGCCCAGATCACTATATGCTAACCCCAGACTTCCAAGTTGATTGCCTTCTCCCCGCCTGTCACCAATTTCTCTTGCAATTGTCAAGGACTGCTCATAAAAGTAAATTGCTTTTTTAGCATCCCCAAGAGCACTGTATGCGTTACCCAGATTGCCAAGACAATTGCTTTCTCCCCGTCTATTACCTATTTCTCTTGCAATTTCCAACGCCTGTTCGTAGTATTCAATTGCTTTTTTTGTCTCGCCCAGATCACTATATGCTAACCCCAGATTTCCAAGTTGATTGCCTTCTCCTCGCCTATCACCTATTTCTCTTGCAATTATCAAGGCCTGCTCATTATAGTCAATTGCTTTTTTTGTCTCTCCCAGAGAGCTGTATGCTAACCCTAGATTTCCAAGAGCTGCACCTTCTCCCCGCCTATCACCTATTTCTCTTGCAATTTTTAAGGCTTGTTCGTAATATTCAATTGCTTTTTTTGTCTCTCCCAGAGAGCTATATGCGTTACCCAGATTGCCAAGAACAGCTTCATGAGTCCACTTGTCCTTAAAAATTGGTTCATCTTCAAAACGATTTTTCGGCAAGAGTTTTTCATAAATTTCGATTAGTGTTCTTGGATACCCCCAGAGATCCAGAAGATTATGTAGATTAAACTCCCATATGATAGATACTGCCAGATCATATTCTGCCGCTTCGCAAGCGTGACAGTGAGCTTCGATTGCAGGCTGAATATCTTGTTTTTTGGTGGGATCTTCAAGGAGACTAAAAGATTTATAATAGCTAAAAGCCATCAGATGAACTTCTTTTTTGTTTTTTAGATCCTCATATGAAAACTCTTTAACTAGAGGATGAAGCCAATAGTTTCCATTATGGTCGGTTTCGATTAGTGACTTATCTATTAGCTTATTGACAGCGTTTTTTGGAGTATTTTCAGAAAACATTTCCTTAAGACCTTTCCACTTTACCGGCTCTCGATACACAGAAACACGTTCAAGGAGTTCTTTTTCGTCTCCTGCCAGTTTATTGAAAAGATTTCTCGCCTTTTTGATAATATCCTCTTTTTCTGTCTGATATATGCTCAGATCATCAAGGATATCAGCTACTCCGTACTCTTTCACGAGTTTTACAAGCAGCTTAAGAGCAAGGGGATGACCACCTACGCCTGAAGCCAGTTTCTCAAGATTTCGGTATCCAATTCTGTCGAGCCCGTTACTGGCTAGATAATCGACTGCATAATTAGTTCTCAAACCACTTAGGTGCTGCTTCTCATCCTCATGCACATCAACAAGGCTGTCTCCATTTTCAAATATGGGCAATATCCGACTTGTTACAATGACTTTTGCGTTGTGAGTGTTATATCGCAAGGAAGAAAAAAGAAATTCAATTCCTTTGTCAGCAAAATGTTGATCCTCAAGTACCATGCTCAGATCATCGAAGACGAGCCAGACCTCGTTAATTCTATTGAGTTCCCCGGTAAGTCTATCTACGTCAGTTTTTCCAGGCTCTCTCTTTTCTACTCTAAAAGATGCAATTTCTGGAGCATTCAAGTAAGATGCAAGCTTTTCGAGAATATCTCCCAGTTTAGCGTCCTGATTACCGTAGAAACTGAACCAGAAAGGATCAGGGATATTTATGGGTTTAAGTTCTATTAGGGCTCTTGCAAGGGTAGATTTTCCCACGCCGCCTACGCCGCTGATAAGTAAAATTCTATGGTTTTTGATGTAAGTAAGGGCTTTGTTTAACTCATCATTCCGGTTTTCAGTGACGAATTTCTTTAGCCTCTCAGGATAATAAGGAAGCGCTGAAGAATTGTAGCGGCTCAGTATTTCCTGATTTTCTTTTGGAGCTTCAAGCCTGTTTTTAGTTTCCCAATTATGAACAGCCACCCCTACCAAGCTGGCAAGTTCATCGGCCGAATTAAAAAAGCTAGCAATGTATTCAGTAGACAGCTCACTTCTTAAAGACCTAATTTTTTCTGCATCTTTTCCTATGTCTACAAATATCGGTGGCCAGAATGCATCTTCATTTAACAAGAATATTAGACACTTTTTACCTGCTTTTACTGCTTCTCGATACTCAAGTTCTGTAATAGACTTATCGTATCCAGCAGGCACATAACCATATCTCCAAGCAAAAATACCTACATATAGGTCGCAAGAAGTAACATCTTCCAGGCATTTGTCAAGAGGTCTTTTGTCCTCTGCAACATAATATTCCATTGCTATATCTTCATGCCCCATTCGCCTCAAGGTGATTCTAACCTTTTTGCGGTATTCCTCAAGATCCTTAAAAGTAGAAGATACAAATATACGGGCCATTTTTTTCCACCAATTATTAAACTAATTATCCAAAACTTATCGCCTAATATTCTTCAGTCTACAGCTAAAGTCCTCTGATCTTTTTATATTGCTATTCAAAGTATACTTATGAATATATAAACGCGCTCAAATCTACAGATAACAAGAGATAACAAGAGATTTGATTTCAAAGTTTACAAAAAGAAAAACTCACTGTTCTATCCTGAAATTATTTCACTTTGAGACTTTTAGTAAATTCCTAAATGAAATCTAATTGATAAAATATTAAATTAAGTTATAATTAAGTATACAATATGAATCAAAATGATGCAAAAGGTTTAGCTATAACACTGATAATTTCAACTTACGTAGGCTGTATACTATTTTTAGCATATTGTATTTATGCATTAATAGCATGGGTCTTCAATATATCACCAACCGAAACCTTTGACTTTTCTAAATTAACAACATTGCAGTCCTTGATAATCCTACCAATTGCATCAAAGGTCAACATTAACTTAGCAATTTTTAGTTTAATCTTGAGTTTTTTGACTGTTACCAGTCTGTTTGGCTATATCTATTATCGTTCTAAAAACCCACCGCGCTCTAAATGGGATTATAATTATTAGACACACTACAGTCTCACGAGTTGAACTCAATAATATTTTCAATAATATTTTTTCTTGCCTAAATAGGTTATTTTTCTTGCTGACAGCTGCCAAGGTGCGAGCTTATTCGGTTTGCATCTCGGAGATAAAAGGCGTTTTCGTTAATTTTAGACTTTTCCGTATTTTATAACCTTCCAGGCCTACGGCCATTCCGGCTAGATATCTATCTAAAATAATGTTTTAACCTAATGGCACCAATTCCAAGTAAAATACTTGCAAAAGCTAAATATGCGCCAAACTGAGCATAATTTGTTGAGTACTTTATCATTATAATTCCAGCGCACCAAGCTAAAAAAACAGCGAGGAATCCAATTATTTTCCCCTTCTTGTAAGCTGAATACCATGTATAAGCTGTTGTTACAAGACCTATGACAGTAAGAAGTATTATGCAAATTTTTGCGAATAAAGTAGGGAAAATATCGTTCAAAGTTTTAATAATTATAATGCCTATTGATGCTGGATCAGGATCTACACCTATTACGGAACATGCGCCGCCTATTAAACCAGCTAAAAGTACATATTCTCTTACAAATTCATCTTCTTCAGTATCTATTGACATTCTTTGAAAGCCTCCAATTGAACCCAGGGTTTCAGGGTAGTCTGGAAGTAAATCAACGTCTTGCATAAGGACAATATCTATAATATTCAGGTTCTGTATTAAAACCTATAATTAAGGAGCATACACTATGGTCGATCCGTTAAGCATTGCCTTTATTCAGATCATATTTCAGCAGTTAAATAGGTTTCTTGATGCTGAAATTGCTAATGAAAAACTTGAAGAATTATCGAGAGCAACTTTAATAGAAGTTTTCTTAGTTTGCATAAATGATTGGAAAGTTAAAACTGAAGGTTCTTATAGAAAAAATCCGAGACAAGAAATTTTTTTACTGGAAAAATATGCAGAATTATTTACATATGTTAGTAGCAAGTTTAGATCTCGTGATCTGCTAAGTGAGGAATGGCTTAATCGGATTGTAGATATTGCAAAAAAGATGCAACGTATAGCTTTTGATAGTGAAGTTGACACAAGGAATTTATATAGGTCTGATGAGCTATTCAAGGAAATAAAGAACATGTTAGATGAGTTTAAGCAAGCAGAAGAAGTGATTTAATATCAGAACTCAACTAGAGTATTAAGGTTTTGTTGTAAAACCCATCCAAAATAATATTTGAAAAATTTATATTAAGAAAATGCATTACATAATCTATGTCACAAAAAAATTTATTAACTGATTATCCCTGGTTTATTGCGTTTGTTGTTTTTTATATAATAGGAACTTTAATTTCAAATGTTTTATTTCCTGCTCAAACGATAGATTATACTTCTATTACTGAAAGGATAGGTTTTTCAAGTTTAGTAGGAGTTGTTGCTGCTTACATCGTATATAACTACACTTAATCATTTATCTTTTATTCTTCTGTCAAAAGAAAATACACAGCTTTTATGGTAAAACCTATGTATTTTATTCATTTTTAATGCAGTTTTATGCCAAAAATAGGGCAAAAAATGAAATAAATACACATATTTTATTGTAACCTGTGTACTTGGGGTTATTAGGACGTTCCGAAGATATTTCTATCATACATCTCTTTGCTTCCGGTAATATATCCGAAACAAAAAGAAAACTAGTAACTGGAACCTGCCGCATGTATAACGAGATTAAAAGGAAGGGATACAAGTCTGATTTGAGACAAAATGATTAAAATTATAGTCAGGGCACAAAAAGGTAACACCTCTTGACACAAGCGAAGACGATAAGGAAACAGCTGGATAAAACAGAATGACATGATACCACTGAAGAGAATTCAAAAGTTTTGAAAACATTGTGTCTCGTATAAATCCTGAGAAATAATGTATGGAAATAGAGTCTAAAAAAGTCCTGAAAACTAAATTCTGAAAAATAAGGAAAAAAAAGGCTGAGTTCATTACATTTGGATCTTTGAACTCAGTTTTTAGTAGAAAATAGATATCAGGGCAAAGATTAATGGTCTGGAAAGACCATAAACTTCATCTTGAGATATATTTTCATACTTTTATTTAACTTTTAATTTATCAATCACAATGTTTAAAGACTGTGCATAGGCGCAAAACTATTTCCTGAGTACGTTACTGCCGGTC
>CAZLNG010000169.1:0-6812 GCA_964560735.1 uncultured Methanosarcinales archaeon | reverse complement strand
AATAAAATTATACTTCGCGGTAGGCGTGAAAAGGAAATGTGACAAAGTCAAGATAAAAGGCCAATTTTTATTTAGAGTTAGAATTATTAAGTCATAACTTATTTAAGAATATTTATTATTGTCTGATTCTAAACTATAAAAACTCTTATCCTTTTGGCTTTAAACCTTCGTGACAATAGCTCACTCTTCTATCCAAGTTTACATGTAGACCGAGTCGGATATTACACTGTAACTATTTTGAAATCAAAGTTAAAGGAAATGACGATGGCTACAGGCACATACCACAAGTTTAATTTTTTAAAGTTCAGGATATTAGAAGTATTGGTTAAAGCATACCCTTATACCCTTACCTGTAAAGAGATTGCATACAAAGGGGATATAGAGCTAAAAAAGGTGGCTGACGCTTTAAACCACTATATAGCAGGCAACTACTCTTATGTCAAAAGACTAAACAAGAAGTCTAAGAGCGGGAAGTACAGGTACAAAATCAATAAAGCTGGCATTGTAGCTTATCTTCAATACAAGCGTCGCATTGAAGCTGGCTTCGATCTCAACCTCCACAGACGGTTCCCTGAGCACGTAGAATCTTATTCTGGCATTACAAAACAAGGAATATTAGAGCTTGGTCTTGAAGCGGGCGAAGAGGCTCAACGAGCCGAATAAAGAGGATATGGATTGAAGAGACAGCGATTGTTTTTGTTAAATTTGGGCCCTTTTAAACGTATTGTATACGTGCGTTATACACGTATCAACTTACGCACTTCGTATACTTGGTACTATTCTCCGCTCATACACAAAAATCCCTATTATTATATTTCGAGCGGCCTTTTTGAATTGATTTTTGGGCCAGGGTTATGGGTATAATCTTCACAATTTCCGTTAAGAACAAAATATACTAAGGGAGACATTTTTACTTACCAACCAGAGCGGTTCAACATATACTACTATTTTGACCCGATTAGTTTCCGAAATTATTTATTATATAGGACAGGTAATATAACTGATTTTTGACGGTTTGGAATTTACTATGGAAAAGGAAAAAGTAATAGAAGAATTAAATAAAATTGTAAGTGAGTTTCTAGAGTCGAAAACTGACAGACTCGAAGATGCTGTTAATCTTGCTATCAACTTTTCAAAAGAAAACTCCATTTCTCCAGATTCCTTAATTAAATTATCCTGTTCATGTGGATTTAATAAGATGTATTCTTTGGTTTATGTGTTCTCAAAAGCATGTGCAATTATATCTACTGAATATATAAAAAAAGCAAATGCTCATTATAATGCGGGTGTAGCTTCTTTTCTAATGGGACGTAAGGATGAAGCGGAAAAACAATACTTACTTTCTCTGAAAGCTTATCCTAAGAGTGTAAGTACGCATTTGTGTTACGGAAATCTTTTAAGAGAACTAGGGCGTACAAAAGAAGCCGAAACTCAGTATCTACTTGCTCTGAAAATTGATCCTAATAATGTAGATGTGCATTCAAATTATGGAGCTCTCTTGCAAGAACTGGGACATACAAAAGAAGCTGAAACTCAGTATCTACTTGCTCTGAAGTCCAAACCCAATGATGGAACAGTACATTATAATTACGGAAATCTTTTAAGAGAACTAGGACGCATAAAAGAAGCTGAAATACAGTATCAAATTGCAAACAAATTAAATCCTGAAGATGTGGATATTTACTACAATTATGGACACCTCCTGAAAGATATAGGGCGTGAGAAAGAAGCTGAGACGCAATACAAGTATGCAATTGAATTAAATCCTAAACATGTGAGTGCACACTATAATTATGGAAATCTATTAAGAGATCTGGGACGTGAGAAAGAAGCTGAGATAGAATACCAGTGTGCAATTGAATTAGATCCTGAAAATCCAAATCGTCACGCTAGTTATAGTTTACTTCTAGTCTCAATGAATTTAGAACAGAAAGCTATTGAGAGAGCAAATATTGCATCCAGCTTATTTAATGAAAAGGGTGACATTACTAATGGACACCTTATTCTCGCATGTTTATACGAAGATCTCGTGAGCAGGTATTATGATTTAAAAAAATATCAAGAAAGTGGTCAGTATGCTGAAACCTCTGGGGATAAGTACATTGAAGCAAGTAAACATGCTGGGGAGGAATATAAGGGTACATTTTTGACCAACGGATATACTCTTAAAGGAAGAGCTAAAATTCGCAAACTAGACATGCCTGATCTTCAGTCACCATATACTATTGAAACGTTTAAAGAAATAATGAATGGTATATATGATGCTTCTGAATACTATAAACTAGCAGCAGAGGTATCTCCGCTACACAACGAAAATTGTAATGCCTGTTCCCTTTCAATGAGGTGCCTTTGTGAGATCCTTGACTACATGCTTGCAGTAACCAAACAGGAAGAAGTTCAAAGATTACAAGAAAAAATAAAAAAATGGGAAGAAGACCTTTCCTATTGTGATAAAATATACAGAGAAAATAGAAAAGGGAAAAGTTTTCTACAGTCTCTACATAAACTCATAGCTTGTATAGAATCACTTGAACAATACAAAAAGTTTGCTATGTGGACGGAAGAGAAAGCTTTTGAAAATTGTTATTTTGAACTGAAAAAAATCGCAAGTACTATAGAAGGTCCTCTTCAGAAAATTATTGAAAATTCTGCGGAACAAATGAATCACTGTAGGAGCGAAATAACGCTCTACGAAGGCTTTAAAACAAAACCTTTTAAAAGTTCTATCTATAAAAATAAGGCCCTTGAATCAAATAATCTGGATAAACAGAATATAGACTATTTTGCTTATAAAGAGCAGTTAGGGAAAGATATTGTAAAGATAGGTACTGTTCAAATGTCCTTTGAACTAACTGAATCATTTCCACCGCAAATAAAAAACAAAGAAACAACCCGGGATAAAGTTTTTAAAGTTCTTGACACAGCTAACAAAGAAAATGTTAACATTGTATGTCTACCCGAGTTATGTATTTGTGAGAATTGGCTTTCTGAAATAGAAAAACGCTATCCAGACATAATAATTATTGCAGGCAGTTATTACGATCTAGAAGGACATAACGTCTGCAGGGTTATTATGGGTTCAGATACGAAAACTTTGCCTCCACAGTTTAAAATAACGCCCTCTGAATTTGAAGACCCCATAGTATGTGGTCTTGGTATGGTATCAGGGGAAAGAATAAACACTTACCCGACTTCTTATGGGAAATTTATAGTGCTGATTTGCAGGGATTTTGGGAATTTATGCACTGATTATCGGAAAAGACCAGATGTTGATATTTTATTTGTTCCTTCGTTCAATTCTGCAAGCAGGAGATTCCATCAAGATGCTCATGCACATGTAGAGAATAGCTTTTCTTATGTTATAATTTCAAACACAGCTAAATATGGTGGAACAGCAATTTTTGGGCGAATGAAAGATAGCTATTTCCCAGGACTAGTAAGCAAAGGATTCAAGAGAAAAGATGATCGAACTTTTAAGTTATGCGAATTAAATAAAGGAGTGGAGGGGATGATTATTGCAGATTTTAATATTGTTCATAAGTTTTTCTCGACACCCACGCCTATGAATCCAGATGTGATATCAATTCCTGTTAAAAATATAAAAGTAGTAAATCTTGAAGGACAAAGTCTTGAAGGACAAAGTCTTGAAGAAAAAATCCTTTGAACGTTATCATAAAGCTCAATCAGTTCTATTAAAGGATAATCTCTCGATAAAAACAATAATTAAAAAAAACTGGGAAGCCAGAACTTCCCCTTACCTTCTACTTAATTTACTGCCTCGTTAATTTTACTGTAAAAATTCACTATTACATTTGTTGCTTCGCTTTCCATGTTGAGCTGGAAAAGTCTTACTTGCTTTCCCAACATTTTTTCTTGAACAACACCTGATGCAACCAGAGGTGCAATAACCCTCGCTACACTGGAATGTGATAGTCCAGTTGCTTCAGCTATTCCTGAAAGGTAGGTTGGTTCGTTCTGGTTTTCGATCAGGTTCTTAAGCACTGTCATTTGTGCGGTTTTTCCAAAGATTTTTTCCATTGAGTCCATTTTTTAATCATCTCAGAGGTGGCTATTCTCTATAAGAGATTTTTAGTTCCAATAATTGCCTACGATTAATAAACTTATCCTGTTCATTGAATAGCAGGAGTCTTTACAGAATACGCTCAATACTTGAATGCTTTACTCTGTCAAGGTGTTTCTAATCTCTTTGAATTAGTCTCAAGTGCGTAAGCCGTATATACATCATAACTTTTAACTCTCACCGCGAATTCTATGGAGATTTAACATGAGAAGCGACATTATCAAAGAGGGACCGGAACGATCTCCCAACCGCTCACTCTTGAAAGCGACTGGAGTTACAGATTCGGAAATGAAGAAACCGTTCATCGCAGTCGTCAATTCCTGGAACGAAATAATTCCTGGCCATATGCACTTGAATAAACTCGCTGAGGCTGTAAAAGCTGGTATCAGGAATGCCGGGGGAGTTCCCTTTGAATTTCATACCATTGGGGTTTGTGATGGAATCGCAATGGGGCATGAGGGTATGAAGTATTCTCTTCCTAGCAGAGAAATTATTGAAGACACAATTGAACTTATGGTTAAAGCCCATCAATTTGATGGTATGGTTCTTATGCCCACGTGTGACAAGATTGTGCCAGGGCACCTTATGGCGGCAGGTAGACTTGATATCCCTGCAATTGTCGTAACCGGCGGGCCAATGCTTCCTGGATATGTGGATGATGGTTACAAAGATTTTATTTCAGTCTCTGAAGGTGTGGGGGCTCACAGAGTTGGAAAAATCACAGACGACGATCTTATAAGACTTGAAAATTTTTCCTGTACGGGAGCAGGATCCTGTGCAGGAATGTTCACGGCAAATACTATGGCCTGTATGACTGAGGCTCTTGGGCTGAGCCTTCCTGGTTGTGCAACTGCACATGCCGTGGATGCAAAAAAGATGAGGATAGCCAAAGAATCTGGCGAACGTATCGTAGAAATGGTTAAAGAGGACCTGACTCCCAGAAAGATTGTTACTTTCAAATCTTTTGAGAATGCCATAATGGTGGATCTGGCCATCGGAGGGAGCACGAACACTACTCTACATCTTCCTGCCCTTGCCCACGAATTCGGACTAAAACTTCCTCTTGAAGCCTTTGATGAATTGAGCAGAACGACTCCTCATCTAATATCGCTTCGTCCTGGTGGATCAAATTTCATGCTACACTTTGATAGAGCAGGCGGAGTTCAGGCAATTATACAGAGACTTTCCCTTAAACTTCATCTGGATCAGTTTACGGTTAACGGCAAGACTATCGGGAAAAACCTTGAAGAGCTGGATATCGTTAATCCAAAGCTCAATAAAGAGATTATTGGAACTCTTGAGAATCCCATCCATCCAGAGGGAGGAATTGCAGTCCTCAAAGGAAGCCTTGCCCCCGACGGTGCAGTTGTAAAACAATCTGCAGTTGATCCTGGTATGCATATCCACACAGGGCCTGCCCGGGTTTATGACGGCGAAAAAAATGCTATGCAAAATATTCTTGCAGGCAAAGTGAATCCTGGAGACGTTGTAATTATACAGTATGAAGGTCCCAAAGGTGGTCCAGGGATGAGGGAAATGCTTGCTGCCACAGCTGCACTTGGAGGTATGGGGCTTTTAGAATCGGTAGCATTGGTAACTGATGGACGCTTTTCTGGAGGTACTCGTGGGCCCTGTATCGGACATGTCTCCCCTGAAGCCATTGAAGGAGGGCCAATTGCTCTTGTAAAAGATGGGGATATGATTGAAATTAATATTCCTGAAAGAATACTGAATCTGAAAGTTTCTGAAGAAGAACTTAAGCAACGAAAGGCTGCCTTTGTGCCTCCTAAAACAGAAATAACAGGTTACCTTGCCAGATATCAGCGTGCTGTTCATTCTGCAAATACAGGCGGGATAATGGACTGAGTTGTCTAATGATTACAACTTGAATTATTTTGTTTTTTGAAGGGACTTATTTTTCCCCCTTTTTCTAATTTTGTTAACTTCAAGTTAGAGGTAATGAGGATATTCTTGAAAAACCTTCTAGCAGTCCTGTAACGAGGATTGTTTGTAAAGAAGACAAAGAGAAAGAAAAGAATAAGGTGCAGAAGCCTAGTATGCGTAAGAACTCGTTAGAGATTGAAACTAGTGCTTCGATTCCAAAATAAATTCCTTATTTGATAGGAAATTCGTGATTGATGGGTAGATTCAAAAGTCAGGTTTTATTAACATACTTCGGAATCGCAGTGCTAGTGTCATGGCAAATTAATTATGGAATATATCCTTGATATCTTCTCACCAGAGAAAATGTAATTAGAGCTTATAGTGATTCAAAACTAATTTGGCTTGACACTAGGTTAACCACTCTTCGTCCCTTTCAATATAATATTTCTTCACACTTTTCTTGCCTTGTATGTAGCTTTGTGTCTGGACTCACATGGACACCTGCAGTTTAGATTCAATTTCTGGAATTACCTTAGGAATATTGTTAGGTATTGGGTGCAGGTAGAACAAGTGAATGAACTGCTGCAAGGGAGGAGTTATGCCTACAAGATGAGTGAAGCTGCAAGCCTATAGCAGAATCCACAGAGCTCAAAATTTCAATGAGATCGTGTTCGTTTTTCTTAAGAGTTTAGTGCATTTTCAAGGTCTACAGAGTTTTTCATTTAATGTCTTATGTTAACGTTTCTGTTTTGAAAAATACACTCATTTAAGAGATTTCTTAAAATTTCTTTAAGAAACTTAAAAAAACATGCGGTAAATAAAAATATTATGCAGTGATATTATACCC
>CAZLNG010000168.1:0-6830 GCA_964560735.1 uncultured Methanosarcinales archaeon | reverse complement strand
ATCTTTGGTAAGATGTTCTTTTCAAAGTCCTTATAACGCTTGATTTGTAAAGATGAGATCATAAAAATAATTATCTAGTTCAACCAATATGTTTTTTATGTCATTAGAGCCAGCTGGTCATGTTTTTTGGCAAATTAAGTTCAAATAAAGTTCGGGATATTAAAGGGATCATGCAGGACTAGGATGGATAATAAATTTAAAATTTTAGGATAGAATCAATCAATTTTAAGGGCAAAAAAGAGGAAAATTACAAGGAATTTCAACTATCCCTATGGAAGAGGAAGAGTCTGACGGCGCTCCCGTATAATTATAAAGGAATTTACGCACGTATACATGAGGACGGCAAAGTAGGAACTAAATTCGGGAATGTTGAATTTTTTCTGGCCCGTAATAATTGCTCCTGGCTTGAATGAAAATACAGGCAATAGGTCTTCTTTTAAGGGAAGGAAATCTAAAGGTAATCATATTACTCCTGACTTTACAAAAGTCCTGGCTAAGAGGAACATGGAGCCAATATTCAAGGTTATTTTGATGGGTGCAGGTGTCCCTGGTAGACTCTTCTAGAGAATTAAATCTAGACCTTTATTTCCAGTCCAAATATATTATCCCGTTTATGTAATATTCGCATCTTTTCCATATTATCCAGAGCCTATTGATTGCGTTTTTTCAACCAAAATTACATAAAGGTGCCACAGTATTAATGAGTTTGATTAAAAATTAATACAGTGGAATGATAAAATGGAAAACAAATATAGTTCAATAGATGATTATTTTGCGAAAAATAAGAAATTCTTTGGTGAAGGCGACGCAAATGCAAAAAAAGCTTTTTTCCTTCTAGGCAGATACTGCAATAAGGTCATGGCTAGTGCAGAGAAATATTATGTTGAGAAAGGCGAAAATAACGGTTTTCAGGATAAGATTACGAAACTTTTCACTCAAAGGATGTCGTACAGGATCTATAACCTGGTTTCAAATGCTTGTGATGAAATGGCAGTAAAATGCAATAGCCAGCTATTTAGAGAAGAAGCTGGGGAACACAAGCAATTTATGATCCAGTCTGATTACTACCTGCAAGAGGATAAGAAAAAGGTTAAGATGCCTGTAGAAGACGCAAACACCGCATTTTCACTGGGCCTATGGCAAAAGATAGGGGAGGAGGAATAAATCACTAAAGACTTGAAACAAATCATGGCTAAGAGGATAGTAGAGGGCTTTTCGGGCTTGATTTTGGAGTACTAAGACTCGGGGATAAAGTAAGAGAGAAGATAAGTGGTTGCCCTTTAATATGGCATCAAGCTTTAAGGTGTTATAGCCAAACGTTGGAGTTAAAATTAGGGCAGCCACTGGCTAAAAGCCTATTAATTACGTTCTGGTACAACCATTTTATATATTTTGGAGTCGTTACTTTTAATCAATAAGATTTGAACTGAATTTTTGAGATGTAGGTCATTGCTGAGAATTGTAGGCAAAGGATTTTCTCTATAGTATTTCAGACAAGGTGCATGTGCTTTTTTCAGTACTCATAAGTTCCTTTTCAAAGTAGATCTAAGTACATAGTGGGGCAATTGCTTCAAGCTGCTCAGTCCCAATCTAAAAGCGGTGCTTGAGCGAATTAAATAACATATATAAACCTGATTTTTATTCTGTGTGGAATAGCGATACATCATATAATCTTTAGATGGAAAAAAATATCCGAATAAAATTTGAGCTTTCATCCAATTTCCTTTTACTTTTTCCGAATTCATAAGATAATTAATAATATTCCACCGGTTTTCACTTGAATTACCTTTAAATGTTCCTTTAAATATTTCCTCAAAACTAGCTTTGTATTTAACAGGTTCAAGTTCACTGAGAATATTTTCTGGTATGAACACTTCGAAATACTTGTTGGCAATAGACAGATTTTGGAAAATCGGCTCTTCTATTCCATAATCCTTCGAGTTTTGCAAAAGGTAATCCCAGTTAATCGTCTCCTTGTAATACCTAATGACCTCTGCGATATCACAATAATCTCTAAGAGGTTTAGGAGAGCCCCCATTAATGTGTTTATCCAAGTGAAGGCAAAGGTGCTGCAACATATCTTCAGAGGCAAGCGTTAATGTCTCGGTATCGGCTATTTTTATTGGTTTAGCATTCTCCCAAAGATTATCAATATCGACTTTGAAATTGCTATGATGTGGTTGAATGTCCCAATGAATTTCAATAAAGATTTTTTTGTTTTGTTGTATAAATGCTAGTTCGTTATTTAGTACTGTTTGAAATTGTTCATGCGATTTTGTTAGAAAAATAGTTGCAACAGCGTACTTTAACTTAGTGAGTTCTACATTGGCTTTTTGCAGATCTTTCTCTTTAACAAGCAGATCAATATCGCCCATTGGCCTTAGACCGATATTTTTATAAATCTCTTCTGCCAAGAAGGCTCCTTTCAGGACTATAACATCGATACCTGCTTTATTAAAAACCTTAAGAATCTTATTTAATTCGTCATAAAGAAGCATATTCCGAGCAAGATTACTATAATACATTTTCTCCAGATTCTTCATGACTTCAGAAGGCACATCATTGCCATTGCTAATTTTTTTCAGATTCCAGTAAAATAGCGGTGTAATGCCCTGTTTCATAGAACATTCTACAATATAATTCCAATCCAAGGGATTGCTTAAAATTTCTATGATTTTATACCTAACATCCCCATTTATGCTTAATCTTGAGCAGTATAAAAGGAGTTTATCTTCAGTCGACAAATATAATTGGACCATATTAATCCCATCTCCACCAGTTTCTCCTCGTTTCTTTATGTATAATGCTGAGATTGAATCTTAAAAAGTTGTGAGTATTCACTATCAAGAGCCATCAATTCCTCATGACTCCCATTCTCCAAAATCCTACCATCTTTTAAAAAATAGATACAATCAGCCATTTTGATTGTCGAAAGCCTATGACTAATTATTATGGCAGTCCTACCTGCAACAAGTTGTCGGAATTTTTTGAATACTTCATCTTCAGCTTTAGGATCAAGAGAACTTGTAGGCTCGTCCATCACAATCACCTGAGAATCACGTAAAAAAGCTCTGGCAAGGGCAACTTTTTGCCATTCACCAATACTCAACTCTGTACCGTCTTCGAACCATTTTCCCAAAATAGTCTCATAGCCATTATCAAGGCGGTCAATAACATGATTTGCTCCCGAACATTCTGCTGCTTGAAGAATATTTCCTGAATTGGGAAGTATATTTGTGTTTCCAAACCAAATATTTTCCCTAGCTGTCAGGTTGTAGTGTGCATAATCCTGAAAAACAACACTGATCCCCTTTCTTAACTCCGTTATCCTTAGGTCGCGAAGATCGATTCCATCCAATGTAATCCTTCCATCTGTAGGATCGTAGAGTCTGCAAAGAAGTTTTATAAGAGTAGTTTTTCCTGACCCGTTTTCTCCTACAAGGGCTATAATCTGGCCAGGATTTATGTGCAAGTTGATATCCTCAAGTATTCTGGTTCCCTGACCAGGATAACAGAATTCCACATGCTCAAAGGAGATTCCTTTTTTCATTATTTCAGGTATCGGCACCGGATTTTCTGATTCTTTCACATTAGGCTTGAGATCAAGGAATTCATAAAGAGTTGTCAGGAAGAGATTATCCTCATAAAGTCCTGCAAAACCGTTCAAGAGGTTGGAAAGAAAAGACTGCCCCTGTTGTAAAGCCCCGAAATACATGACTAGGTCACCAAGAGTTATGCTGCCCTGGAAAGCCCTTTGAGCTATTAACACAAAACTGCCAAAAATAGCTACAACGCTTATAGTTTGGGCCACCAAATCTGCTGCAGACCTTCTGGTTGTTATGAACATCCTTTCGCTTCGGAGATCTTTACGGAGGTTATGGTACCTTTTTATAAACAAGGGCCCAAGCTCGAAAAGTCTAATTTCTTTGGCATGGCTATCGCCAGTGAGAAGCCAGTGAAAATACCAAGCTTTTCGTTCTTTTGCTGTACAGGCACGTTGCCAGCGATAGGTTTTGTCTGAGTATATCAGGCGGACAAGAGCTGTTGGTATGGCTGTGATAGTGAGGGCTACAGCCACAACCCAGCTAAGAGAAGCGATTAACCAAAAAACGGTGATCAAAGATAGGCTACTCTGGCCTATCTGGACAAGACCATTGACTATGCGTGTCGGCCTGAAAGGAGCATCATTTTGGGCTCTATGCAGAGTGTCGTAATACTTGGGATCTTCGTAGTATTCAAGATCGACTTCTATAGATTTGGCATGGAGCAAATCAAGAATATGGTCTGAGACCATAGCTGCCTGATTTTCACTGACAATAGATGAGGCTGAGCGGCTCAGAGTAGTGAGAAAAGCTACGCCTGCTGCAAGGAAGATTAGAAATAGAATGTGACCAAAAACTGTCTCTTTGTTGGTTGAGCTAATACCAGCTGCCAAGGAGTCCACTATCAGCTTCATAAGATAGAGAGAAGCAAGTGGTAGGACACCTTGCAGTACTACGAGAAATGCATTTGCCAGGGTCCATCCCGGTGCACTTTGCCAAACGAGAGAAAGTGCGCGTTTAAGACGGAGAATATTAATTTCTTTTTCTCTTGTAAATTCAGTTCTGAGCGCATGCATCATAACAAAAAATTTACTGGCAAACATATACTCCTAAATTTCTACTTATTTCAGTAATCCTTTTCATAATTTTTTTGCAACGGAACCTTGGGAAGAATCCTTAGAGTTCCTGATTCTGTTATGATTCTTTTCCATGCCGTCCATGATATGCCTAATTAGTCAACAGAGCATATTTAATTTGATTAGTTTGATCATTTCCAATTAGAGAAGCATTGGTACTATTTTGACTTTGATCCCACCATTGGATAACTTTCCCGCTATCTTTTCCCAACCATTATAGAGAAAGATTTTTTCCACCAATGAGTGTATCACGCTTATATCCAAGATCCGGTAACTCACTTGCAACGTTAAGGCATTCATCAAAATAGTGAGCTCTTTATCTCTTGCTTTCCTTGCTCTCGAACCACAATGTATGCATCTCATGTTACAGTTAAGCGTTAATTCCCACACGCATATTTAGGGATGTACTTGTGGTCTATTCAAAAACCCTCCTTAGGATTTCTTTGATTAACATATTCTGATTGCAGATTTCAGTAGTAAAGTTCACAAAAATACATACACATCTATATAAAGTGGATTTATTAATTATATTTAATCAAGCTTGATCACATTCTGGCAAATTAGTGGAAGGTAATCTGCCTCCTTCCTCTAAGAAACGCTTGAGACATATATCGGGACTAGGATGATTTTCCTCACCCACTAGTTCATACGCAGAAGCAGGGCAACCTCCATTACAATATTTTATATAGATACAATCTTGGCAGAACTGAAAGCCTCTCAATGGTATGTTGCTACGCTCTCTTAGTCTTTTAAATTCCGGATGGTCTTTCCAAATATCTAGGATTTTGTCTTTATTTATTTTTCCTAAATTTATATGATATAATATAGGGCAAGGAGATATTGTACCGTCAGCTCTAACAGCCATTTCTTTCATAATATTCTCGCAAAATGCTAGGTTACCTCCGCCAGGCAATTTTGGTAGATCTTTTAAGAGAGAGTTTTCCATGTTTTCCCAAATTTGCCCTTCCCTTAGAGGACCTGCCATTGCTATTATTCTTCCATTATATTTTCTGTTTAGTTTTTGGAGAACTTCAATAGCAATGGACCTCTCTTCTGGAGTAAGAATAATATGGTCTGCATCCTGCTTACAGAGACCAAAGTAAGATGCAGAATTCGTGGAAAAAAATGGTAAGTCGAGATCATCAAGAAGAAGTTTAGCAACGTTTTCTAGATCATAGAAATTATGTTTATGAATAGTAACCCTTACAGTAGTATTAATACCACTTTCTTTGAGATTTGAGATTCCCTCCAAAGCTCTATAAAACGTTCCGCTTCCTCTACAAGATTCGTGAGTTGTAGGAGTTGATCCATCGATTGAAATTTGAACACTATCGCATCGTTTAGTTGAAGCTAGGAACTCAGCCATTTCCTTTGTAATCAAAGTGCCATTAGAAGCTATCTCATATCTCATCTTATTTCTGACCACACCCTCTAGAATCTCTTTAAAATCATCACGATAAAAAGGCTCTCCTCCTGCTATAGTTATGTTCATTACGGTGCACTCTCGAAGTTCTTCAAAGAACTTAAGCCACTCTGTTGTAGGTAAATCTTCAGGTACGTCTCCAGGGCCTGAAAAATGGTAACAATAAGAACATCTGAGGTTACATCGACTAGTAATGTCAATGTGTAATTTTCTTGGAGATCTCATCAGTTTCATGAATCAAACCTCATTCCCAACAAACCCATTATCTATTAACGATTTTAAGAAGTCCTCTATGTCTATTCGTAGATTTTGTGGAATATTTGAAAATTCAGATTTAATTTCGCTTTCAATTAAATCTGGACTGCGTTCTAAGCATAGCTGCTTCCAAATAAAAGTAGCTACATTATTCAAATAGAAAGCTCTTCCGATTACAGGATCAAATAATAGAGAGCTATCATCAAATTCCTCTCTAAAGACTACCATTTGATTGACTTTTAGCATAGTATTCTCACCTTTCTAAAAATATCTATTAATCTGATAGACTAGCCTCGTGTAGGAAGAATTTAAAAGGAAATTTTATCTTCCACTCTTCTCCTGGAAATCTTCTACCAATAACTTTTCCTAGAAATAAGAGCTGCAATTCAGTACCATTATGTCTTTTGAAAGTAATTAACCTAGGTTGAACTAAATACTTCATCAAACAAGACAGAGGGATATTATAATAGATAA
>CAZLNG010000167.1:0-6860 GCA_964560735.1 uncultured Methanosarcinales archaeon | reverse complement strand
TCTGTATATTGCCCATATTCCGATTATCTGGTAATGGGCACAAGTTATTGAAAACAGTAAGCATAAGAATCTCTCTTCATTTTTCTCAAATTCACGAGATGTATTCGGTTTTTCGGAATTGATCAATAACTCATGGACACGACTGATTATCTTTCCTTTGATTTTCTTTTCAGCCCTCCCCAATTTCACTATTCAACAGCTCATATCATTTTTTCCTTCTAATCACATGCCATAGCCATTCTTCTAAAAATTAACTTAAATAACATAGCCTTACAGAAAGCTCTCAGAATTGAGATCTACAGCCTATACTAAACATCCTTAACTATTGATTTGTTGAAGTCTTCAAAAATTCTTTTTTTGCCGCAAAAATTCGGATAATGAGAAACTAGATCACATTTTTGCTTAATTCCCGATTTATATATTCACCAATTTCAATTAGACGTAATGATGCAAGGAGCAGAATATACTGGAGACGAATTCATTACGAAAAAAAGGTCTCCTACGGAGTAATATTAATGTCAGGAACAGAACTTACTGAAAAAGAACTGATCGAGGAAAGGATCGACCTATCACGGGCTACATGTCCCAACAGAGAACAGAGGGCAAACGGCATAAATGTCTGGTATGGAAAGGCAAGTGATCTTGCAAAAGAAGCCCGTAGCGGCTGCCTCAGGCAAAGAGAGAGGAATTTTCAGCAGTCAAGCGGTTGTGTTCTGAACTTCTATCTTTCAGTAAGGATCGGAACAATCCGTGATGCTGTAGCTATATATCATGCACCTGTAGGCTGCTCATCTTCAGCTCTTGGGTACCGTGAACTCTACAGGCATGTCCCTGTTGAACTTGGCCGCCCTGCCAATTACGACCTCCACTGGATTACGACAAACATAGGGGAAAAAGATGTTGTCTACGGTGCCGGTGAAAAACTCGGCGCAGCAATACTCGAGGCTGAGAAACGGTACAATCCCAAAGCAATCTTCATACTTACATCCTGTACTTCAGGAATAATCGGAGAGGACATAGAAGGAGTTGTATCAAAATTCCAGCCACAGGTAAAGGCAACAATAGTGCCTATTCATTGTGAAGGCTCACGCTCAAGGCTTGTCCAGACCGGCTATGATGCCTTCTGGCATGCAGTCCTGAAATACCTTGTCAAAAAGCCAGAAAAGAAGCAAAAAGATCTGGTAAATGTGGCAAGCATGCTCTCCTACACCTGGCAGGACAGGCTGGAAATAAAGCGCCTGCTGGGAAAAGTCGGACTTAGAGTTAACTTCGTCCCTGAATTTGCATCTGTGGAGCAGTTTGAACAGCTTTCAGAAGCTGCAGTTACTGCACCACTATGCCCAACTTATACTGACTATCTTGCCCGCGGGCTTGAACAGGAATATGGAGTTCCTTATTTCCTCTATCCCTCTCCAATGGGAATTGCCCACACTGATGAGTGGCTCAGGGAGATTGCAAGACATACTGGAAAAGAAAAGGAAGTAGAAGCCCTCATAAAAGAAGAGCACGAAAAATGGCTTCCAAAACTTAAGGCAATCAGGCATGAATTTGAAAACTTCAAAGGCAATGGGGAGAAGGTAGAAGTGCTGGGTGCACTTGGTCAGGGAAGACTTCTGGCACAGGTCCCGTACTTTGATGAACTTGGCCTTAAATCTTCAGCTGCAATGTGCCAGGACTTTGACAACCTCATACTTAAGGATCTTGAGAAATTGATTGCTCAGATAGGCGACTTTGACATCTTGGTAAATACTTTCCAGGCTGCAGAACAGACACATATAACAAATCAGCGAGATCCAGATATCGCAATGACCTGCCCGTTCCAGGGAGGCGCATTTAAGCGTGACAAAGGTGTTACAAGGGTGCATGCCTTAAGGTCCGATCCACATCCCTGGAGTTCCCAGAGTGGCTATACAGGAGCTATCGCATTTGGAAATTTCCTTTTGCAGTCATTAAAAAGCCATTCTTATCAGAGAACAATGAAAGAAAAAACGCAGAGCACGTATAAAGACTGGTGGTACAAACAGCCGAACTCGCTATATTATCTGAAAGCAGAGGACTAAATCAGGTGTAATTATGGTAATAAGTGAATCTTTAGAGCCAAATAATCTTATATCAGGTGCTATCGAAGCACCCCGCTACTCCTGTGCACTCGGAGGGGCATATTCAACAGCATTAGGCATATTTGGAATTGTTCCTATACTTCATTCTGGGGCAGGATGTGGAATTGGACAGCTTTTCGGCCAATTTTACGGAGGAGGCCAGAACGCCGGAGGTCCTTACGGAGGGACAAGCACTCCCTGTTCCTCTTTAGTTGAAGAGCATGTTATTTTCGGCGGTGAAAAAAAACTTGCAAGTCTTATTGAATCAACGGTAGAACTTGTAAATGGAGAGGTGTTTGCAGTCATCTCTGGCTGTGTTCCTTCACTTATCGGAGATGATGTGGGGTCGGTTATCAGAAGGTATAAAGAAAATAACCCTGAAGTCCCGATCATACATGTGAATACTTCCGGATTTGCAGGGACCTCATACGACGGCTATGAGTACTTCTTTGATGCTGTAATCGATCAACTTCTTGAAGAGGTTCCAAAAGAAAAAGGGCTGGTAAACGTATTCGGGATAGTTCCTTCCCAGCACATATTCTGGAAAGGGGAAGCAAGGGTGATAAAAGAGCTTCTTGAAAGCATAGGCTTAAAGCCAAATCTTATCGTAGGAGAGTTTGATGCTCTTGAAAATCTGAAAAAAATTCCAGCTGCTGAATATAATATTGTCCTCTCATCCTGGATTGGACATAAAACTGTAAAGAAGCTGGAAGAAAAGTTCGACACTCCCTATATCTCCTTCCCTGGCGTACCGATCGGACCCAAGCAAACCGCAGAGTTTCTGAGAGTAGTCGGAGAAAGGTTAGATGTTTCAACCGATATTATTGAAGATCTGATTGCTAGAGAGGAAAGGCGAGCGTACAGATTTGCAGAATACATTGGCGACATACTTTTGATCGTCAGACCACATCCGTATCTCGCGGTTGTTGCCGACAGTAATGCGGCTGTAAGCATCACAAAATACCTTGCAAATGAGGTGGGATATCTGCCTGACATTGTCCAGATAACGGATAATCCACCTGAGGAGGCCCGTGAATTAATAAACGAAGAACTGACAACTGGCCTTGAAACTCCTGCATGGCCTGAGATAATTTATGAAGTTGACGCCTACAGGATTCGGCAGAATTTAAAAGACAGGAGTTTTTTATTCCTGCTTGCGAGTTCTCTCGAAAGTAATATAGCCGGCCCTGAATTCAATGCCATACATCTGACGGTTTCATTCCCTTCATATGACCGTGTTGTGCTTGAGCACAATTACGCAGGATTCAGTGGCGGGCTTACTTTGCTGGAAGACATTATGAGTAAATATGCAGGGCCTCTGTGATATTGCTGTAAATACTGCCTCTGTAAAATATTACCTCCATGAGTAATTTCTCTATGAGTGGATCTAGCTTCCTTTTTCCACTCATTTTTAAATTAAGGTTCTTAAACTCCTTTTTTAAAGCTGGTAATAATATGCTCGGGCACTAACAATGGTAAGCCTATCAGACAGGCACACGATGGAATTATATGCCCATTGAGCCTGCTCCTCAATCCTGAGATTATTGCAAAAACGAATACCTCTGTGTGATCACGATGAAGCTATTGATGTTCGATACTGATGAGTTCTGGTATAAAACGTTCAGCAAGACCGTCGACTCTGCTGAGACCTGTGAGGTCGAAAAATCAACAACTGATTCCCTGGTCATTTTCATTAACGTTGAGAAAGAGGACGAGGATCAGAAAGACAGGGTTGTTAAAAAGGCTGTAAATAATATCAGTTGGCTGGCTAAAAAAACAGATAGAAACAAGGTAGTTCTGCATTCTTTCGGACATCTATCTGAGAGCAAATCGAGTATCGAATTTGCTGAAGATGCGATTAAAACAATCAGGGACAAACTAACTGTAAAAGGATTTGAAACCTCAATGACGCCTTTCGGATATTTATTTGAATTTAAAATCCACGTGAAAGGGGAATCGCTGGCAAAGGTCTGGAAATCAATATGATCCTAAAATAGATAAAAAATCTTATGAGTCCTGCAATAATATTTCGAGTTTCTGAATTCTATCAAGTTGCTTGAACAGGTAACGATTATACTCCAGATCTGAGTCTATCTTTACTTTAACTTCTTCTCTTGAAGGGTGCATGATCCAGTTCCTGAATTTATCAAGGCCTCCGAATTGCTCGATATCTCTTATTGACAAACCGTGTTTTTTCTTAAAAGCATCATAATTTTTCAGGGCTACAAGGTAATCATAAAAGCTGCACTCTTCAAAAACAGAGAGTTCATACACTCTTTTTTGTGATCTGCACTTAGGTTTTGCAAGTTCTATAAATTCAGCTTCTGGCATCCTCTTTTTGAAAAACATTTTCATCTGGTTTTCCAGCCTGTAAAGCAGTAAATAGAAGAACATCCTCACAGCCCCTTTCCTTAAGTCTGCAACAGTAACTATCCCTACGATTTCGTCATGGATTACAAAGAAAAAGGAGTTTTTATCCAGCATTTTGATTAAAGACATTATATCCAGGTTTTTTGAAACCATCTTATTCGGCAATATATAATGTTCTCTGGAACCCTTGCTATCATAATATCTAATGATTGTCCCGTCTTCATTTTCAATAGGAAAGATAGTTATTTCTTTATGAAATTTTGAATCTTGAGGATGGAAATAAAGCTCTTCTTTTGGGGTCATTATTTGTTCCACAGTTAAGCTTTTGTGGATTTGTTCAAAAATTTCGTCGTTCACCTGAACCACCCAATATTATTGACACCAGTCATGGTGTGTGGTGCATCTCATAATTTTGATTATTGATATTATCATGTTATTAGTTCACGTTTTCTGCGTTTTCTCCTTTTGTTTAAACTGTAGACAGCAGATGAATTATTTGCGTTTTTGACACAATTCTAGAATAAAACAAGATTTATAAAGTGAAAACAATTTCTGTGCGAACTATAATCAACAGCTTACTGAGACGACCCAATTTCATCATTCTGTTTTTTTACTATTTTGTATGCGTCTATTACTGCAAATATCCAAATAGCGGGAAATGTGAGAAATCCAATAATGAGAGCCATCAAACAGAAGCTAATCCCCAGTCCCGCAAGTAATGCAAATCCTCTAAGCAGATCACCTGCATAGGCCTGGCCGAGTCCCGGAATTATGAGAGATAATAGAGCGGCAAGCAAAGGACTTTTTCTTTTGCCTTTGGTTTTTTCTATGCCGCATTCAGGGCGTATTTCTGCCCCCGAATGAATCTCCGAATCTGTATCGAATGTTTTGCTATATGCTTCTTCCATAGTATTTACTCCACGGTTAATCTACTAAATAATAATATCTGTTTGATCGGGGCGTTGCGAAATAGAGCTATTTGTATTTATGAAACTACTCAGGATCATTACCAACACTTTGCGCAAAAAAACCTATTCAGGGAATAAAAATATAATTTCTTTTTGGAATAAGTGGTATCTTAAATTATGGGATAAGAAATGTCTCCAAGGTATTTGAACAGAGAAGAGTAGGCACATTTTGCCGTAAAAAAGAGCTAAAAGAAATAAAGCTCTAAAATCGCTTTAATTTTATATTATTTCAGTTCTCTGGGCTGTTTGTTTTCAGGCAGTTCTGGCAGGGGCATGGCATTGATCAGGAGAGGGCTTTTGACCTCTTTTGCTCTTTCGACCACAAGTTCTTTTCCTTTCTGAGTAAGGGCAAAAAGCGGAACTGCAGTGCCTACCTGGGCAAGAGGTTTTGCAAGATCTCTTATTGGTTTTGAAGAACAGCTCGTTGTGATATCAACATTTTCCAGAAGAGTCTGAGCTTCTCCCCTGCTGATACCTGTCACGTGTACACCAATTACTATCAGGTCAAGTCCGAGTTCAGCTTCAAGCTTCCTTAATTCTTTTGCGGTACTGGCAAAGGCCACCGTTACTGCGATTCTTTTACAACCGAGTCCAGCAGCAGTTCTTATTCCTGCAACAGGATCCACTTTTGCGGTTGTAGGATCAAGCACAATTCCACCTCGTTCCGTGATCCCATTAATAATGCCTTCGATAGGCTCGGTTTCGACAAGACCAGACATTCTACCGCCCATACCCTGTACAAGGGTAGGGTTGCTGGCTACTACAGTTCCTGCGCCGTCAAAGGCAGTAACTGTTGTATCAAGCAACCCCCGACAAAGCCCGGTTCATCATAACTTCGGTAGCTTCAAACCCTAAGAAATCCTCCAGTTCCAGCCGGAGTTTGTCGGTAAATATCCCGAAATCGCTGATTCTGAATTCCATGTTCTTCTTAACTTCTTCCGGAGTTATCTTCTGGATTCCGCGTACCTTGGCAAATATAGGACACCAATGGACTTCAGGCTCTCCGACTTCGATAACCTTTCCATCCTCTACTACTACTCTTGTTTTTCCCATTAATTCCATTATGTGGGGCATGTTACACCTTCTCAGACCTAGAAAACATAAGATTTAGGAAACTAAGACTCAGGAAAAATTTAAGTTAAAGTTTGAGTGATTTATAAAAATATTATTAGTTGGTTTAAAAACCAAACAATTATTTTAGACCTTTTGAGAGAAATTCACTGCTATATACATTAATTAGTCCTCTTGAGCGAGCGAAGCGAGTGAAAAGGACCCGTGCTCCAAAAGTGGAACTTTGGGTGAAAAGGACCGCGTACTCCCGAGGCGCAATTCGGGAAGCGCAACTCGGGTAACTTGGTGGGTTACCATCCGCGTTCCTGAAGAGCTTCTTCTATAGGGATCATATCTGCGCTGATGCCTTTCA